>NZ_JBEZGA010000002.1:126401-528043 GCF_040649715.1 Micromonospora sp. NPDC048887 | reverse complement strand
GTCGCAGAACCAGATACCGGAGACCTCTTCAGTTGTCGATCACCGCCACACCGTGACCTCGACGCTGCCAGCCCGACTTACGAAACACGCCTTAGTCGTGACAAGCAGCGTGTTGTCGTCCTTGCTATGTGTGACTAGTTGTGTAAAGCTCGAACTGACCGGCTCCCAGGTCTGCAAACCGGAGTTGGTCCGTTCCCACCGCGCAGAGCGCTCGGCCGACCAATCCCCCGGACGGCCGGGCGTGCGTGCCTGTCATCCGCACGACGGGAGGCCCGATGGGTGAGCGCACCGACGCCACAGCAACCGGTTCACCCTTACCTCGGCGCAGGACGTCGAGGACGCCGACGGTACAGCTGCGGCAAGGACCACCCCTGCCTGGAGGTGGCGTTCGCGCATCTGGTCAAGGCCACCGCGACCAGTCCCGACGAGCCGCCGTTAACGCTCGTCCGATCACTGCGGGAGATCTGTTCCGCCTCGACCGCAGGGCGAGCGTGCAGTTCTGCCACCCGGTCACCGTGCGGGTCATCCGGGAGATCGTCGACCGCTCCACGTTCGACGGTTGGACCTGGATCGAGGCGTACGAGTTGGACGGCAAGGGCGAAGCGGTCGCCAAACGGGAGCTGTTCGTGCAGCCGTCCGGGCTGCGCAGGTTGAACGTCACAGCCGGCGAAGGCCCGAGCATCGGCCGCCGTGCGCGTACGGCAGCACGACCACGGGTGCCGGCGTGAGCACCGGCACCCGTCCGCACGTACCCATGCGTCCGCTCTGGATCTGCAAGCGCTGCGCTCACCCGTGGCCGTGCGCGGAGGCGCGACTCGCCTTGGTGGCCGAGTACGCGGGTGACCGCATCGGACTGTCTGTCTACCTGTGCAGGCAGCTCTATGACGCGGCTCTGGAACTGCACCGCCTCAATCCCGACGAGGCACCGGGCCCGCAGGCCCTGTTCGCCCGGTTCGTCGGGTGGGCCCACGTGCGATCACCGCCGCACGTCTGACGATCGGTCCGCTACACCTCGGCAGTGGCATCCTTCGACCTCGACCCGAGCGCCTCGGCGATGGCGGCGAACTCCGCAAGAGCTGCTTGCAGGTCGTCGACGATCTCCTGGGCGATCACCTCGGGGGGCAGCAGCGAGTCGGCATCCTCCAGCGAGGCGTCCTTGAGCCAGGTGATGTCGAGGTTGACCTTGTCCCGGGCGATCAACTCGTCGTACGAGAACGCGCGGAAGCGCTCGGTCTCTACCCGCTCGGCGCGGTCCTTGCCGGGCAGGTAGCAGTCGACGAAGTCTTGAAGGTGTTCGCGCCGCAGCGGGTTCTGCTTCAGCGTGAAGTGCTGGTTGGTGCGGAAGTCGTACACCCAGAGCTCTTGGGTCCACGGCTGTTCACGGGCACGCTTGCGCTCGAAGAAGAGCACGTTGGCCTTCACACCGCCCGCGTAGAAGATGCCCGTGGGCAGGCGCAGCAGGGTGTGCAGGTCGTACTGCTTGAGCAGCCGGCGGCGGATCGTCTCCCCCGCGCCGCCCTCGAAGAGCACGTTGTCGGGCAGGACGACGGCTGCCCGACCGTCGATCTCCAGCAGCGAGGCAATGTGCTGGACGAAGTTGAGCTGCTTGTTGGCGGTGGTGGCCCAGAAGTCGCCCCGCTCGATCTCGCGTTCTTCGCGGCTGGACCGGCCGTCCTCACCGACGACCCGAATCGAGGAGCTGCGACCGAACGGCGGGTTGGCCAGCACCAGGCTCACCCGCCTGGCAGGTTCCTTGCCGAGTGCGTCCCCGACAGTGATGAGCGACGGCCCGTTCGGCGTGCCGATGCCGTGCAGCAGCATGTTCATGGCGGCCAGGCGGGCCGTGCCGTCGACCAGCTCGGTGCCGGTGATCGCGCCATTGGCGAGCCGCCGCCGCTGGTCGGGGGTCAGTGCGCCGCCGTAGTGCCGCTGAATGTGCTCGTAGGCGGCGAGCAGGAAGCCGCCGGTGCCGCAGGCCGGGTCGGTGATTGTGTCGTCCGGCGTGGGCAACATGCAGTCGACCATCGCGGCGGTCAGTGCGCGGGGCGTGAAGTACTGGCCCGCGCCGGACTTCGCGTCCTCGGCGCCCTTGGCCAGCAACTCCTCGTAGGCGTCGCCCTTGACGTCGACGCCGGTGCCCGACCAGGACTCCTTGCCGATCAGGTCCACGATCAGCCGCTTGAGCTTCGCCGGGTCCTGAATCTTGTTCTGCGCCTTGCGGAAGATGGTGCCGAGGGTGCCGCCCTCCTTGCCCAGCCCGGTCAGGATGTGCCGGTACTGCACCTCCAGCGCGTCGCCCTCGGCATCGAGGAGGGTCTGCCAGCTCAACTCGTCGGGCACGATCTTCTCGGGCCGCATGGGCCGACGTGCCCGCTCGTCGGCCATCTTGAGGAACAGCAGGTAGGTCAACTGCTCCACGTAGTCGATGGTCGAGACGCCGTCGTCGCGCAGCACGTCGCAGTAGTTCCACAGCTTCTGCACCAGCCGGCGCGAATCTGCCGTCGTCACCAGTCCACCTCTCGGTCGATGCCGCGCGATCTAAATCGCTTATTCCCCCGCGTCACAGCGGCAGCGCTCCCTGCTGAAAAGTACCGCTCGACGCATCGCCGGGCGAGGCTGGACCGGTTTTCAAGGAGCTCGCATTACGACTTCTGGCACGAGGAGGCGCGACTGCCCGTTCAGCCCGAATGCGCGCAACAGCAACCGACGCTGGCTCATCATCCGAATCCTGTGACACCAGCTGCCCCTTGAGCGCCTCAGCAAGCAGCGAAGAGCGAAGGCCAGCCGCTTTTCTTTCCACTCCCTGAATTGCCTCTAGAAGCCGATCAACTCTGGAAAGGACCTCCTTAGCCCGCGAAACAATCAAGGCTTGCTCAGGCACCGGTGGCAGCGGAATCGGGACTGCTTTGACCTTCGCCGTACTCAGCGTGTACAGACCACTAGTAGAACCAGCAGCGCTACGAAGATGACGCGCGATCGGCGGCGAGTTCCAGATGAGCTCCAAATACTCATGCGACAGTGCACTTGTCGGGCGCACTCGAATCAGATGATTTTGATGCACACAGTTGGGGATGCTGCCGTCCCAAATGGCAGCTCTCCCGATCTGATCGGGGCTACCATTGCCCTCGACAACCAAAAGGTCGCCCTTATGCAGCTCAAATCGCGCCAACTCACCATCGAACAACTCAACCTCATGAACCTCCACTAGGTTGAGCTTCCCACGGTGCACATTGGCGACTCTGAGGAACGGGAACTTGTTTTTGATGGGCCTGCGCTTCGCCTGCTTCTGAATGCCGCCCTGCACGTCCGCAACGTCTGAAAGCGGGACTTGCACCCAACCCCGCGGCAAGGTAGTCACGCGGACAACTCCTGGTTCAGCTCGGTCAGCAGTGGCTCGGCGCGCTCCCCGAATGCGCCCGCGTACCCGTCGATCCCACCCCGCTCGCTGAACGGCGCGCCCTCCAGGTCGTCCGGGCTGATCTCCACGCTGACCGCTATCACGTCCTTGATCCTTTCCAGCCACCACGCCTGATCGGCAGTGAACGTAGCGCCCGCCTGCTCCTGTCGCAGCAGCCACCCACGGAAGCGCTCCTCGACCAGGCTGCGGTACGGGCGCAGTTCCTGGTCCAGCCCCAACTCATACCTGACGAGGCTGACAAGATCGGTGATCCCCCGGTTGCCGGGTGCCTCGGCCGTACGCCCGAGCAGCACGTACGACTTCCACAGCGACTCCGGCGTCCACGCCTGCGGCGGCCGGGCTATCCGGGCTGCCAGTTCCTTGAGCTGCTCGTACCCCACCCGGCCCCGGCCGTCGTAGAAGACCTGCAACGCGGTGATCTCGTCGCGGTGCTCCTCCAGGTAGTCGTGCCAGCTCTTCACGGTGACCTGGGCGCGTTCCTCGGCCGGCACGCCCTGTGCCGAGATGAGGCGGTCGGTGTTCACCTCGTCGATGGTGATGTCGTGTGCCCGGCGGATCTCCAGGATGCGTTCCCGCAGCGGCGGGTTCGCGGCGAGCGGGCGCAGCGCGCCGGCCAGCAGGTCCCGCACCGCAGCCGGGCCGGCCTGGGTGGCCGGGTTGAGCTGTTCCGGGGCCACCGCGTCGGTGAGGCCGCGCACGATGTCCTTGAGCGGCTGACCGGCGAGGTCGGCCAGTTCGGCGCGTTCGTCGTCGGTGAGCTGGTGGTTGAGCCGGGACAGCCGCGAGGCGAGCGTGGCCACCTCGTCGGCGTCGGCGGTCAGCGTGCCGGCCTTGCGGAGCAGGTCGCGCAGCGAGATCTGCCGTTCGGTGTGGCGTTGCAGCGGGACCGCCTCGTCCAGGTCGGCCTCGGTGACGCCGACCGCGTCGACGATGACGAACCGGTCCTTGACCTCGGCGTCCGGCGTGACGGCCTGGAAGTCGGCGGCATCGATGGTCCGGGCGCCGCGCCCCTTCATCTGCTCGAAGTAGGTGGAGCTGCGCACCGGGCGCAGGAAGAAGACGCACTCCAGGGGCCGGACGTCGGTGCCGGTGGCGATCATGTCCACGGTCACCGCGATCCGCAGCTCCGGGCTGTTGCGGAACGCCTGGATCAGCGTGTCCGGGTTGTCGCCCTCGCGGCGCGAGGCGTACGTGATCTTCTTGACGAAGTCGTTGCCCCGGCCGAACACGAGCCGGACCATCTGCACGATCTCCTCGGCGTGGTTGTCGTCCCGCGCGAAGATCAGTGTTTTGGGCACCGTCGACCGGCCCGGGAAGATCTCCTCGAAGAGCTTGTCCCGGAACGTCTCCAGCACCAGTTTGAGCTGGCCCTTCGAGATCACCGACCGGCCGACCTGGCTGCCGCCGTACGTGAAGTCGTCCTCCAGCTCCTGGTAGCGCTCGGCCCGGGTGCGCCGGTCCCGCAGCGGCACGACGGTGCCGGCCTCGATGTCCGCGCCTTTCTCCGTGATCTCCGTCTTGATCCGGTAGACGTCGAAGTCGACGTTGACCCCGTCGGCGACGGCCTGCTCGTAGGTGTACTCGGAGACCAGGTTCTGCTGGAAGAAGCCGAGCGTCTGCTTGACCGGCGTGGCGGTCAGCCCGACCACGAACGCGTCGAAGTATTCGATGACCGCCCGCCACTTGCCGTAGATCGAGCGGTGGCACTCGTCCACCACGATCAGGTCGAACGTCTCCGGCGGGAGCTGCGGGTTGTAGGTCACCTCGGCCGGCTCGTCCAGGTCGTAGCTGTCGTAGTCGCGGTCGTCCAGGTCCACGTCGGGCAGCTCGACGCCGCGCAGGGCGCCGTAGAGGCGCTGGATGGTGGAGATGACCACGGCGGACGAGTCGAGCATGCCGGTGCCGGAGAGCCGGTCGACGTTGTAGAGGTCGGTGAACTTCCGCCCGTCGTCGGGGGCCTGGTATCCGGCGTACTCCCGCAGCGTCTGTTTGCCGAGGTTGTTGCGGTCGACCAGGAACAGGATCCGGGCGGCGCGCGCGTGCTTGAGCAGCCGGTAGCTGGCGGTCACCGCGGTGAAGGTCTTGCCCGCGCCGGTCGCCATCTGGATCAGCGAGCGCGGGCGGTCCTCGGCGAGTGACCGCTCCAGCCCGGCGACGGCGTCGACCTGCGCGGGTCGCAGGCCGAGCCGGTCCAGCGCCGGCATCCGCCGCAGCCGGGCCCGCAGCGTCGGTGCGGCCGGATCGTCGTCGGCCTCCCGCATCCACCGCGCGAGGGTGGCGGGTTGATGGAAGGCGAAGACCTCCCGGGTACGCGGGAACGGGTCCAGCCGGTTGACGAAGGCGGTCTCCGTGCCGGTGGCGACGTACCCGAACGGCAACGGCTCGTCCCGCCGCCAGGCGCTGAGCTTCTGCGCCGGGGTCAGCCCGCTCAGGTAGCGGTCGAGCTGCGCCTCCACCCCGCGCGGGGCCGTTCCCTCCCGCTTGGCCTCGATCACGCCGACAAGTCGCTGGTCGACGTAGAGCAGGCAGTCGGCGCGGCCGGTAGCCAGCGTCACCTCACGGACTGCGACACCGGTGGCCGCGAACAGGTTGATCCGGCTCTCGTCCTGCACCACCCAGCCGGCGGCACGCAACTGCCTGTCGATCTCAACCCGGGTCTGCACCTCGTTCAGCGGTTCGTGGGAGGCACGGCGCGCACGGGCGATGAACTCCTCCCGCCGGGCGGCCGAGACCCGCGCCGGCTTCCGCTGCTCGGCGGCCCGCTGCGCCTCGTGCGCCGCCGGCTCCAGGCTCGCCACCAGGGCGGCGGCCTCGCCCTGGCGGGCGCTCGCCGCGCGGACCGCCCGTTCCGCCGCCGCCTGCGCGTCGGCCTGGGCCTGCACCAGCGACGGCTTGCCGTCGAGCAGCAGCTTGGTCTGCGCCAGCTCGTTCTTGTAGCGCTCAAGCTCGGCCGCAAGCGCGTCGGCGACGCTCTGGGGCACCTGCTGAGGGGGCGGCGTGGGCGGGACGAAGCCGATCGGCGAGCGGTCGCCGGTCAGCGCGCGGTGGAACCAGACGCCCAGCTCGAAGCAGGTCCGCAGCAGCTCCAGCGCGGCGCGCACCTCACCCAGATGATCGTGTACGGCGCGGTTGCCCTGGTCACGAAGCCGATCGAACGCGCGGTAGATCTCCGGAACGAGCGTGCCGTTGGTCTGGAGCGCCTGCACGCGGTGGAAGAACTTGTCACCGTGTGGCCGTGCGTCGGTGCGGCGCACCAGATCCTTCGCCAGTTCGTCGCCGAACGCACGGAGCTTGAACATCGCCGCCTGCGCGTCGACGTACACGAGCAGTTCGGCGCCCGCGCCATACCAGACCAGGAGTGGATGATCCTTGAGGAATCCGAAGTTGGCGGACTGCTCCGCCAGCCGTCGTACCTGTCGCTGATCCACAGCTCTCCACACGCGTCACCGGGGAATGAACACGTCAGGATAGAAACGATCGATGCTTCACGCAGCACAGTCGAGCGCCGGAATCAGGTATCCGACAGAATCCGCTGAACCCTTCGTTCCCGTGGATCTTGGTACGGGGACGCCCCTTGCGGGGCGTGCGCGTACCAAGATCTGTCCTAGCGTGGTGCGACCCGGCAGCCGGGGTCGGGGCCGGTGTCGGCGACACCGCAGTGGAACACCTCGACCGGGGCGGCGTCCACGTCGGGCACCTTCGCCACGGTGAGCAGCGCCAGCCGCTTCGCGACCGGTTCGCCGGAGTCCGGGGCGTACCGGATGAGGCCGGCGACCCCCGGGTAGCCGCCGGCGGCGTTCTGCCGCAGCACCTCGGCGTGCACCCCGACCGGGTTGACCGAGCGGGGCTCCCAGCGGCGGCCGGTGTCGGCGTGGCGCAGGCGGGCGGCGAGGCTCTCCAGCGCGCGTACCGTCATCATGGTGGCGTCGTAGGCCAGGCTGACCCGCTCGCCGACCGGCGGGCCGGTCCCGGCGCGGCAGCGGGGCGGGTCGAGCAGGCCGTCCGCGCCGATCCAGGTGAGGAAGGTGCCGCGCGCCTCGTCGCGCGCGGCCTGCGCGGTCCGCAGCGACGCGCAGGTGGCGAGCGCGGCCTTCGACACGTACGTGACCGGCAGGTTGCCCGGCGCGCTGGCGCGCAGCCCCGGGTTGGCCATGTAGCGGTTCACCGAGTCGTCGGCGACCAGGTGCCGGGGCGGGTTCGCGCCGCACTCCTTGAGCGCGCGCATGAACCCGTCGAACTCCGACCAGCGGCCGGCGAAGAAGAGCATCCCCGGGTAGCCGCACTCCTGGGTGAGCCGCCGCCCGCTGCGCCACTCGTCGAGCCGGGTGATCCGGTCGCCGAAGCGTTCCCGCAGGCCGTCGACGAGGGTGGCGACGTACAGGTCGTCGGCGAGCGAACTGCCCTCGCCGGTGGTCCAGTAGACGTGCGCCTCCCCCACCCGCAGCACCTGCCGGGCGTACGCCTCGACCATCCGGGCCTGGTCCCGGTTCGGCGCCGACATGGCCAGGTAGAGGCTGGAGTTGGCGTCCATCCGGTCGGCCGACAGCGTGGGGGCGAGCACCGGCAGGCCGACCCGGTTGAGTTCGCGCAGCGCCGCCGCCGTGCTGGTGCGGCTGTCCACCAGCCCGACCACGCCGAGCACTGTGGGGTCGTCGCGGGCCAGCCCCTCCAGCATCCGTACCGCGTCGTCGGCGTGCCGCATCTGCCGCCCGGCGTTCGCCACCACGATGTGCAGCAGCGCCGCGTCGTCCGCCGCCGCCGACTCCTGGAGCAGGGCGTACTGGGCGGTGGCCATGCCCTCCAGCTCCTCCCGCTCGGAGACGTAGGACTCCTCGTCCGCGCGGGTCCGGTTGCCGGTGAGGCTGCCCAGGTAGACAAGCGTCAGGTAGGGGCGGCGGTGCTCGCTGCGCCGCCACACCTCCTCGGCGGCCCGGTTCTGGGCGAAGATGCGCCGCTGCACGGCGCGCAGCCGGTCCTGCCCGGGTTCGCTGTTGAAGACCTGCCCGGCGGTGTCGCTGTAGCCGACGCATTCCCCGCCGACGAGCCGGACGGTGACCCGGTCGGTGGGCCAGGGTCGGCAGTCCGGCGCCCACCGCCCGTGCGCCCACACGCCCAGCCCGGCGACGAGCGCCAGGGCCACCGCGGCGGGCAGGAACCGCCGCGCCCACCAGGGCGGGTCGGGCGCGACCAGGGCCGGCGGGACGCCTCCCACCGGGGCGTCGACGTCCCGGTCGTCCGACTCCAGCAGCATCAGCCAGGCGCCGGAGCGACGCAGCCGGCGGTTCTCCGGCAGCGCCTCGGCCCACTCCTCGTACGCCTCCTCGGCCTCGGCCAGCGGCCGGGCCGCGGCCGGTTCCGGCGGCGGGTCGGCGGCGACCGCGACGACGAGCAGCGGGTCGTTGCGGCCGGTCTCGTTGCGCACCTCGTCGACGAGCCGGACCAGCGTGTGCCCGACGTTGTCCGGCCGCGCGCCGTCGAGCACCAGCACCGGATAGGCGGTGCGGCGCCAGTCCCCGGGCCGCCAGAACCGCCGCCGGTACGCCAGGCGCAGGTCCTCCAGGAACGCGTGCAGCAGCAGCTTCTCCACCTGGGCCGGGTGTTCGCCGTCGCGCCAGCCGGCGGTGAGCCGCTCGGCGAAGCCGAGGAACGTCACCGACTGCCGGGGCGCCAGGTACTGCTGGCGCATGAACCAGCGGTACTGCCGTCCGACGAGCGGCACCCGGCCGGAGACGGCGATCCGGAACACGACGCCGGGTACGGCCCGCCACAGCAGCCAGAGCAGCAGGTGCAGCGCGGCGCCGAGGCCGGAGTCGCCGCCGACCTGGGGGTCGTCACCGGTCCGCCGTCCTCGCCAGTCCCGCAGCCGGCGGACCAGCGCGGCCCGGCCGCTGTCGGCGGCGTCCAGGTCCACGGCGAGCGTCTGGTGCATCAGCCAGTCGGCCAGCGGGTAGTGGCGGAACCGCAGCCGGGGCGCGCCGAACGCCTCCACGGAGAGTTGCCGGTGCAGTTCGCGCAGCACGGTTGCGACGTCGTCGCCGGCCGGGCGGCCGGTCAGGTCCAGCACGGCGTGCGGCACCCGCCGCCCGGCCCGGCGCGCCGCGAAACGCCGTAGCAGGGCCGCGACGGCGCCGTCCCCGGCGGGCCGGACCAGCCAGAGCAGCGGGAGCTGGCGGTCACCGCGGCGTGGACGCCGCAGCAGCCGGGCCAGCAGGGTGAGCAGTTCCGGGCCACCGGCCGGGAGTTGCTCGCGTACCGGCCGCGGCCGGGTCGCCGGTTCACGCATGGTCACCTCCGGGTCACATGCGGTGTCGCACCATTGTCGACGTTCGATGCAACCCGGCACGGCGGGTCCCCGCTCGACGGACGGGTGTCGAGCGGGGCCCTCCTCGCGTGCGGATCAGCCGATGGCGGCGGTCAGCGCGGCCAGGTAGCCGTAGCGGTAGCCGTCGGCGTTCGGGTGGTACGCCTCGATGACGCCGCTGACGTCGCGGATCCACGGCTGGGCGGCGCACACGCCGTGCCCGGCGAAGAACGGCCGCGCGTCGACGAAGGTGCCCCCGGCCGCGGCGGCCCGGCCGGAGATGACGCCGTTGAGCGTGTCGGCGGCCTGGTTGAGGATGGTGCGCTTGTAGCTGCTCATGGCGAGCAGGCCGCAGGAGCCGGTCTCGAACAGCCGCGGGTAGCCGAGCACCACCAGCCGGGCGTTCGGGGCCCGGTTGCGGATCGCGGTGTACGTGGCGTCGAGCCGGGCCGGCAGCGTCGCGGTGGTGAACGCCCTGGACTCGTTGACGGCGCTCTCGCAGCTGGACGTGCTGCCGAAGCGGCAACTGGTCATCACGTCGGCGAAACCGGCGTCGTTGCCGCCGATGGTGATGGTGACCAGCGTGGTGCTGCTGCTGAGCTGGCCGACCTGGTTGTTCAGCACGTCGGCGGTGACCGCTCCGCCGCAGGCCGGGAACTTGAAGCTGGTGACCGAGTGGGCGGCGGCCCAGAGCGGGGCGTACGACTTCTGGCTGCGCAGGCAGGTGGACAGGTCGTACGGGGCGGCGCCGACGCCGGAGGAGTAGGAGTCGCCGAGGGCGACGTAGTTGACGGTGGCCGCGCGGGCGGCGCCGGGCAGGAGCACGGCGCCGAGCACGGCCGCCAGGACGGCGGCGAGCACGGTATGGACGCGACGGGACATGCAGAACCTCCACGGGGCAGGGGGTGGTGGAGCCCGTTGACCGCGCGCGTGGCCGAGGGATCGGTGGTGTTACTGGGCGGTAATGCTATCGAAACATTTGCCGAAATTGAATAGCCGAGATCGGCCGGACGGGAGCGATATGTTCACATCTGTCGATTAGGTTGGCGGTGACGACACCCGACGGAGGGAGTCCCACCGTGCGACGCGCACTCACGGCGGCCATCGCCGCCCTGACCCTCACCGCGGCCGGCACCACAGTGACCGGCGCACCCGGCCAGGCCGCACCCACCGGCTGGGGCCGGCCGCAGACCGCGGTGGCCACCCCGACGCCCGGCGGACCCGGCCTGGGCGACAGCTACTTCCCCGACTACGGCAACGGCGGCTACGACGTCGGCCACTACGACATCCGGCTGCGCTACGAGCCGGCCACCGACCGGCTCAGCGGCACCACGACGATCCTCGCCACCGCCACGAAGGACCTGTCCCGGTTCAACCTGGACTTCGCGCTCGCCGTCGAGTCGGTGCGGGTGAACGGGTGGGTCGCCGGCTTCACCAGGGCCGGCGACCACGAGCTGGTGATCACCCCGGCCCGGCCGCTGACCACCGGCCAGCAGCTCACCGTCGTGGTGACGTACGCCGGGGTGCCGTCGCAGACCACCGTCTACGGCTACACCGGCTGGACCCGTACCGCCGACGGGGCGCTCGCCGTCAACGAGCCCGAGTCGGCCTGGTGGTGGTACCCGAGCAACGACCACCCGAAGGACAAGGCCACCTGGGACATCTCCGTCTCGGTGCCGACCGGCGTCGAGGTGATCAGCAACGGCGTGCAGCCGCGCGACCCGTTGCCCGAGGCCGGCAACCGCACCCGGTGGAGCTGGCGCAGCGTCAAGCCCGGCGCCACGTACCAGGCGTTCCTGGCCATCGGCCAGTACGACATCGTCACCGACACCGCGCCGAACGGGCAGCCGGTGGTGAACGCGTACAGCACCACGCTCGGCGAGCGCCTGCCGGCCGCCCGGGCCAGCATCGAGCGCACCGCCGAGATCGTCGACTGGGAGAGCGGGCTGTTCGGCCCGTACCCGTTCGAGGCGCAGGGCGGCGTGGCCGGGCCGGTCGACGGCATCGGCTTCGCGCTGGAGACGCAGACCCGCCCGGTGTACGGCCCCGGCTTCTGGCGACGCGGCGCCAACCCGTACGTGGTGGTGCACGAGAACGCCCACCAGTGGTTCGGCGACTCGGTGTCGGTGGCGGACTGGCGGCACATCTGGCTCAACGAGGGCTTCGCCTCGTATGCCGAGTGGCTCTGGTCCGAGGAGCAGGGCGAGGGCACCGCGCAGGAGCTGTTCGACTTCACCTACGACAGCTACCCGGCCGATTCCGAGTTCTGGCAGGTGCGCCCCGGCGACCCGGGCCCGAGCGGGATCTTCGACGACGCGGTATACGACCGGGGCGCGATGGCACTGCACCAGATCCGGCTCACCGTGGGCGACGCCGCGTTCTTCCGCATCCTGCGTACCTGGACCGCCAAGCGGCAGTACGGCAACGGCACCGTCGCGCAGTTCCAGGCGCTCGCCGAGCGGATCTCCGGGCGGGATCTCGACGCGGTGTTCACCACCTGGCTGTTCACGCCGGGTCGGCCCACCGTGGCCACCGCCGCGCGGACGAGCGCCGCGCCGGCGCAGCCGGCCTCGTGGGCGAAGATCCGCGCGGCGCACGACCTGCTCGGCCGCTGACCGGGCGCCGGCCGGGCCGCTCTGCCATCGCGGGAGCGACCCGGCCGGCCGGTCAACGGGCGGTCGGTAGCGGTGCAGCGGCCGACGCCGTCCAGGGCTGCGCCGCCTCGACCGCGCGGATGTGTCGGTAGGCGAACCAGAGCGGCGGGAACGCGCCGACCGCGAACGAGAGGTCGACAAGCGTCCAGAACCAGGGGATGTCCCGGATCGGGCCGCAGATCACCGCCAGAGGCACGATGCCGGCGCAGGCGATCATGCCGACCTGGACCACCCACACGTTGCGGACCGGGTCACGCAGCGGCCCCCAGAACGCCACCGCGAGCACCAGGTGCGCGAAGGCCAGCCAGTCGGTGCCGTACCGCAGGAACGGGTAGTCGTCACCGGCCGCCACCAGTCCGACGTGGACCCGCTCGATCCAGTCGACAAGCGCCGGGAACTGCCCGGCGAGCGGATCGGTCGCCGCCAGCAGCCAGCGCACCTCGACCTCCAGCGGGAACGCGGTCACCCCGCTGAGGAAGAGCCCCGCCACCACCAGCCAGAGCCAGCGGCGGATGCGCCGCAGGCGTACCTCGACGTCCATGGCCGCAGCCTAACGACGGTCGTCGTGCCGTCGGGACCCCGTTCGGCATGACCTGGGCCACCCTCCCGGACGGCCGCGCGGGCGACGCGCCGCGCGGCGGTGGCGGCGGGTGTTAAGAAGGGCCCCCTCCTCTACCTGAGGCGTTAAAAGGGGGCCCTTCCTTTCACCTGGCGGCGAGCGGCTGGCGGGCCGGGTCGACCGGGGCGGGCAAGTCGCCCACCCCACCCAGGTAGGAGTGGATCGCCGCCGCGGCGGCGCGTCCCTCGGCGATCGCCCAGACGATCAGCGACGCGCCCCGGTGCATGTCACCGGCGACGAAGACACCGTCGGCGGCCTGCCAGTCGGGGCCGGAGTCGATCGCGCCCCGGCCGTTGCGGGTCACCCCGAACTGGGCCAGCAGCGGCTGCTCCTCGGTGCCCTCGAAGCCGATGGCGAGCAGCACCAGGTCGGCCGGGATCTCCCGCTCGGAGCCGGGCAGCGGCGTGACGATGCGCCGGCCGTCCACCTTCTCCACTGTCACCTCGGCGATCCGGACCGCGCGGACCTGGCCGGTGCCGTCGTCCACGAACTCCTGCACGGCGACCGCGAAGACGCGCTCGCCGCCCTCCTCGTGCGCCGGGTAGTTGCGCAGCAGCCACGGCCAGGTCGGCCACGGGTCGCGCTCCGCGTCGCGCTCCGTGGGCGGCTGCGGGTAGAGGTCGAGCTGGTGTACGCCGGCCGCGCCCTGCCGGTGCGCCACGCCGAGGCAGTCCGCGGCGGTGTCGCCACCACCGATGATCACCACGTGCTTGCCGGCGGCGTCGATCGGCGTACCGTCGGGCAGCGTGGCGAGCGCGGGCCGCCCGTCCCCGGCAGCGGCCACCACCCGGTTCGCGGCGACCAGGTGCGACATCGCCTGGTGCACGCCGCGCAGGGCCCGGCCCGCCGTCTCCGGGGTGTCCCGGCCCTGCAACGCGCCGCAGGCGAGCAGCACCGCGTCGTGCTCGGCGCGCATCTGCTCGGCGGTCACGTCGACGCCGACCTCGACGCCGGTCCGGAACCGCACACCCTCGGCGGTGAGCTGGGCCAGCCGCCTGTCGATGTGCTGCTTCTCCAGCTTGAAGTCGGGGATGCCGTAGCGGAGCAGGCCGCCGATCGCGTCGTCGCGCTCGTACACGGTGACCGTGTGACCGGCGCGGGCCAGCTGCTGCGCGGCGGCCAGCCCGGCCGGGCCGGAGCCGACGACCGCCACCGACCGGCCGGTCGGGGCGGAGGCGGGCCGGGGCCGCAGGCCGTCGCGGGCCACCGCCGCGTCGGCGATCTCCACCTCGACCTGCTTGATGGTGACCGGCTGCTGGCCACCCAGGCCGAGCACGCACGCCGCCTCGCACGGCGCCGGGCAGAGCCGCCCGGTGAACTCGGGGAAGTTGTTAGTGGCGTGCAGCGACTCCACAGCGGCGTCCCAGTTGCCGGTACGGACCAGGTCGTTCCAGTCCGGGATGCGGTTGCCCAGCGGGCAGCCGTCGTGGCAGAACGGGATGCCGCAGTCCATGCACCGGGTGGCCTGCTCGCGGATCAGCTCCTCACCGGCCGGCGGGTAGACCTCCCGCCAGTCGGAGATGCGCACCGGCACCGGACGGCGGGCCGGCAGCCGCCGGTCGTAGCGCAGGAAACCGTTCGGGTCAGGCACGAGCCACCTCCTGGGCGACCGCCCGGGGCGCGGGCGGTACCGGCGCGGCCGACGGCACGCTGAGCGCGCTCATCACCGCGTCGTCGACGTCTCGGCCGGCGGCTTCGGCGGCCCGCATGATCTCCATGACCCGGCGGTAGTCCCGGGGCACCACGGCGGTGAACTCCTCCACCGCCTGCGGCCAGCGCTTGAGCAGGTCCTCGGCGACCGCCGAGTCCGTCTCGGCGAAGTGCCGCTGCACCAGCTCGTGCAGCCGGTCGCGCTCCTCGTCGCGCAGCGGCGACAGGTCGACCAGCTCCGCGTTCACCAGCCGCTCGTCGAGCCGGTGCACGAACGCGGTGCCGCCGGACATGCCGGCGGCGAAGTTGCGCCCGGTCGGCCCGAGCACCACGACGGTGCCGCCGGTCATGTACTCGCAGCCGTGGTCGCCGAGGCCCTCGACCACCGCCACCGCGCCGGAGTTGCGCACCGCGAACCGCTCCCCCACCCGGCCGCGCAGGAACACCTCGCCGCCGGTGGCGCCGTACAGGATGGTGTTGCCGGCGATGATCTGGTCCTCGGCGCGGCGGCCCGGCGTGGCGTCCACGCCGACGAACGGCGCGGCGGCGTCCGGGCGCACCACGATCCGCCCGCCGGACAGGCCCTTGCCGACGTAGTCGTTGGCGTCGCCGTACAGGCGCAGCGTGACCCCGCGCGGCAGGAACGCGCCGAACGACTGGCCGGCGGTGCCGCGCAGCCGGAACTCGACTGTGTCGTCGGGCAGGCCGGCGCCGCCGAAGCGGCGGGTCACCTCGCCGCCGAGCATCGCGCCGACGCTGCGGTGCTCGTTGCGGACCTCGACCTCGACCCGGACCGGGGTACGGTCGCGCAGCGCCGGCCCGGCCAGCTCGATGAGCCGGTTGTCCAGCGCCGCGTCGAGGCCGTGGTCCTGCGCGCGTACGCCCCGGCGGGACGCCCCCTCGGGCAGCTCCGGCAGGTGCAGCACGCGGCTCAGATCGAGCCCGTGGCCCTTCCAGTGGTCGATCGCGCCGGCCACGTCGAGCAGCTCGGTGTGGCCGATCGCCTCGTCGATGCTGCGGAAGCCCAGCTCGGCCAGGTAGCCGCGGACCTCCTCGGCGAGGAACAGGAAGAAGTTCTCCACGAACTCCGGCTTGCCGGTGAAGCGCTCGCGCAGCACCGGGTTCTGGGTGGCGATGCCGACCGGACAGGTGTCCAGGTGGCACACGCGCATCATCACGCAGCCCTCGACGATCAGCGGCGCGGTGGCGAAGCCGAACTCCTCGGCGCCGAGCAGCGCCGCGATCAGCACGTCCCGGCCGGTCTTGAGCTGACCGTCGACCTGCACCGTCACCCGGTCACGCAGCTTGTTCAGCAGCAGCGTCTGCTGCGCCTCGGCCAGGCCCAGCTCCCACGGGGTGCCGGCGTGCTTGAGCGAGTTGAGCGGGGACGCGCCGGTGCCGCCGTCGTGTCCGGAGATCAGGATGACGTCGGCCTTGAGCTTGGCCACGCCCGCCGCGACGGTGCCCACGCCCACCTCGCTGACCAGCTTGACGTGCACCCGGGCGGCCGGGTTGACGCACTTCAGGTCGTGGACGAGCTGGGCCAGGTCCTCGATCGAGTAGATGTCGTGGTGCGGCGGCGGGGAGATCAGGCCCACGCCGGGGGTGGCGTGCCGGGTCCGGGCGATCCACGGCCAGACCTTGTTGCCGGGCAGCTGCCCGCCCTCGCCGGGCTTCGCGCCCTGCGCCATCTTGATCTGGAGGTCGTCGGCGTTGACGAGGTATTCGCTCGTCACGCCGAACCGGCCGCTGGCGATCTGCTTGACCGCCGAGCGCCGCGCCGGGTCGTGCAGCCGCTCGACGTCCTCGCCGCCCTCACCGGTGTTGGACTTGCCGCCGAGCCGGTTCATCGCGATGGCGAGCGTCTCGTGCGCCTCCGCCGAGATCGACCCGTACGACATGGCGCCGGTGGCGAAGCGCTTGACGATCTCGGTGGCCGGCTCGACCTCGTCCAGCGGCACCGCCGGGCGGACGCCGGTGCGCAGCGTGAACAGCCCGCGCAGCGAGCCCGCCCGCGCGGCCAGCTCGTCGACCTTGGCGGTGTACTGCCGGAACACGTCGTACTGGCGGCTGCGGGTGGCGTGCTGGAGCAGGAAGACCGTCTCCGGGTTGAACAGGTGCAGCTCACCCTCGCGGCGCCACTGGTACTCGCCGCCGACCTCCAGCCGGTCGGTGGCCTGCGCGCCCGGCGCCGGCCAGGCCCGCGCGTGCCGGGCCGCGACCTCGGCGTGGATCTCGGCCAGGCCGATGCCGCCGATGGTGCTCGGCGTGCCCCGGAAGTATCTGTCGACCAGGCGGGTGTCCAGGCCGACGGCCTCGAAGACCTGCGCGCCGCAGTAGGACGACACGGTCGAGATGCCCATCTTGGACATGATCTTCAGGACGCCCTTGCCGAGCGCCTTGACGTAGTTGCGGACGGCCTTCACCCGATCGACGCCGGCCAGGACGCCGGTGGAGATCATGTCCTCGACCGACTCGAAGGCCAGGTACGGGTTGACC
This sequence comes from Micromonospora sp. NPDC048887, assembly GCF_040649715.1. Taxonomy (NCBI): domain Bacteria; kingdom Bacillati; phylum Actinomycetota; class Actinomycetes; order Micromonosporales; family Micromonosporaceae; genus Micromonospora; species Micromonospora sp. NPDC048887. Next base: position 510,902 of record NZ_JBEZGA010000002.1, on the reverse strand, counting down.
GCCGCCGCGCCGTACCCGATCAGCACCGCCGCGTGGTGCACCTCGCGGCAGTCGCCGGACTCGACGATCAGCGCCACCTGGGTGCGGGTCTGCTCGCGGACCAGGTGCTGGTGCACCGCGGCGGTGAGCAGCAGCGACGGGATCGGCGCCAGGTCGGCGTTGGAGTCCCGGTCGGAGAGCACCAGGATGCGCACGCCGTCCTCGATCGCCTCGGAGACGTGCCGGCAGATCTCGGTCAGCCGGGCCTTGATGCCGGCGCCGCCGTCACGGATCCGGTACAGGCCGGACACCCGGACCGCCTTGAAGCCGGGCAGGTCGCCGTCCTCGTCGATGGACAGGATCTTGGCCAGCTCGTCGTTGTCGATCACCGGGTACGGCAGCACGATCTGCCGGCAGCTCGCCGGCCCCGGGTCGAGCAGGTTTCCCTCCGGCCCGATCGTGGACGCCAGGCTGGTCACCAGCTCCTCCCGGATGGCGTCCAGCGGCGGGTTGGTGACCTGGGCGAAGAGCTGGTGGAAGTAGTCGTAGAGCAGCCGCGGCCGGGTCGACAGCGGGGCGATCGGCGTGTCGGTGCCCATCGAGCCGATCGGCTCCGCGCCGCTGCGGGCCATCGGGCCGAGCAGGATCTTCAGCTCCTCCTCGGTGTAGCCGAACGTCTGCTGGCGGCGGCGTACCGAGTCGTGGGTGTAGACGGTGTGCTCGCGCGGCGGAAGGTCGTCCAGCTCGATCAGGCCGGCGTGCAGCCACTCCTGGTACGGCTGCTCGGCGGCCAGCTCGGTCTTGATCTCGTCGTCGGAGACGATCCGGCCGTTGACGGTGTCGACCAGGAACATCTTGCCCGGCTGGAGCCGGCCCTTCGCGACCACGCTGGCCGGGTCCAGGTCGAGCACACCCGCCTCGCTGCCCAGCACCACCAGGCCGTCGGCGGTGTGCCACCAGCGGCCCGGGCGCAGGCCGTTGCGGTCCAGCACCGCGCCGACGATCTCGCCGTCGGTGAACGCGACGGACGCCGGGCCGTCCCACGGCTCCATCAGGCTGGCGTGGAAGCGGTAGAACGCGCGCTTGTCGGCGCGCATGTCCGGGTCGTTCTCCCACGCCTCGGGGATCATCATGAGCACCGCGTGCGGCAGGCTCCGTCCGGCCAGGTGCAGCAGTTCCAGCACCTCGTCGAAGTTGGCCGAGTCGGACGCCGCCGGGGTGCACACCGGGAAGACCCGGCGGATGTTGCCCGGGATGCTCGGGCTGCGCAGCAGCGCCTCGCGGGCCTGCATCCAGTTCCGGTTGCCCCGGATCGTGTTGATCTCGCCGTTGTGCGCGATGAACCGGTACGGGTGCGCCAGCGGCCAGGACGGGAACGTGTTCGTGGAGAAGCGCGAGTGCACCAGCGCGATGGCGCTGACCACCCGCTCGTCGGTCAGCTCCGGGTAGAACGCCGGGAGCTGGTCCGGGGTGAGCATGCCCTTCCACACCATGGTGCGGCCGGACAGCGACGGGAAGTAGGCCGGCACGCCCCGCTCGGCGGTCTCCCGCTCGACCTGCTTGCGCAGGCAGAACGCCACCCGGTCCAGGTCGAGCCCGGTCAGCGGGGAGCCGGCCGGGCCGGCCGGCGAATCGGTCAGCCGGCGCGCGGCCACGAACAGCTGCCGGACCCGGGGCATCGCCGCGAGCGCGGTCTCCCCCAGGCCGGACGCGTCGGTCGGCACCTCCCGCCAGCCGAGCACGTCGGCGCCCTCGACCAGCGCGTACTTGTCGACCACCCGGCGGGCGCGGGCCTCGGCCGCGTCGTCGTCGGGCAGGAACACCAGACCGGTGGCGTACTGGCCGGCCGGGGGCAGCGGGAAGTCGACGGTGGCGCGCAGGAACGCGTCCGGCACCTGGATCATGATGCCGGCGCCGTCGCCGGTGTTGTGCTCCGCGCCCCGGGCGCCCCGGTGGTCCAGCCGGCACAGCGCCCCGAGGCCGTTCGCGACGACCTGGTGCGAGCGCCGCCCGTGCAGGTCGGCCACGAAGGCCACGCCACAGGCGTCGTGCTCGTACGCGGGGTCGTAGAGCCCGGTCTGCGGGGCCGACTGCGGGCTGTGAGGGTACGGAAAGGCCACCGGGCCTCCTGTCGTCACTCAGGATGGATCATGACGGGGACGACGTCGGCCCTCTGCGGTTTATTGAGTCTACGTTAGGGCTTCCGGCGCAAGGCCAGTTCAGATTGATCACACTTCCAGATGCTGGGACGTGTAGTCTCGCGCGGTGGATCTCGCACGCGCTGACGTACTCGCCCGGTTGGAGCGGTTCTACGACGCGGTGCCCCGCGACGGGGCGCGAACCGAGGAACACGGTGCCCTGGTGCTGTTCGTCCGGGACGGCGCCGGATGGCCGTTCTACGCCCGCCCCCGCCCCGACGCCACCGAGCCGCCGACGCTCGCCGACGTGACAGCCGTCCGCGCCCGGCAGCGGGAGCTGGGCCTGCCGGAGGCGTTCGAATGGGTGCACGAGCACCAGCCGGACCTGCTGGCGGTGGCCCGCTCGGCCGGGCTCGGCGTGCTGGAGGCGCCGCTGATGCTGCTGGAGCCGGAGCGGCTGCCCGAGCCGGGGACGTTCGGTGACGTACCGGTGCGGGTGCTGGACCCCGGCGACCCCGGCTTCGCGACCGACATCGCGCTGCGGCGGGCGGTCGCCGCGGTCGGCTTCGCCAACGGCGGCACCGCGCGCGGCGACGCCGGACCGGCCGAGCGGGACGCCGCCCTCGCCCAACTGGACATGGCGGCGCTGGAGGAGGAGGCGACCCGGGTCGCCGACGGACGGCGCGTCTCGGTGCTCGCCGAGCTGCCCGAGGAGGGCGCGGTCGCCAGCGGGATGGCCATGCGGGTGGACGACGTGGCGGAGATCGCCGGCGTGGCCACGCTGCCGTCCGCCCGCCAGCGCGGGCTGGGCGCGGCGGTGACCGCCACCCTGGCGCGGGAACTGCTCGCCGCCGGCACCGGCCTGATCTTCCTGAGCGCCGGCAGCGAGGACATCGCCCGCGTGTATCTGCGGGTCGGGTTCCGCCGGGTGGGCACCGCCTGCGTCGCCGAGCCCGCCGCCGTCATCTGAGCACCGACCCGACGCCGCACGCGGACGGTCAGGACGGCGGCTGCCAGGCGGCGGCGGCTGCGGCGGCGGTGTTGCGCAGTCGCGGGCTGATCGTCCCCAGGGCGGCGTCCCGCGCCCGCAACGCCAGCCGGCCCCGGGCCTGCAGGACCGCCGACATCCGCCGGGTCTGCCGGACCATGGTGGCCGCGCGGGGACGGCGCAACCTGTCGTACGCGGCCACCGCGTCCGGCAGCCGCGACTCCCGCAGCAGCCCGGCCAGCGTCGCCGCGTCCTCGAACGCCAGGCAGGCGCCCTGCCCGAGGTGCGGCGGCATGGCGTGCGCCGCGTCGCCGAGCAGCACCACGCCGCCCGGGCCGGCCGGGAAGCCGTACGCCTTCGGCAGCGGGCGCAGCTCGCGGATCTCCTGCTGGACCACGTCCTCCGGGTCGGTCGCCTCCAGCAGCGTGCCGATCGGCGCGGGCCAGCCCGCGAACCAGCGTTTGAGCAGCGCGAGCTGGATCTCCGGCGGCTCCGGGCGGGGCGCGCCGGCTGCGGTGGCGACCCAGTAGACGCCACCCCGGCGGGAGGCGCCGGCGGTGCCCCGCTCGCCGAGCGAGGCGGCCAGGAAGCGGTATCCGGCGCCGAGCGTCTCGCCGTGCACCGGCTGGTCATCGGGTAGCTGGGGGGCCCGGTACCAGGGGATGACCGCCCGCCACGCGGCGCACCCCGAGCTGACCACTGCGGTCTCCGGGGCGAGGTGCCGGCGGATCTCGCTGTCCGTGCCGTCGGCGGCCACCACCAGGTCCGCCTCGTAGGTGTGCCGGCCGTCGCCCACCGCCGGACGCTCACCGGAGGCCGCGCGCACCGTCCGCACCGCCACGCCGGTACGCAGCTCGACCCGCTCGCCCAGGCCGGCGATGAGCGCGTCGTGCAGATCCTCCCGGTGCACCACCACCGGCATCCGCTCGGCCGGTGTGGACCGGGGCTGCACCAGCCAGTGGCCGTCCGGGCGGCGCACGCCGCCGTCGGGCAGCGGGGTGGCGATCGCGTCCAGCCCGTCGCCCAGCCCGAGGGCGCGCAACGCGCGTACCCCGTTGGGCCAGAGCACCACGGCGGTCGGCTCCGGGCGGACCCGGTCGGCGCGTTCCAGCAGCGTGACCTGCCAGCCCGACCGGGCCAGCACACCGGCCGCCGCCATTCCGCCGAGGCCGGCGCCGACCACCACCGCGCTGCGCATGACTCCCCCGCTCAGCTGTCCCGGTCCGCCGGGCGCCCGCCGCCGTCGGCCCGGCCGGCGTTCGTGCGCCCGGCGTCCGCCCGTTCCGGGCTTTCGTCGGCCTCGTCCGCACTCCCGGTGGTGGCGGCGTCGGTAGTCGCGCGTCCGGCGTCGCCAGTGGCGTCGTCGTCGGCCTTCGTGACGTCGTCGGAGGCGTCCGGGCGTTCGTCGTCGGCGGCCGGCTCCGCCGGTGGCAGCACGCCGGTCTCCCGGTACGCGTCGAACTGTTCCTCGGTCACCACCCGGTAGCCCTCCGGCGCGACCGGCTGCGCGCCGGCCTCCCGGGCGGAGAGGTCGACCTGGGACACGTCGCCGGCCGGGGCGGCCACGGGAGCGGGCTCGCCCACCGGCACCAGGTATTCGCGGGGCCCGCGGACCCGGATGAAGTAGGCGAGCGCGCCGAGGAAGACCAGCACGGCGGTCCAGACGTTGAGCCGTACGCCGAGGATCAGGTTCGCCTCGTCGGTGCGCATCAGCTCGATCCAGAACCGGCCCGCCGTGTAGCCCATCACGTACAGCGCGAACGCCCGGCCGCGACCGAGCCGCAGGCGCCGGTCGAGGAACAGCACCAGCGCGGCGACGCCGACGTTCCACAGCGCCTCGTAGAGGAACGTCGGGTGGTAGAGCCCGGGCTGGAGCACCGGGTTGCCGGCGTCGTCACGCAGCGCGTGACCCGGATTGTCCGGGTCCATCACGTGCACTTCCAGGCCCCACGGCAGCGTGGTCCGCCCGCCGTACAGCTCGTTGTTGAACCAGTTGCCCAGGCGGCCCACCGCCTGCGCCAGCGGCAGCCCCGGCGCCAGCGCGTCGGCGATCACCGTCAGCGGGATGCCGAGCTGCCGGGCGGCGAGCCACGCGCCGACCGCGCCACCGGCCACCGCACCCCAGATGCCGAGCCCGCCCTCCCAGATGTAGAGCGCCTTGATCGGCTCACCGCCGGCGCCGAAGTATTTCTCCGGCGAGGTGATCACGTGGTAGATCCGCGCGCCGATGATGCCCGCCGGCACGGCCCAGACGGCGATGTCGAGCACCGCGCCCGGCGCCACACCGCGGCGGCGCAGCCGGTACTCGGTGACCACGCAGGCCACCACGATGCCGAGGATGATGCAGAGCGCGTACGCCCGGATCGGAACCGGACCGAGCTGCCAGACGGCGGTGCTGGGGCTGGGCATGGCCGCCAGTGGGGTCATCGGGGCGAGGGTCACGGGTGCACACGGTACCGGTGCGGACTGTGTGCGCGGCACCCCGGGCCGCCTGCCGCGCGGGTCGGATGACATCTGGTTTGCACGGTCGTAGGCTCTTTGTCCATGACCCCGCTCACCTGGGCGGTCGCCGCTGTCGTCACCGACGGCTCCGGCCGGCTGCTGCTCTGCCGCCGGTCCGAGGGAGCCCGGCGCTGGGGCCTGCCGGGCGGGCGGCTGCGTCACGACGAGAGTCCGGCGGACGCCGTCGTCCGGGCGGTCCGCGCCGAGACCGGCTGGGCGGTGGCGCCGGCCGACCTGGTCGGCCTCTACCGGGTCACCGATCCGCAGGCGCCTCCGCCGCCGGCCGGGCGGTGCGGCGGGCGACCGGACGTGCTGGTGCACGTGTTCCGCGCCGCGCCGGCCGGCGTCGGGCCCACGGGCGATCCGGTGGCCGGATGCCTGGTGGAGTGGTGGTCCGCGGAGGGGATGCCCGGCGCGCTGACCCCCACCACGCGCGCGGCGGTCGCGGACGCGCTGGCCGGCCGCTCCGGCGTGCTCCGCCACACCACGGCCGCCGACCCGCTCACGCCACCCGGCGACGGGCAGCCCGCCCCGCCCGGCCAGCGCGCGTCCGAGCAGGCCGACAGCAGCAGCCGCTGACCGTCCTTCCCGCTCGACGCGGGACTCTCTCAAGATCTTGGTAGGTTTCGGCCCCGGCGCGGTGGGCGGTGTCCCGGTCTCGCCGGGAGCGGGTGGAGCGGACCGGCCGTCAGCGAGCGGGGTTGCGGACGCCCTCGGCCAGCTCGGCGCTGAGCTTGCGCAGGGCGGTCAGGCCGGCGGCCTGGTCCGGGGCGTCCAGCACGCAGCGGACCAGCGCGCTGCCCACGATCACCGCGTCGGCGTACCCGGCGACGGTGGCGGCCTGCGCGCCCGTGCCCACGCCCAGCCCGACACCGACCGGGATGTCGGTGACCTCGCGCAGCCGGGAGACCAGGATCGGGGCCGCCTCGGAGGTCTGCGCCCGGGCGCCGGTGACACCCATGATCGCGGTGGCGTAGACGAAGCCGCGGCAGTGCTCGACAGTCATCCGCAGCCGCGCGTCGGTCGAGGACGGCGAGACCAGGAACGTGCGGTCCAGGCCGTGCGCGTCGGAGGCGGCCAGCCACTCGGCGGCCTCGTCCGGGATCAGGTCCGGCGTGATCAGGCCGGTGCCTCCGGCGGCGGCCATGTCGCGGGCGAACGCGTCCACGCCGTACTGCTCGATCGGGTTCCAGTAGGTCATGGTGACCACGCTCGCCCCGGTCGCGGCGACCGCCTCGACGACGCGCAGCGCGTCCGCGACGCGGACCCCGCCGGCGAGCGCGATGTCGCTGGCCTTCTGGATGACCGGGCCGTCCATCACCGGGTCGGAGTACGGGATCTCCACCTCGATGACGTCCACGCCCGCCTCGACCATCGCCTTCATGGCGGCGATGCTGCCCTCGACGGTCGGGAAGCCGGCCGGCATGCAGCCGACCAGGACGGCCCGTCCGTCCGCCCGCGCCTTGTCGAAGGCGACCCCGATGCGGCTCACGCTGTCACTCCTTGTCGAGGATGCCGAAGTACGCGCCGGCGGTGTGCACGTCCTTGTCACCCCGGCCGGACAGGTTCACCACGATCAACGGTTCCCGGCCCAGTTCCTCGGCGAGCCGGGGGGCGATGGCGCGGGCGCCGGCGAGCGCGTGCGCGCTCTCGATCGCCGGGATCACGCCCTCGGTGCGGCAGAGCAGCTCGAACGCGGCCATCGCGTCGGCGTCGTCGACCGGCAGGTAGGTGGCCCGGCCGGCGTCGTGCAGCCAGGCGTGCTCCGGCCCGACGCCCGGGTAGTCCAGACCGGCCGAGATCGAGTGCGACTCGATGGTCTGCCCGTCGGCGTCCTGGAGGACGTACGTGCGGGTGCCGTGCAGCACGCCGGACGACCCGCCGGTGATGCTGGCCGCGTGCCGGCCGGTGTCGACGCCCTCGCCACCGGCCTCGAAGCCGTAGAGACGGACCCCGGCGTCCGGCACGAACGCGTGGAAGATGCCCAGCGCGTTGGAGCCGCCGCCGACGCAGGCCGCTACCGCGTCCGGCAGCGTGCCGGTCAGGTCCAGGCACTGCTGGCGGGCCTCCACGCCGATGCCGCGCACGAAGTCGCGGACCATCTCCGGGAACGGGTGCGGCCCGGCGGCGGTGCCGATCAGGTAGTGGGTGTCCTCGACGTTGGCGACCCAGTCCCGCATCGCCTCGTTCATCGCGTCCTTGAGCGTGCGCGAGCCGGTGGTCACCGGGACGACAGTGGCGCCGAGCATCCGCATCCGCGCCACGTTCAGCGCCTGCCGCTCGGTGTCCACCTGGCCCATGTAGACGACGCACTCCAGGTCGAACAGCGCGGCGGCGGTGGCGGTGGCCACGCCGTGCTGCCCGGCGCCGGTCTCCGCGATCACCCGCCGCTTGCCCATCCGCCTGGTGAGCAGCGCCTGGCCCAGCACGTTGCGGACCTTGTGCGCACCGGTGTGGTTGAGGTCCTCCCGCTTGAGCAGCACCCGCGCGCCGATCTGCGCGGAGAACCGCCGGGCCTCGTAGAGCAGCGAGGGCGTGCCGGCGTAGTCGCGCAGCAGCGCGTCGAACTCGGCGAGGAACTCCTCGTCGCCCATCGCCTTGCGGTACGCCGCGTCCAGCTCGTCGAGCGCGGCGACGAGCGCCTCGGGGACGAACCGGCCGCCGAACCGGCCGAAGTGACCGGCGGCGTCGGGGACCTGGCCGGCTGCGGGTGCGGCGCTCATCGCGGGCGTCCTCTCGGATCGGGTGGCCCGGCGGCTCAGCGCACCGGGCGGGGCGTGGCCGGGTGGTTACCGGCGTTTACCAGCTCGGCGACGGCTTCGCGTGGGCTCTTCTGGGTGACCAGGCCCTCGCCCACCAGCACGGCGTCGGCGCCGGCGGAGGCGTACCGGATCAGGTCGTGCGGACCGCGCACCCCGGACTCGGCGATCTTGACGACGCTGCTGGGCAGGCCGGGCGCGATCCGCTCGAACACCGAGCGGTCGACCTCAAGCGTACGCAGGTCGCGGGCGTTCACGCCGATGACCTGCGCGCCGGCCTCCAGGGCGCGGTCCGCCTCCTCCTCGGTGTGCACCTCGACCAGCGCGGTCATGCCCAGCGACTCGATCCGCTCCAGCAGGCCGACAAGCGCGTTCTGCTCCAGCGCGGCGACGATCAGCAGCACCATGTCGGCGCCGTGCGCGCGGGCCTCGTGCACCTGGTAGCTGGAGACGACGAAGTCCTTGCGCAGCACCGGCACGTTCACCGCGGCCCGCACCGCCGCCAGGTCGTCGAGCGACCCGCCGAACCAGCGGCCCTCGGTCAGCACGCTGATCGCCCGCGCGCCACCTGCCGCGTAGTCCCCGGCCAGGTCGGCCGGGTCGGCGATTTCGGCCAGCCGCCCCTTGGACGGCGACGAGCGCTTCACCTCGGCGATCACGGCCACGCCGGCCCGGCGCAGGGCCGCGTACGCGTCGAGCGGTGGTGGCGCCGCGGCGGCCAGTTCACGGATCCGCTCCAGCGGAACCTGCTCCTGGCGCCGGGCCACGTCCTCACGTACGCCGGCCAGGATCTCGTCGAGCACCCCTGCGGACGGCGCCGCTCCGGCGTCGTCCCCCTCCGCGTGCGCATGCTCAGCAGTCACCAACGGACTCCCCTCTCCGGGCGTCATGGGCCGATGCTAGGGGGCGCCACCTGGCGACGAGTGCCGGGGGGTATGGCGCACCTCACGACATGGGCTGTGGCATGATGGCCGACTTGCGGTGAACGCCATGTCACGCAGCGCCACCACTGGCATCGACCGTCACCCATCCCTATCTCACCACGATCGTTCCGGGCCCGCAGGACGGGCTCCGGCGGGCGGCTGTGACCAAGGTCAAGGACCTCCGGCCCTGCCCAGGTAGTACCCGGTGCGACACCGTTGACCTGTGCTTCACGACGGCGAAACGTGTGCCCGGAAGCATCGTCGTCGGGCACACTCGACGCCGGCGGCTGCCGACCGTCGCAAACGATCTCGTGTGGGGTGACCATGAACGCCAACGGGCCGACCCAGGGCATCGGCTTGACCACCATCTCCCGTACCGTCGCCTCCCTCGCCGTCGGCGTGGTGGACACGCTGGAGCGCGCGGTGGCCGGGGACGGCCGGACGCGTACCGCCCGGGGCAACGCCTGGGAGGCGGTGTGCGCCGACCGGGCCCGCGCCGAGCAGCGCCGCGAGCTGGAGCGGCTGGTGGCCGAGCTGACCGCCGCGCGCGCCGCGGCCCGGAGGCGCCGCGACGCGCGCGAGGCGCAGCCGGTCAGCTGACCGTCGGGTCCTCGCCCCGGTCCAGCGCGTCCCACGCGTCCCGGGTGCCGCGCTCGACCGCTGGCCGGCCGGGCTCGTCCGCCGGAGCGGGCCGCCGCTCGTACCGGGCGCCCATCGCCGGCCAGCCGTCGCCGCGCAGCGCGGTGAACGCGCCGCCGGCCGCCAGGGCGAGGCCGCCGGCCAGCACAAGTGCCGGCCACTGCCGGCTCACCCCGCCCTCGGTCAGGCCGATCCCGCCGCCGACCGCCACGGCCACGCCGATGCCGGCCAGCAGCACCCCCAGCAGGCGGCGCAGCCGTCCCCGGGTGGCGAGCACCGCGCCACCACCTGCCAGCCCCACGTAGGTCAGCGCCAGCACCCACGGCAGCAGCTCCGTACCGGTGCGCTCGGCCCGCCCGGACGGCAGCGACCCCCGGGCGGTCACCTCCACCGCCCAGGTCCGGGTCACCGCCCAGCAGGCCAGGCCGGCGCCGGCCAGGCAGAGCAGCACCGCGTACGCCAGTTCGCGCCGGCCGCGGGCCGGTGGCGCGGTGGCGCCGGGCGCGCTCACCGGGCCGCCCGCAGCGTCTCGGCGGCCGCGATGGCGGCGAGCACGGCGGCGGCCTTGCTGCGCGTCTCCCGGTCCTCGGCGGCGGGGTCGGAATCGGCCACGATGCCGGCCCCGGCCTGGACGTAGGCGCGGCCGTCGCGGATCAGCGCGGTACGGATCGCGATGGCCATGTCGAGGTCGCCGCCGAAGGCGAAGTAGCCGACGGTGCCGCCGTAGACACCGCGCCGGACCGGCTCCAGCTCCTCGATGATCTCCATGGCACGCACCTTGGGCGCCCCGCTGAGCGTCCCGGCGGGGAACGTCGCGGCCAGCGCGTCGAACGCGGTGCGGTCGTCGCGCAGCTCGCCCACGACAGTGGAGACGATGTGCATGACGTGGCTGTAGCGCTCGATGGTGGCGAACTCGGGCACCTCGACGGTGCCCGGCCGGCACACCCGGCCCAGGTCGTTGCGGCCCAGGTCGACGAGCATCACGTGCTCGGCGCGCTCCTTGGGGTCGGCGAGCAGCTCGGCGGCGAGCCGGGCGTCGCCGTCCGGGGAGCCGCCGCGCGGACGGGTGCCGGCGATCGGGTGCAGCAGCGCCCGTCGCCGCCCGTCCGGGCCGGCGCTGACCTTGAGGTGCGCCTCCGGCGACGAGCCGACGATGTCGAAGCCGTCGAAGCGCAGCAGGTACATGTACGGGCTGGGGTTCGTGGTGCGCAGCACCCGGTAGACGTCGAGCGGGTCGGCGTCGGTGGGGCGCTCGAAGCGCTGGCTGAGCACGATCTGGAAGCACTCGCCGGCCCGGATCGCCTCCTTGGCCGTCTCCACCGCCTTCGGGTAGCCGCCCTCGGGGGTACGGCTGACCACCTCGCCGACGCCGGGCCGGCCCACCGTCGAGACCATGGGCGGAATCGGTCGGGACAGCGCTGTGGTCATCGCGTCGAGGCGACCGACGGCGTGGTGGTACGCGGCCTCGACCCGCTCGTCCCGCCCGGGGGTGTCCAGCGGCGGCAGCACCGCGTTGGCGACCAGGATCGCCGAACCCTCGTAGTGGTCAAGGACCACCAGATCGGTCGCGAGCATCATGCCCAGCTCGGGCACGTCCAGCTCGTCCTCGGTCAGCTCGGGCAGGCGCTCGAAGCGGCGGACCAGGTCGTACGCGAGGTAGCCGACCAGGCCGCCGGTCAGCGGCGGCATGTCGCCGGCCGGGTCCCAGGCCGGCCCGGCCAGCGCCGCGACCGACTCGCGCAGCACGGTGACCGGGTCGCCGGAGGTGGGCACGCCGGCCGGCGGGGTGCCGGTCCAGCTCGCCGCGCCGTCGCGCTCGGTGAGCGTGGCGCTGCTGCGTACGCCGATGAACGAGTAGCGCGACCAGGCCGTGCCCGCCGAGCCGACGCCCTGTTCGGCGGACTCCAGCAGGAACGTGCCGGGGCCGCCGGCCAGCTTGCGGTAGACCCCGACCGGTGTCTCCGCGTCGGCGAGCAGCCGCCGGGTCACCGGTACGACCCGCCAGCGGGCGGCCAGGTCGGCGAAGGTGGACCGGTCCGGGTGGACCGTGCCGTCGGTCACGGGGTCGCCTCCGGGGAGCTGACCGGCAGTTCGGTGAAGAAGCAGGTGCGCTGCCCGGTGTGGCAGGCCGCGCCGACCTGTTCCACGCCGACCAGCAGCGCGTCGCCGTCGCAGTCCAGCGCCACCGAGCGCACGTACTGGTGGTTGCCCGAGGTGGCGCCCTTGACCCAGTACTCGCCGCGGCTGCGCGACCAGTAGGTGGCCCGCCCGGTGGTGAGCGTGCGGTGCAGCGCCTCGTCGTCCATCCAGGCGACCATCAGCACCTCGCCCGTGTCGTGGGCGCGGACCACGGCGGCGACCAGGCCGTCCGGGGTGCGGCGGAGCTTCGCGGCGATGGCCGGGTCGAGCCGGGACGGGCGGGCCGGTCCGGGAGTGGGGGCGCCGGTCAGCGGCGCGTCAGGAGCGGGCACGGTTGACCATTCTCCCGCACGCGGCCCGGGCCGTGCCGACGTGTCCCGGGAGACGGGCGGCTCGCGCCTCCGGCGGGGGCGTTCAGCCGGATTCCTCCTCCGCCCGGCGGTACGCGTCGATCTTGTGTTCGAGAACCTTCAGGTCCTCCTCCAGCTCGGCCATCCGGGCCAGCACCCGGGCCCGGTGCGCCTCGAACAGCGCCCGCCGCGCGCCGAGCGTGCTGTCCCCGTGCCGGGCCAGTTCGGCGTAGCGGCGCATGTCGCGCACCGGCATCCCGGTGCGCCGCAGCCGGGTGAGCAGGAACAGCCAGTTGACGTCGGACTCGGTGTAGCGCCGGCGGCCGGACGAGTCCCGCCCGACGCGGCCCACCAGGCCCTCCTGCTCGTACCAGCGCAGCGTGTAGGTGGTCAGGCCGACCCGTTCCGCCGCCTCACCCACGGTGAGGCTCATCTCCCGCGTGCTGATGTCCACGCCCTTCAGGCTTCCAGTTCGAGCGCACTCGAAGTCAAGTCCCTCATTGCCAGGGACGGGGAATTCACCTACCGTTGAGTTCAACGGGTGATGAATTGACGGAGGCGAGCATGGACGACGCGGTGTCGGTCCGCGAGCTGGTGGTCGACCGGGGCGGACGGCGGGTGCTGCACGGCATCACCTGCGCGGTGCCCCGGGGCAGCGTCACCGGACTGCTCGGGCCCAGCGGCAGCGGCAAGACCACGCTGATGCGCGCGGTGGTCGGCGTGCAGACGATCGGCGCCGGCACCGTCGACGTGCTCGGCCGCCCGGCCGGCTCGGCCGACCTGCGCCGCCGGGTGGGTTACCTGACCCAGGCGCCGAGCGTCTACGCCGACCTGACGGTGCGGGAGAACGCCCGCTACTTCGCGGTGCTCCAGGGCCGGGGCCGCGCCGAGGCCGACCGCGCGGTCGCCGACGTCGGCCTGGCGACCGCAGCCGACCAGCTCGTCGGCACGCTCTCCGGCGGCCAGCGCAGCCGCGCCTCGCTGGCCTGCGCGCTCGTCGGCGAACCGGAGCTTGTCGTCCTCGACGAACCCACAGTGGGCCAGGACCCGGTGCTGCGGGCCGACCTGTGGGCCCGGTTCCACGCCATGGCCGCGAACGGCACCACGCTGCTGGTCTCCAGCCACGTGATGGACGAGGCCGCCCGCTGCGACCGGCTGCTGCTGATCCGCGAGGGCCGGCTGATCGCCGACGACACCCCGGCGGCGGTCCGCGCCACCACCGGGACCGACGACCTGGAGGAGGCGTTCCTGCGCCTGATCCGCGACGCCGAGGGAGAGGCGCGATGAACGGACGCATCCTGGCCGCCACCACCGGGCGCATCCTGCGCCAGCTCCGGCACGACCGGCGGACCGTGGCGCTGCTCGTGGTGGTGCCGTCGGTGCTGCTCACGCTCGTCTACTTCATGTACGTCGACCAGCCCGCCCCGCCCGGCGCGCCCAGCACGTTCGACCGGGTGGCCCTGATCATGCTGGGCTTCTTCCCGTTCATCATCATGTTCCTGGTGACAAGCATCGCCATGCTGCGCGAGCGCACCACCGGCACGCTGGAGCGCCTGCTCACCACGCCGCTGGGCAAGCTGGACCTGCTGTTCGGGTACGGCATCGCGTTCGGCCTGGCCGGGGTGCTCCAGTCCACAGTGGCATCGGTGGTCGCGTACCGGGTGTTCGGCCTGGAGACCGCGGGCAGCGCGTGGCTGGTCGTGCTGATCGCCGGGGTGAACGCGGTCCTGGCGGTGGCGCTCGGCCTGTTCTGCTCGGCGTTCGCCCGCACCGAGTTCCAGGCGGTCCAGTTCATGCCGGTGGTGGTGGCCCCGCAGCTGCTGTTGTGCGGCCTGTTCGTGCCGCGCGGCGAGATGGCCGGCTGGCTCCAGGCGGTCAGCGACGCGCTGCCGCTGTCGTACGCGGTCGAGGCGTTGCAGGAGGTCGGCGCGCACGCCGAGCCGACCGGGACGATGTGGCGGGACGTGGCGATCGTGGCCGGGGCGGCGGTGGCGGCGCTGGTGCTTGCCGCCGCGACGCTGCGCCGGCGCAGCGGGTGAACGCGCGGCGCACCGGGCGGCGGCCCGGCAACCCGGACACCCGCGAGGCCATCCTCACCGCGGCGCGGGAGGCCTTCGCCGAGCGCGGCTTCGACGCCACGTCGATCCGGGCCGTCGCCACCGCGTCCGGCGTGGACCCGGCGCTCGTGCACCACTACTTCGGCGGCAAGGAGGAGCTGTTCCGGGCCGCGACGGCGTTCCCGGCCGACCCGGGGCGGCTGCTGCCTGTGGTGCTCGACGGCAGCCCGGAAGCGGTGGGCGAGCGGATGGTCCGGGTGTTCCTGGAGGTCTGGGACTCCCCCGCCGGCACCGCCGGGGTGGCGCTGCTGCGTTCGGCGGTGAGCAACGACTGGACCGCCCGGCTGCTGCGCGAGTTCCTGGTCACGCAGGTGCTGCGCCGGGTGCTCGACCATCTCGACGTCGACCCGGCGCAGCGCGCGCTGCGCGGCGGGCTGGTCGCCACCCAGCTCGCCGGGCTGGCCATGATGCGGTACGTGCTCCGCCTCGACGCGGTGGCCGGCGCCGAGCCGGCGACGCTGGTGGCCGCCGTCGGCCCGACGGTCCAGCGTTACCTCACCGGCGACATCGCCTGAGCCGCCCCCGTGCCGTGCGGCGCCGACGGCCGGTCCGGCCGGCTCAGGCCGCGGCCCGGGGGCAGAGCATCGGGTGGAGCAGGCGGGACAGCTCCGCCACGTCGGCGACGGGCCGGGCAAAGGCGAGCCGGGCCCGCCGGGTCGCCCCGGGCCGCCCGTGCGCGACCACCAGCCCGTACCTGTCGATCCGGACCACCCGCGGGGTGCGGTCGCCGGTCAGGGCCAGCCGCCGCCGCAGGTAGTCGCCGACCTGTTCGCCGTGGTGGTCGGTCAGGTCGGCCAGCAGCTCGGCCTCGACCGGGTGCAGCGGGTCCGGTTCGGCCTCCGCGTACGCCTCGGGGTCGATCCGGCGCACGCGCCCGGCGCGTTCCCAGCGGGCCTCGGCCACCTCGAATCGGTGCAGGTGGAACCGCCTGCCCACGTCGAGCAGGTCACCGACCGGGTCGGTGGCGGCGAAGTCGACCGCCGCGTCGCGCGCCTCGTCCCCGTCCAGCCGCGTCGCCCAGCCGGACACCCAGGCCCGGCCGAGCGAGGGCGCCCCGGCGGCGGGCGGCAGGTCGAGCACGTCGAGCACGGTGGCCACGTCGGTGTCACCGGACGGCGGCACGAGCGCCGCGGCGAGGTCACTGACGACGGGCACGAGCAGCAGGACCCGCCCGTCGGCGTCGACGGCGTGCCGGGCCTGGTGCGGGCCGGGCTGCCGGGCCAGGTGGATGAGGGCGGGCAACCGGCCCGCGACCAGGGTTCGCACGATCTCCGCCGGGCTGGGTCGCATGATCCCGACCTCCTCAACATAGGTTAGGCTTGCCTAAGTAGAAGGCTAGACGATCGGAGACCTCCGCGTGAACCACCCCCGGCCCAAGGCCCGGCTCTCCCGCGCCCTCGGCATCCCGCTGACCCGCAAGTGCGTGCGGTACTTCGAGCGACGCCCCTACCCGCCGGGTGTGCACGGCCGCTCCCGCCGCACCACCTCCGACTACCAGGTACGGCTGCTGGAGAAGCAGCGGCTGCGCCACCAGTACAACGTCAGCGAGGCCCAGCTCCGCCGGCTGTTCGACGAGGCGGCCCGGGGCGCCGGCAAGACCGGCGAGACGCTCGTCGCGCTTCTGGAGCGGCGCCTCGACGCGGTGGTGCTGCGGGCCGGGCTCGCGCGCAGCGTCTACCAGGCCCGCCAGCTCGTCGCACACGGCCACATCACAGTCGACGGGCGCAAGGTCGACCGGCCGTCGTACCGGCTGCGGCCCGGCCAGGTGGTCGGCGTACGCGAGCGCAGCCGCGCGCTGCCGCCGTTCCAGCTCGCCGCCACCGGTGCGCACGCCGACGCGCAGCCCCGGCCGTACCTCTCGGCGCAGCCGGCCGAGCTGCGCGCCACGCTGGTGCGCGAACCGGCCCGGCACGAGGTGCCGGTGGTCTGCGACGAGCAGCTCGTGGTGGAGTTCTACTCCCGCTGACCGCCGCTCCCGAGCAGACCCGCCAGGATCAGCGGGTCTGCTCCAACCCTGGTGGACCCGCCACGATCAGCGGGTCTGCTCCAACCAGGACGCGTACAACAGCGCGTACACCGAGTCCGGGTCGCGGACCAGCTCCTCGTGCGGGCCGCGCTGCACGATCCGGCCCCGGTCCACCACGATCACCTCGTCGGCGGCCTGCGCGGTGGACAGCCGGTGCGCGATGGCGAGCGTGGTCCGGCCCCGGGTTACCGCGTCCAGCGTCCGCTGCAGGCGGACCTCGGTGGCCGGGTCGACCGCGCTCGTCGCCTCGTCCAGCACCAGCAGGTCCGGGTCCGCGACGTACGCCCGGGCCAGCGCCACGAGCTGCCGCTCGCCGACGCTCAGCGCCTCCCCGCGCTCGCCGACCGGCGTGTCCAGCCCGGACGGCAGCCCGTCCAGCCAGTCCGACAGGCCCAGCTCGGCGAAGGCGGCGGTGAGCCGCTCGTCGGTCAGGTCCGGGCGGGCGAAGCGGACGTTCTCCCCGACCGTGGCGTCGAACAGGAAACCGTCCTGCGGCACCATCACCACCCGGGAACGCAGCGAGTCGAAGCGCACCTGACGCAGGTCCACCCCGGACAGCAGCACCGCCCCCTCGGTCGGGTCCATCAGCCGGGTGAGCAGCTTGGCGAACGTGGTCTTGCCGCTTCCGGTCTCGCCCACCACCGCCACCCGGCTCTTCGCCGGGATGTCGAGCGTCACGCCGTGCAGCACCGGCGGCCCCCCGGGATAGGCGAACGTCACACCGGCGAACCGGGCGTCCAGCGGCCCGGGCGGCAGCTTCCGGCCCTGCTCGCCCGGGTCTGCCACGTCCGGTGAGACGTCCAGCACGTCGAGCACCCGACGCCAGCCGGCGATCGCGTTCTGCGCCTCGTTCAGCACCTCGGTGGCGATCTGCACCGGCTGGATGAACAGCGTGACCAGGAACAGGAACGCGGTGAGCTGGCCGACAGTGAGCGTGCCGTCCACGCCGAGGCTGACCCCGACCACCACCACGCCGGCCAGCGCCAGCCCGGCGGCCAGCTCCCCCACCGAGCTGCCCATGATGCTGATCCGGATCGCCCGCTGCTGGGCCACCCGCTGCCCGTCGATGGCCGTGTCCAGCCGCCGCGCGGTGCGCCCGGCGATGCCGTACGCCCGGATCACCGGCGCGCCCACCACGCTCTCGCCGATCGCGCCGAGCAGCGTGCCGGTGCGCTGCCGCACCAGCCCGTACGCTCCGGCGAGGCGGCGCTGCAACCGCCGGATCACCAGCACCGCGGGCGCGAACGCGACGAGCACCACGAGCGTCAACTGCCAGGAGTACGCGAGCATCACGGCGGTGGTCACCAGCAACTGACCCAGGTTGACGATCAGGATCACGCCGCCCCACTGGAGGAACTGGGTGATCTGGTCGACGTCGCTGGTGACCCGGGAGACCAGCGAACCGCGCCGCTCGGACTGCTGGTGCAGCATGGAGAGGTCGTGCACGTGCCGGAACGCCCGGGTACGCACCCCGGCCAGCGCGGTCTCGCTCACCGTGAACAACCGGCGCATCATCAGGTAGCCGCACGCGGTGGTGAGCACCAGCACCCCGGCGGTGATCGCCACGGTGAGCGAGATGACGTTCAGGTCGAGGCCGCCGACGATGCCGTGGTCGA
The DNA here is from genome assembly GCF_040649715.1 of Micromonospora sp. NPDC048887. Lineage (NCBI taxonomy): Bacteria > Bacillati > Actinomycetota > Actinomycetes > Micromonosporales > Micromonosporaceae > Micromonospora > Micromonospora sp. NPDC048887. The sequence continues at coordinate 492,726 of NZ_JBEZGA010000002.1, read as the reverse complement.
TACCGCGCTGCACCGCCACCGGCACCGCGACCCGGCCGACCATGTAGACCAGCGCCAGCGCCAGCGTGCCGGCCAGGCCGGTACGCAGCTCCGGGGAGAGCGCCAGCCCGCGCCGCAGCGTCCGCCAGGTCGACTCGGCGGCCTCGGTGTTCCGGTCCGCCTCCGCCGTCGTCGCGCTCACCGGTCCACCTCCAGGCCCGAGGTCAACGGGGTGACCTCGTCGTACGTCCGATTCTGCTCGCGTTCCTGCTCGGCCTGCTCGTACGCGGTGACCAGGTCGGCGTACCCGGGCACGGCGGCCAGCAGCTCGGTGTGGGTGCCGCGCGCCACCACCCGGCCCTGCTCCACGTAGATCACCTCGTCGGCGAGGGCGATGGTGGCCCGGCGGTACGCCACCACCAGGATGGACGCCGGGGCGCCGCCGTCGGCCGGTGCGCGCAGACCGGCCAGGATGGCCGCCTCGACCCGTGGGTCGACGGCGCTCGTGGCGTCGTCGAGCACCAGCAGCCGGGGTCGCCCGGCGAGCGCCCGGGCCAGCGTCAGCCGTTGGCGCTGCCCGCCGGACAGCGACGTGCCCCGCTCGCCGACCATGGTGTCCAGCCCGTCCGGCAGCGCCGCCACGAAGCCGTCCGCCTCGGCCAGCCGCAGCGCCGCCCACACCTCGTCGTCGCCGATGCCGGCCCGGTCCAGCGCGATGTTGGCCCGGACCGTGTCGTCGAAGACGAACGGCACCTGCGCCACGAGCGCCACCGTCTCGGCCAGCGACGCGGCGGTCAGCTCCCGCACGTTTACGCCGTCCAGCATGACCCGCCCGGCGCCCGGGTCGACCAGGCGCACGGCCAGCGAGGTGATCGTGGACTTGCCCGCGCCGGTGGGGCCGACCAGGGCGACCGTCTTCCCGGCCGGCACGGTGAACGTCACCTCGCCGAGCACCTGGGCGCCGGGCAGGTGCGCCTCGGCCGGCTCGTACGCGAAGTGCACGTCGTCGAAGGCGAGGGTGGCCGGCTCCCGGGTGGACCGGTCGAGCGTCCTCGTGCCGTACGGCATCTCGCCGGTCGCGTCCAGCACCCGGCGGACCCGGTCCCATCCCGCGACGCTGCGCGGCAGCTCGGCCAGCACCCAGCCGATGGCACGGACCGGGAAGGCCAGCACGGTGAACAGGAACGCGACGCTGACCAGCTCGGTCACCGTGAGCGCGCCCTGCCGCAGCCGCAGCGCGCCGACCACCAGGACGGCGAGCGTGCCGAGGCTGGGCAGCGTCTCCAGCATCGGGTCGAACACGCCCCGCAGCCGGCCGACCGAGATCAGCGCGTCGCGCAGCTCGCCGGCGCGGGAGGCGAAGCGGGCCGTCTCCTGTGCCTCGCGGCCCATCGTCTTGACCACCAGAGCGCCGTCGAAGCTCTCGTGCGCGATGCCGCTGACCTCGGCCCGCAGCCGCTGCGCCCGGGCCTGGCGGGGTGCCATCCGGCGGGAGTAGACCACGTTGAGCGCGAACAGCGCGGGGAACACCGCGAGGCCGACCAGAGCCAGCGCCCAGTCGGTGAAGAACAGCGAGACCACCGCGCCGACGAGCATCACCAGCGTGCCGACCGCGAACGGCAGCGGCGCGATCGGGTACCAGGCCGCCTCCACGTCGGAGTTGGCGTTCGAGAGCAGCGTGCCGGTGGAGTTGCGGTGGTGCCAGGAAAGCGGCAGTTCCAGGTAGCGGCGGGTGACCCGGCGGCGGTAGGCGGCCTGGAGCCGGTACTGCATGTAGCCGGCGCCGAGGCGGCGGCCGAAGATGCCGACGACCCGCAGCACGCTGATGCCGAACAGCGCGGCGGCGGCGAGCGCCAGCCCTCCGCCGGCCACCTCGCCGCGCTCCACGGCCGGCACGACCACCTCGCCGACCACCGCGCCGACGACGTACGCGCTGGCGATCACCAGGAGGCCGAACAGCACGCTGCCGCTGACCGCGACCGCGAAGATCCGCGGCTGTTCCCGGATGGCCCGGCCGAGCACCCGTAGCCCTCTGCCGAGCACGTCCCGACTTGTCCCGCTCGCCACGCTGTCCCCCGCCGTAAGCCGCAGTTTTCTCCCCCATCCTTACCGTTCCCCGGCGCTCACGCCGACCCGGCCGGGATATGTCCGCCGTCACGTTCGCACGGAGCTGGGCGGACACCGGCCGGATCGATCGCGCGGCGGGGTCCGGCCGGGCGTGGCGCGCCGATCGGCCGGGACGGGCCTACGATCAGGGGATGCCGCGGTACGCCCGAACGGAGCGCGAGGCGCTCGCCGACCTGATGCTCGAACTGGGACCGGACGCGCCGACCGTCAACGAGGGGTGGACCACCCGTGACCTGGCGGCGCACCTGCTGGTGCGGGAGCGCCGGCCGGACGCGGCCGGCGGGATCCTGCTGCCGCCGCTGCGTGGCTACGGCGAGTCGGTGCGCCGGCGGATCGCCGCCGGGCCGTACGCCGACCTGATCGCCCGGGTACGCCGCCCCCCGGTGTGGAGCCCGGTGAGCAACCCCCTCACCGACGAGCTCGCCAACGGGATGGAGTTCTTCATCCACCACGAGGACGTGCGACGGGCCCGGCCCGGCTGGCACCCGCGCGAGCTGCCGGCCGGGCAGCAGGCGGTGCTGTGGAAGCGGGCGTCCCTGCTGGCCCGGATGGCGCTGCGGCGGTTCCCGGCCGAGGTCCTGGTGCAGGCGCCGGGGCACGGCGAACTGCGGGCCGGCGGTGGCGGCGAACGACTGCGGGTGGTGGGCGCGCCGGGTGAGCTGGTGCTGTTCCTCACCGGGCGGCAGCGGGTGGCCCGGGTGCAGGTGGACGGCCCGGCCGAGAGCGCCGAGCGTCTGCGTACCGCCGCACTGGGCCTGTGACCGACGAGCGGTGACCGCTCGCCCGCCGGCTGTCGGAGGTGGACGCCGGGAGATCGACGCCTGTCAGCGCGACGCCGCGCCCGGGCCACCGGCGACCGGTTCCGTGCCGCCCGGCCGGCACGCCTGAGCCGGTTCCAGCAGGCGGGACCGGTGGCTACGCGGCCGATCAGGGCTAGCCGCTGGCCGGGTGCAGGCAATACCCTTCGGTAACCGCAGACCGACGTGACCCCCGTCACGTCCCTCCACCCCTGAAGGCGGCTACAGCGATGGCTCTCGATGTACCGTACCGTTCCGTACCGGACATGTTCCTCAAGCGCGTGGCGGACTCCCCCGACCGGCACGCCTTCGCCCACCCCGCACCCGACGACTCGGGCCCGGTCTGGCTGACGTGGGAGCAGGTCGGGCAGCGCGCCAAGGCGATAGCCGCCGGGCTGCACGGGCTCGGTGTCGGCCTGGAGAACCCGGTGGCGATTCTGGCCAACACGCGCCTGGACTGGGTGCTCGCCGACTTCGGCATCATGTGCGCCGGTGGTGCCACCACCACCGTCTACCCCACCACCGAGCCCGAGGACGCGGTCTACATCATCGCCGACTCCGGCTCGAAGGTGCTGTTCGCGGAGAACCAGGCGCAGGCGGCGAAGATCGCCGGGGCGGACCTGCCCGCGTTGACCCACGTGGTGCTCTTCGACGGCACCCCCGACCCGGCGGCGGCCGTCCCGCAGCTCACCCTGGCCGAGCTGGAGGAGCGCGGCGCCGCGGCGCTGAGCGCCGAGCCGGACCTGATCGACACGCTCGTCGCCGGCATCGGCCCGGACCACCTGGCCACTCTCATCTACACGTCGGGCACCACCGGCCGCCCGAAGGGCGTTGAGCTGCTGCACGGCGGCTGGTGCTGGGAGGGCGTGGCGCAGGCCGACCTGGGCCTGCTGCGCGTCGACGACCTGCAATACCTGTGGCTGCCGCTGTCGCACTCGTTCGGCAAGACGCTTCTCTGCGGCGCCACCCACGTCGGCCTGCCCACCTACGTCGACGGCCGGGTGGACAAGCTCGTCGACCTGCTCGGCGTGGTGCAGCCGACGCTCATGTGCGGTGCGCCCCGGGTCTTCGAGAAGGTCTACAACAAGGCGGTCACTACCGCGCAGGGCGCCGGTGGCGCCAAGGCCAAGATCTTCGCCTGGGGCGTCGCGGTGGGCAAGGAGAAGGTCGCGCTGGAGCAGGCCGGCAAGCCGGTCCCGGCCGGGCTGCGGATGAAGTACGCGCTCGCCGAGAAGCTCGTGTTCAGCAAGCTCCAGGCACGGCTCGGCGGCCGGATGCGGGTGCTGGTCTCCGGCGCGGCACCGCTGAGCAAGGAGATCGCCACCTTCTTCGCCGCCGCCAACCTGCCCATCTCCGAGGGCTACGGACTGACCGAGACCAGCGCCGGCGCGTTCGTGAACCCGCCCGACGGGCTGAAGATCGGCAGCGTGGGCCGGGCCATGGGCGACCTGGAGTGCCGGATCGACACCGACGGTGAGGTCCTGCTGCGCGGCAAGCCGGTCATGCGCGGCTACCACAACCTGCCGGAGGAGACCGCCGCCGCGTTCACCGATGACGGCTTCTTCCGCACCGGCGACATCGGCACGCTCGACGCCGACGGCTACCTGCGCATCACCGACCGGAAGAAGGACCTGGTCAAGACGTCCGGTGGCAAGTACGTCGCGCCGTCGCACATCGAGGGCATGTTCAAGGCGGTGTGCCCGTACACCTCGCAGGCGGTGGTGATCGGGCAGGCCCGCAACTACTGCACCATGCTCGTCACGCTCGACCCGGACGCGATCAAGGGCTGGGCCGCCGGCACGCCGCTTGAGGGCAGCGACTACACCACGATCGTCACCTCGCCGCAGGCGCGCGAGATGGTCGAGGGCTACGTCGCCGAGCTGAACGGCAGGCTCAACCGCTGGGAGACGATCAAGAAGGTGACGATCCTCCCCCGCGACCTCACCATCGAGGACGGCGAGGTCACGCCGTCGCTCAAGATCAAGCGTCGCAGTGTGGAGACGAACTTCGCCTCCGAGATCGACAAGATGTACGAGGGGACGCTCGCCGAGCTGTAGTCCGCACCGCGCCGGCCGTGCCCCACCGTCCCGGGGCACGGCCGCGTGCGTTCTCAGAGGTGCCCCTCCCGCCACCGGCTCTGCTCGGCCTCGGCGGCGATCTGCTCCTCCAGCGCGAGCCGGCGTACCCGGCGCCGGCGGTCGTCCTCCCCCCGGGTCTCCCAGGCGACGCCGGCGCAGGTGAGCACCGCCAGCGCGGCGAGCGCGTTCAGCTCGTGGAGCCGGGCGACGGCCGGGACGGCCGCGGCGAGCACCAGCACCGTCACCAGCAGCGGCGTCCGTGCCCGGCGCTCCGCCAGCCACCAGCACCCGGCGAGGCTGAGCAGGTAGATCCCGACGCCGCCGAACAGGACCCCGGCCCAGAGGACCCCCAGCTCCGGACCCCACGCGGGCGTCGTCGGTGAGGCGGCCTCGGCCAGCAGATCCTTGAGGCCGAGGGCGAAGAAGATGATCCCGGCGACCATCGGCAGGTGCAGGAACGTGTAGACGGTGCGGGCCAGCCGCAGCCGTGCGGCGGGGTCCCGGGCCTGGTGCAGGGCCTGTTCCAGCGCGAACCTCAGCGTGTCGAAGTACGCCCACCACAGCGCCGCCACGATCACCACGCCGAGCAACGCGGCGACCGCCACCGGGCCGGTGAGCGGCAGCCCGCGCTTCGGGCCGAGCCCGAGCGCGATGAGCGACTCGCCGAGCGCGACGAGCACGATCAGCGCGTGCCGCTCCGCCCAGTGCCCGGCCGAGATCACCACCCACCACTGGCGGGCGAGGATCGCCCCGGCGATGTACTCGACGAGCAGCGCCAGGGTCCAGAGCGCCAGTTGCAGCCCCACCGCGAACCGCCCGTGCGCCAGCCGGCCGGGCAGGGTGCCGGCGACGACCAGCAGCACCGTGGCCACTGTCGGGGCCAGGAAGCGTATCCGCAGTCCCCGGCGCCGGGCCGGGTCGGCGCGGTCGGCCCAGGCGAAGACGGTGAGCTGGGCGGTCCGGATCACGAAGTAGCACGCGGCGAAGACGAGCGGCCCGGGCAGCCAGCCCTCGCGGTTGGTGGCGAACGCGCTGGGTGTGCTGAGCACGAGCAGGAACGTCGCCGCCACGGTGACGACGCCGACCAGCGGCAGCATCCCCTGGTCGGCGCGGAACGCGTTGCCCATCCGGGCGAAGCCGGTCCACGACCACCAGAGCAGCGCCAGCACCAGCAGGAACCGGTAGAGGTTGACCGGCGTGAACACCGACGCGGTGAGCGTGGTGACGCTCAGGAACGCGAAGACGAAGACCAGGTCGTAGAAGAGCTCCACCCAGGTGGTCCGGGAACCCGGCGCGCTGCGCCGCACCGCCAGCGACCACCGGACCGCGTCCCCGTCTCCCACCCGGGCAGTGTGCGGGCACCGGCCCGCCCTCAGCCGGGGTTCGAGCGGATCACCACCGGATCGGGCGGGCGGTCAGGCGATGACGCTGGGTTCCCGCCACTGCGGGCGGCTGGTCCGGTCCAGGTCGTAGCGGACCGCGGCGAGCCGCCCGACCGCCTCCACCAGCTCGGCGGCGGGAAGCGTGAAGGGCAGCCGCAGGAAGCGCTCCAGCGTCCCGTCCAGGCCGAACCGGGGTCCGGGCGCCAGTCGTACGCCGACCTCCTCGGCCGCGCGGGCCAGCGCGCTGGAGATGGGACCGTCCAGCTCGGCCCAGAGCGTGACGCCGCCGCCGGGCACCCGCACCCGCCAGTCGGGCAGCCGGTCGGCGAGCGCCGCGACCAGGGCGTCCCGCTGTGTGACGAGCTGGGCCCGGCGGGCGGCCACGATGGCCGGCGCCTCGGTGAGCAGGTGCACTGCGACGAGCTGGTCGAGCACCGGGCTGGCCATGTCCACCCCGACCCGGGCCGCGGCCAGCCGCTGCACCTGGGGCGCGGAGGCGCGTACCCACCCGATCCGCAGCCCACCCCAGTAGGGCTTGCTCATGCCGCCGATGCTGATCACCCGGGAGTGCCTGTCGAAGACCGCCACCGGGGGCGGCAGCGTGTTGTCGTCGAGCGGCAGGTCGACGAAGGACTCGTCGACCACCAGGTCGGTGCCGGCCGCGTGGGCCGTCCCGACCAGCCGCTCGCGCAGGTCGGCCGCCATCAGGTGGCCGGTCGGGTTCTGGAACTCGGGGATCACGTACGCGAGCTTCGGCCGGGTCTGCCGCAGGCTGCCGAGCAGCAGTTCGGCGTCCCAGCCCTCGTCGGACAGGCCGTGCGTGGCGATCCTGGCCCGCCGGGCGGAGAGCGCGGCGAGCGCGTTGGGGTAGGTGGGCGACTCGACGAGCACCGCGCCGCCGGGCGACAGGGCCAGCCGCAGCACCAGGTCCAGCGCGTGCTGGGTGCCGTTGGTGACCATGATCTGCTCCGGGCTGGTGGGCAGGCCACGTTCGGTGTACCCGCGCGCCACCGCCTCGCGCAGCTCGATGATGCCGGTCGGGTGGTAGCCGGCGCCGCTGAGGTAGCGGGGCAGGTCCTCGGCCGCGGCCCGGGCGGCGGGGACGAGCTGCGGGGGCGCGGACAGCGCGGCCACCCCGAGGTCGATCATGTCGCGGTCGTCGAGCGGCGTCCACAGCCCGGTGCTGGCCACCCGGTGCCCGCCGGGCAGCATGGTCCAGCTGCCCGCGCCCCGGCGGCTGGCCAGGTGGCCGCTCTCCCGCAGTTCCCGGTACGCGGCGGTGACAGTGGTCCGGCTGATCCGCAGCGCCTCGGCCAGTTCCCGCTCGGCCGGCAGGCGTACCCCGAGGGGGAGGCGCCCGTCGGCGAGCAACCCGCGGACGGCGCCGGCGAGCGCGGCGTAGTCGGGGCTGCGCCGACGGCCTGGCAGTGCGTGCCACTGACCGAGGAGTCGCGCCAATTGGACGCCGCGCACCTGGCTGGTCATGGCCACACCCCCGAAATTGGCACCCTCGACAACCACGATTGGCACCTAGGGTGGCATGCATGGCACAGCTTGGCAATCTCCGGCACCGGCCGGTACGACGGCTCGCCCAGCTCTACGCCGGACTGGTCCTCTACGGCCTGAGCATGGCGCTGATGATCCGCTCCGAGCTGGGACTGGACCCGTGGGACGTGTTCCACCAGGGACTCGCCCGGCAGACCGGCCTGTCCTTCGGGACCGTCACCATCGCGGTCGGCGCCCTCGTGCTCGTCCTCTGGATCCCGCTGCGGCAGCGACCCGGCCTCGGCACGGTCAGCAACGTCGTGGTGATCGGCCTGGTCGTCGACGCCGCCCTGGCCGTGCTGCCGGCCGGCGACGGCCTGCCGGCCCGCGTCGCGCTGCTCGTCGCCGGGATCGTCGCCAACGGCGCCGCCACCGGGCTCTACCTGGGCGCCGGGCTCGGCCCCGGCCCACGCGACGGGCTGATGACCGGCTTCGTCGCCCGCCACCCCCGCTTCTCGGTCCGGCTGGTCCGCACCGTCATCGAGGTCACCGTGCTGGCGCTCGGCTGGCTGCTCGGCGGCACCGTCGGTCTCGGCACCGTGGCGTACGCGCTGACCATCGGCCCGCTGGCCCAGTTCTTCATCCCGGTCTTCGCGCTGCCGCCACGCCCGGCGGCCGGTGCTTACGCTACGTGATCATCACCGGGCCGACCGCCACGGTCCGGGACGCCGCGCAACGCGTTGAGCTGCGGCGACACACAAGCGGGAAACCAGGTGTTTCCTCCGCCGTCGCGGCCGGGCATCATTCCTGCATGGGGGAGAACGGATGGCGTTGGAGCGACGCCTGGATCTTCGTCGCGCTTGTCATCGCCAGTGGCGCCGGCCGGCACCGGCGGGCCGCCGCGACACGCAGGCCGGAGGGTGTCCGCCTGGCCGACGTCCTCTCCACCGCCGACCACCTCAACCAGGCCATCCCCGAACGGCACGAGGTGGAGGGCGCGGTCCGGCGGCTGGTCGGCGCGGGTCTGGTCAGCGTCGCCGACGGCTGGTTCCGGGTCACCGCCGACGGTGAGCGGCTCTGGCGCACCCGCCCCAGCGCCGGGCTCGGCACCACAGTGGACACGGTGCAGGGCGTGCTGACCCGGCGGCACCCGCCCGCCGAGAGCGAGTGGCACCTCGACGAGAACGACCACGCCGCCGCCGTGCAGGAGTACGTGGTCCGGTCGATCCCGATGCCGCGCCGCTCCCCCGAGGGGCACCCCGGCCGGCAGTGACCCGCCTCAGCGCACCGGGTGCCCGGCGCCGCGCAGCGCGTCCTTGACCTCGCCGACGGTGAGTTCGCCGAAGTGGAAGACGCTCGCCGCGAGCACCGCGTCCGCACCCGCGCCGACGGCCGGCGGGAAGTGGGCCACCTCGCCCGCGCCGCCGCTGGCGATCACCGGCACGTCGACCACCTCGCGGACCGCCTGGATCAGCGGCAGGTCGAACCCGGCCTTGGTGCCGTCGGCGTCCATCGAGTTGAGCAGGATCTCGCCCGCGCCCAGCTCGGCGCCGCGCGCCGCCCACTCGACCGCGTCCAGGCCGGTGCCCCGCCGTCCGCCGTGCGTGGTCACCTCGAAGCCGCTCGGCGTCGTGCCGTGCGGTGCGCGGCGCACGTCCAGCGAGAGCACCAGCACCTGCCGGCCGAACCGGTCGGCGATCTCGGCGATCAACTCCGGCCGGGCGATGGCGGCGGTGTTCACGCCGACCTTGTCCGCCCCGGCGCGCAGCAGCGTGTCGACGTCGGCGACCCGGCGGACACCACCGCCCACGGTGAGCGGGATGAAGACCGACTCGGCGGTGCGCCGCACCACGTCGAGCATGGTCCCCCGGTCGCTGGACGAGGCGGTGACGTCGAGGAAGGTCAGCTCGTCCGCGCCGGCCCGGTCGTAGGCCGCCGCCAGCTCCACCGGGTCGCCGGCGTCGCGCAGGTCGAGGAAGTTGACCCCCTTGACCACGCGCCCGGCGTCCACGTCCAGACACGGGATGACCCGTACCGCCACCGTCATGCCCCGAGCCTAACGAACGCGCGGGCGGTGGTGACCCGCCGGTGAGGCCGGTCACCACCGCCCGCTGCGGTGTGTGCGTTCGCGCCGGTCAGAGACGGACCAGCATCTTGCCGAGGTTCTCGCCGCGCAGCAGGCCGAGGAACGCCTCGGGGGCCTGCTCGATGCCGTCGACGATCGTCTCGTCGTACGACAGCCGGCCCTCGCGCAGCCAGCCCGCCACCTCCCGCACGAACTGCTCCCGCAGGTGACCGTGGTCACTGACGAGGAAGCCGCGGAGCGTCAGCCGCTTGCCGATCACCAGCGCCAGGTTGCGCGGCGCGGCGGGCGGCTCGGTGGCGTTGTACTGCGCGATCATGCCGCAGATGGCGGCCCGGCCGTGCGGGTTCATCGCCCCGATCGCCGCCTCCAGGTGCTCGCCGCCGACGTTGTCGAAGTACACGTCGACGCCGTCCGGGGCGGCGGCCTTGAGCTGCTTGGACACCGGCCCGTCGTGGTAGTCGAAGGCGGCGTCGAAGCCGAGCGCGGTGAGCCGCTCGACCTTCGCCGCCGAACCGGCGCTGCCGATCACCCGGCCGGCGCCGCGCAGCTTCGCGATCTGGCCGACCATGCTGCCCACCGCACCGGCCGCGCCGGAGACGAACACGGTCTCCCCCGGCTTCATCGCGGCCACGTCGAGCAGCCCGGCGTACGCGGTCAGCCCGGTCATGCCGAGCACGCTCAGGTGCGCGGTGACCGGCGCCAGGTCGGGATCGACAGCGCGTACGCCCTTGGCGTCCACGAGCGCGTACTCGCGCCAGCCGAGCCCGTGCAGCACCGTGTCACCGGGCTTGACGCCCCCGGCCTCACCGGACACGACCTCACCGATCGCGCCGCCGTCCAGTGGGGCGTCGAGCGCGAACGGCGGCACGTACGACTTGACGTCGTTCATCCGCCCGCGCATGTACGGGTCGACGGACATGAACCGGTTGCGGACCACCACCTGTCCCGGGCCCGGCGTCGGCACCTCGGTGGTGACCAGCCGGAAGTTCTCCGCGGTCGGCCAGCCGTCCGGCCGGGACGCCAGGTGGATCTCCCTGTTGACGCTCGCCTCGCTCACCAGACCTCCTCGGTTCGCACCGCGGGGCTCCGCTGCGCCGCGCTCCTCGTGCTCACCGGGCCTCGCGGACCGTGCGCGTCACCTCGACGTTGCCACGGGTCGCGTTGGAGTAGGGGCAGACCTGGTGGGCCGCGTCGACCAGCTGCTCGGCGGCCGCGCGCTCGACCGCGGGCAGGTCCACCACGAGCGTCACGGCGAGGCCGTAACCGCCGCTGCCGTTTGGGCCGATGCCCACCTCGGCCTCGACGACCGAGCCGGAGACGTCCGCCTTGGCCTGGCGGGCCACCACGCGCAGCGCGGAGTGGAAGCAGGCCGCGTAGCCGGCCGCGAAGAGCTGCTCCGGGTTGGCCGCGCCGCCGGCGCCGCCCATCTCCTTCGGTACGGCGAGGTCCAGCTCGACCGTGCCGTCGGAGGTCCGGACGTGACCGTCGCGGCCGTCGCCGGTGGCGCGGGCGGAGGCGGTGTAGAGCACCTGCATGTCACTGCTCCTTCTGTCGGTGGATCGTCTCGGTGACCCGGGTGAGGATGCCGTGGAGGAAGACCAGCTCGTCCTCGGTGAGCCCGGTGGCGGCGGCCACCCGCCGCGGCACGTCACCCATCCGCTCCCGCAGGGCCCGGCCCCGGTCGGTGAGGCCCACCTCGACCCGGCGCTCGTCCGCCGCCGATCGGGTACGCACCACCAGACCGGCCGCCTCCAGCCGCTTGAGCAGCGGGGAGAGGGTGCCGGAGTCGAGCCGGAGCTGACCGCCGAGCTCGGAGACCGTGGGGGCGCCGTCGTCGCGCTCCCAGAGCACCAGCAGCACCAGGTACTGCGGGTAGGTCAGGCCGTGCTCGTCGAGGATGGGCCGGTAGACGTCGGTCAGGGCGCGCGACGCCGCGTAGAGCGCGAAGCACACCTGCCGGCGCAGCACCAGATCATCGGTCACACCCAGAACGGTAGCGGGCAATCAAGTTGTGCACAACTTATCTGGGTGTGGGGCGGCGCGGCGCCGGTCACCCGGGCACCGGTCAGCGCTCCGGCAGGTACGCCTCCAGCTCGACCTCGACCAGGAGATCCGGGTCGATCAGCCCGGCCACCACCACCATCGTGGCCACCGGGCGCACCGGGCCGAACACCGCGTTGTGCGCCCGGCCCACCTCGTCGGCGTAGAGCCGGTCCGTGACGTACATCCGGGTCCGCACCACGTCCGCCGGCCCGGCGCCGACCTCGGCCAGCGCGTCCAGACCGATCCGGATCGCCTGCGCGGTCTGCGCCGCCGCGTCACCGGCGTGCGCCACCCGGCCGTCCACTGTGGAGGTGCAGCCGGCGGTGATCGCCAGCGCGCCGGCCCGCACCACCCGGGAGTAGCCGTACAGCGCCTCCCACGGGCCGCCCGAACCGAGCCGGGTCACCACCCCTGCGTCGGCGGGCGGCTCGGTCGTCACGCGCCGGCCCGCAGCGTCGCCAGCGCCTCGGCGACGGTGAACGCGCCCGCGTAGAGCGCCTTGCCGGCGATCACGCCCTCCACGCCCACCGGCTCCAGCGTGGCCAGCGCCCGCAGGTCGTCCAGCGTGGACACGCCGCCGGAGGCGATCACCGGCGCGTCGGTGCGGGCGCACACCTCGCGCAGCAGGTCCAGGTTCGGCCCGCGCATGGTGCCGTCCTTGGTGATGTCGGTGACCACGTACCGCGCCGCGCCCGCGGCGTCGAGCCGGGCCAGCACCTCGTACAGGTCACCGCCGTCGCGGGTCCAGCCGCGCGCCGACAGGGTACGGCCGCGCACGTCCAGCCCGATCGCCACCCGGTCGCCGTACTCGCCGCAGATCCGGTCGCACCACTGCGGGTCCTCCAGCGCGGCGGTGCCGATGTTGACCCGGGCCGCCCCGGTGCCCAGCGCCGCCCGCAGCGACTCGTCGTCGCGGATGCCGCCGGACAGCTCCACCTTCACGTCCAGCTTGCCGACCACCTCGGCGAGCAGCGCGGCGTTGGAGCCCCGCCCGAACGCGGCGTCCAGGTCGACCAGGTGGATCCACTCCGCACCGTCGGACTGCCAGGCCAGAGCCGCGTCCAGCGGGTCGCCGTACGCGGTCTCGCTACCGGCGGCGCCCTGCACGAGCCGGACGGCCTGGCCGTCGGCGACGTCCACGGCGGGCAACAGGGTGAGGCTCAACGCTTCTCTCCTCGGGTCCTCAACGACGGTCCAGCGCGATCACCACGATCGCGGGCAGGACCAGCAACAACAACACGACCAGCACCAGCCGCAGCGCGAGGTCGTCCACCAGACTCCAGATGGCGACCACCGCGGTCGCGGTGAGCACCAGGATCGTCGCCCGCTCGCGGCGGGTGTGCCGGCGCAGCCGGCCGGTACGCCCGCGCCGCAGCGACGGCGTCAGGCGGCGTACCAGAGAACGACGCCGCTCCCGGCGTGCCACCCGGCGGGCGCGGACGGCGCGCGCCCGCTCCTGCTCGGCCTCGCGCTCCGCGCGGCGGCGGGCCCGCTCCTTGCTCACGCCGACGCCCGCGTGCCCGCCAGCGGGCCGGTCACAACGTGCCGAGCCAGTTGCGCAGCAGCGCGGCCCCGGCGTCGGCCGACTTCTCCGGGTGGAACTGCGCGGCCGAGAGCGGCCCCCGCTCCACCGCCGCGACGAAGTCCGCGCCGTGGTGCGCGGTCGTCACCGTCGCGCCCGCCTCGGCCAGCGCCGCCGGGTCGGTCACCCCGTAGGAGTGGACGAAGTAGAACCGGGTGTCCTCCGGCAGGCCGGCGAACAGCGCCGAGCCGGCCGGCGGCCGCACGGTGTTCCAGCCCATGTGCGGCAGCCGCCGCGCGGGCAGCCGGGTCACGCCCCCGGGCAGCAGCCCGAGCCCCTTGGTGACCACGCCGTGCTCCTCGCCGTGCCCGAAGAGGATCTGCATGCCGACGCAGATGCCCAGGACCGGCCGCCCGGCGGCGACCCGGTCGGCGATGACCGGCCCGGCGCCCAGCGCCTCGATCCCCGCCATGCACGCGGCGAACGCGCCGACGCCCGGCACCACCAGGCCGTCGGCCGACGCGGCGGCGTCCAGGTCGTCGGTGACTGTCACGTCGGCGCCGGCCCGCGCCACCGCGCGCTCGGCCGAACGCAGGTTGCCCGAGCCGTAGTCGAGCACCACCACCCGTGCCATCAGCTCTCCCCCGGCAGCAGCCAGAGCACCCCGGCGGCGGTGGCGAGCACGGCCAGCAGGCCGGTGATCACCACGGCGGCGCGGGGGGCGCCCTGCTTGAGCAGCGACCACGTCCCGCCGAGCAGCAGGCCGGCCAGGATCAGCAGAAGAGTGGGCAGCACCTTCATTAGAGAGCGCCCTTCGTGGACGGCACCACACCCGCGTTCCGCGGGTCCAGGGCGGTGGCCTCCCGCAGCGCGCGGGAGACGGCCTTGAACTGCGCCTCGACCACGTGGTGGGCGTCCGGGTGGCCGCCGGGCCGGGCCGCGCGCAGCACGTCCACGTGCAGCGTGATCCGGGCCGACTGGCCGAACGACTCCCAGATGTGCCGGGTCATGCTCGTCGGGTAGACCGGCCCGATGTACGGCGCCAGCGCCGGCTCGTCGTGCACCACGTACGGGCGGCCGGACAGGTCGACGGCGGCCCGGACCAGCACCTCGTCCATCGGGACGGTCGCCGATCCGTACCGCCGGATGCCGGCCTTGTCGCCCAGCGCCCGGTCGAACGCGGCGCCCAGCGCGAGCGCCGTGTCCTCCATCGTGTGGTGCGCGTCGATCTCCAGGTCGCCGACGGTGTGCACGGTCAGGTCGAAGCCCCCGTGCCGGGCGATCTGGTTGAGCATGTGGTCGTAGAAGCCGACGCCGGTGGAGATGTCGGCCTTGCCGGTGCCGTCGAGGTCGATCTCGACGAGCACCTTCGTCTCGTTTGTGACCCGCTCGATCCGGGCGATCCGGCTCATGAAACTCTCTCCATCGCGGTGAGGAATGCGTCGGTCTCGGTCGGGGTGCCGGCGGTGACGCGCAGCCAGCCGGGCAGGCCGACGTCGCGTACCAGGACGCCGGCATCGAGCAGGGTACGCCAGGCCACCGCCTGGTCCCCCGCGACGGCGAACAGCACGAAGTTGGCGTCGCTGTCGGCCACCCGGTGGCCCCGGGCGCGCAGCTCGGCGACGATCCGGTCCCGCTGCTCCTTGATCGCGGTCACGGTGCCGAGCAGGGCGTCCCGGTGCGCCAGCGCCGCGCGGGCCGCGGCCTGGGTGAGCGCGGACAGGTGGTAGGGCAGCCGGACCAGCTGCACCGCGTCCACCACCGCCGGGTCGGCGGCCAGGTAGCCGAGCCGGCCGCCGGCGAAGCCGAACGCCTTGCTCATGGTGCGGGTCACCACCAGCCGCGGGTGGCCGGGCAGCACGGCGAGCGCGCTGACCGTGCCGGGGCGGGCGAACTCGGCGTACGCCTCGTCCACGATCACCATGCCTGGTGCCTCGTCCAGCACGGCGGCGACCACCGCCGGGTCCAGCGCGGTGCCGGTCGGGTTGTTCGGCGAGCAGAGGAACACCACGTCGGGCCGGTGCTCGCGGACCTGGGCCACTGCCTCGTCGGCGGTGAGCCCGAAGTCCGCGCCGCGCGGGGCGGGCACCCACCGGGTGCCGGTGCCGAGTGCCAGCAGGGGGTGCATCGAGTACGCCGGGATGAAGCCGAGCGCGGTGCGCCCGGGACCGCCGAACGCCTGGAGCAGCTGCTGCTGGATCTCGTTGGAGCCGTTCGCCGCCCACACGTTCTCGGCGGTGAGCCCGTGGCCGAGGTAGGCGGCCAGGTCGGCGCGCAGCGCCACGGCGTCCCGGTCCGGGTAGCGGTTGAGGTCACGCAGCTCGGCGGCGACCGCCTTGCCGATCGCCTCGACCACCGGCTCGGGCACCGGGTAGGAGTTCTCGTTCGTGTTCAGCCGTACCGCCACGTCGAGCTGCGGCGCCCCGTACGGCGTACGCCCGCGCAGGTCGTCGCGGATCGGCAGCTCGTCGAGCGTGGTCACGACGCGCCGCCCTCGCCGAACCGGACGCTGACCGCCTGGCCGTGCGCGGGCAGGTCCTCCACCGTCGCCAGCGTCACCACGTGCGGCGCCACGTCGCGCAGCGCGTCCTGCGTGTATTCGACCAGGTGCACGCCGCGCAGGAACGACTGCACGGACAGCCCCGAGGAGTGCCGCGCGCAGCCGCCGGTGGGGAGCACGTGGTTGGAGCCCGCGCAGTAGTCGCCGAGCGACACCGGCGACCAGGCGCCCACGAACACCGCCCCGGCGTTGCGGACCCGCAGCGCCCACTCGCGGGCGTTCTCGGTCTGGATCTCCAGGTGCTCGGCCGCGTACGCGTCGACCACCCGCAGTCCGGCCTCCAGGTCGTCGACCAGGACGACGCCGCTCTGCTCGCCGCGCAGCGCGGTGCCGATCCGCTCGGCGTGCTTGGCCACCGGCGCCTGCCGGGCCAGTTCGGCGTCGACCGCGTCGGCCAGCGCGGTGGACGGGGTGACGAGCACGCTCGCCGCCAGCGGGTCGTGCTCGGCCTGGCTGATCAGGTCGGCGGCGACGTGCGCCGGGTCGGCGGTGTCGTCGGCCAGGATCGCGATCTCGGTCGGGCCGGCCTCGGCGTCGATGCCGACCACGCCGCGCAGCAGCCGCTTCGCGGCGGTGACCCAGATGTTGCCCGGACCGGTGATCATGTCGACCGGCTCGCAGCGCTCGTCGCCGGCCGGGTCGACGCCCGCGCCGTAGGCGAGCATGGCGACCGCCTGGGCGCCGCCCACCGCGTACACCTCGTCCACGCCGAGCAGCGCGCAGGCCGCGAGGACCCGGCGGTCCGGCAGGCCGTCGTTGTCCTTCTGCGGCGGGCTCACCACCACCAGCGAGCGCACCCCGGCCGCCTGGGCCGGGACCACGTTCATCACCACCGTCGACGGGTACATGGCCAGGCCGCCCGGGACGTAGAGGCCGACCCGGTCGACCGGCACCCACCGCTCGGTCACCGTGCCGCCGGGCACCACAGTCGTGGTGTGGTCGGTGCGGCGCTGGTCGGCGTGCACCTTGCGGGCCCTGGTGATCGACTCCAGCAGCGCGGCGCGGACCTGCGGGTCCAGCTCGCCCTCGGCGGCGCGGATCGTCTCGACCGGCACCCGCAGCCGCTCCGGGGAGACGCCGTCGAACCGTTCGCTGGCCTCCCGGATCGCCGGGTACCCATGGTCCCGGACCGCCTCCACGAGCGGGCGGATCCGCTCGACCGCCACGGAGACGTCGAGCTGGGCACGGGGCAGCAGGCGGCGCGGGTCACGGACCCCGCCGCGCAGGTCGATCCGATTCAACACGCCTGCGAGTCTAGGCCGCCGACCGGGCCACCGGCCGGGCCCGCCCGCACGCCGGGACGGTGAGCCGGGACACGCGCGGGCGGGCGCGTTGGCGATACGCTCGATCACGTGAGCGCACGGCTGCCGGTGTTCCCGCTCGGGACCGTCCTCTTCCCCGGGCTGGTCCTTCCGCTGCACATCTTCGAGGAGCGCTACAAGGCGCTGGTGCGCCACCTCGTCGGGCTGCCCGAGGGCGCGCCGCGCGAGTTCGGCGTGGTGGCGATCCGGGCCGGCTGGGAGGTGGCGCCGGCCGGGCCGCCGGGGCTTTCCGGGCCGGCCGGTGGCGAGGTCACGCTGCACGAGGTCGGCTGCACCGCCGAGCTGCGGCAGGTCACCGAGCTGGCCGACGGCGGCTTCGACATCGTCACTGTGGGGCGGCGACGGTTCCGGGTCGCCGAGGTCGACGCCTCCACCGAGCCGTACCTCACCGCCGAGGTGGAGTGGCTGCCGGAGCCGGACGGCCCGGACGAGACCGCCGACCTGCTCGCGGCCCGGGTGATCTCGGTGTTCCGGCAGTATCTCGGGCTGATCCGGCCCGAGCAGCAGGAGATCACCGAGCAGCTGCCGGAGGATCCCACGGTCCTGTCACACCTGGTCGCGGCGACCGCCGCGCTGACCGTCGCCGACCGGCAGCGGCTGCTCGCCGTCGACGACACGGCCGGCCGGCTCCGCGCCGAGCTGCGCCTGCTCAACCGGGAGACGGCGTTGCTGCGGCGGGTGCGCGCGGTGCCGGTGCCGCTCAGCGAGCTGGCTGGTCCCCCGGCGCCGAACTGAACCCGGGCGGGGGCGGCGGCCAGGCGGCGTCGGGCTCCGGCTCCGGCCGCAGCGACGGCCACCGCGACCAGCCCGCCAGCAGCGTGTACGTGACTGCGGCGCCGAAGGCTGCGAGCAGCAGGTTACCGTGCGGCAGCGGCAACGGGCCGTACCAGTCGACGCCACCGGCGCGCAGGTCGACCGGCTTGGTGAACGCGGTGCCCGGCGGCGCGGTCTCCACCAGCCGCTGGAACGTCGACAGCCCGATCCGGCGGCCGACCTGCCAGGCAACCACCGCCGCGCCGATGCCGCCGAGCGTCACCGCGAGCAGGCCCGCCGGGCCACGCCGGCGGCGCAGCAGCACCCACAGGGCGATGGCGGCGAGCACGCCGAAGCCGAGCGTCAGGAGGCTGAACCAGCCGTCCGCGGCGATCGGCTGCTCCGGCTGCGGCGTGGTGTAGACCGCGCCGGCCGGGGTCTGGCGTACCGGGGTGGCCGGCGCCAGCCACGCCCAGAGCAGGCCGAGCGGTACGCCGAGCGCGGTGAGCAGCCCGACCACGCCGAGCGCGGTGAGCAGCGGGCGGCGCGACCGGGTGGCGCCGGGCAGTTCCGCCGCCACGAACGGATGCCCGGCGAGCGGGTCGGCGCCGGGGGCGGTGACCGGTGTGCCGGCCGGCACCGGCAGGCCGCCGGGCCAGCCGGGCGGCTGAGCGGCCCCGGGCCACACGTCGCCGCCGGGACGCGGGGCGGTGCCGGGCAGCGGGGCCTCGCCCGGCCGCGGGGCCTCGCCGGGACGCGGGGCGTCGCCCGGCCGCGGAACGTCGCCGTCGCCGCGCTCGCGCGCCCGCTCGGGCTCACTGGTGTCCGGACTCACGCGTTGATCCTCTCAGGCCCGGGCACGACGCGGGGCGGTGGTCGGCGCTCAGCGCGCGAACGGTTCCAGCATCACCGCTGCCGCCTTGAGCCAGGCGTCGCGGGTCTCGGCCTGGAGCTGGTGGTACTCGATCGAGGAGCCGGTCTCCAGCGCCGGGTCGTACGGCACCACGGCGACCGCGCGGGTACGGGTGGCGAAGTGCCGCTCCAGGTCGTCCTGCAGCGAGGTGCGCCCCGGCGTCGGGCAGGAGATCAGCGTGACCGCGTTGTCGGCCAGCTCGCCCATGCCCACCTCGTGCAGCAGGTCGAGCATCCAGTCCGCGCTGAACGCCGCGTCCTCACGCGGCACGGTGGTCACCACGAGCTGGTCGGCGGCCTGCATGACGGTGCGCCAGTTGGGGCTCTCCACGTTGTTGCCGGTGTCCACGCAGACCACCTCGTGGGTGCGGCGCAGCAGCTCCAGCACCCGCTTGACGGTGAACTGGTCGAGCCGCTGGGCGAAGCGCGGGCTCTCCTCACCGGCCAGCACGTCGTACGAGCCGTCGGAGGCGTGCCGCAGGTAGTCGTCGAGGTGCGACAGCAGCGTGTTGCCCTCGAGGATCTCGATCTGCGCCAGGTCGTGGATCAGGTGGCGGATGGTGCGGGCGTGCCGGGCGCTGCCGGCCCGCAGACCGAGCGTGCCGCGCAGCTCGTTGTCGTCCCAGGCGAGCACGCCGCGCCCGCGTACGCTGCCCACCGTGGCGGCGGCGAGCACCGTCGCCGTGGTCTTGTGCACCCCACCCTTGGGGTTGGCGAAGGCGAGCACCCTCGGGGTGCCCAGCTCGCGGCGCAGCACGCTGGTCGCCCGTTCCACCTCCGGGTCCGGCTCCGGGGCACGCCACTGCGCGTGGGACGCCTCGGCCCGGCCGGAGCGCTCCTCCAGCGGGCGGCGTGGCGCGGGCACCACCGGCTCCGGGGCCGGCGGCGCGTCGGGCCGGTAGCGGCCCCGGTCGAGCAGCGCGTAGCGGGACTCGGCCGGCGGCGGCGCGGGCCGGTAGCCACCGTCGAGAAGGGAGTACCGGGACTCGGCCGGCGCCTCGGCCCGGCCGAGCGGCTCCGGGCGGGCGGGCTCGGGCCGCCAGGACGGCTCCGAGCGCGGCTCGGCGGTGAAGGGCTGCTCGGGCGCGAGCGACGGGTCGGCACGCCGGGGCGGGTCGGGCGGGTAGGGCTGCCCGGCACGCCAGGACGGCTCCGGGTCGCTGCGGTAAGCCGGGTCGGCCCGGTAGGCCGGCTCGCCGTCGCGGCGGGGATCGGCGCGGAAGGCCGGGTCGACCCGGAACGTGGCCTCGGCCCGGTAACCGGGCTCGGCGCCGTACGACCCGTCGGGGGCGCGACCGACGGCTGCGGCGCGACCGGTCCAGCCGGTGCCCGCGCCACGACGCGGCAGCGGGTCGGGCGGCGGGGCCGGTTGCTCCTCGACGTGCCGGTCGGCGTCGGCGTGCTCCGCGCCGCGACCGCCGAGCCGGGCCCGGTCGAGCAGCGCCCGCCACCGCGGTGCCGGCTCGCCCTGCCGACCCCAGCCGGTCTCGCTGCCGTCCAAGGATTCGCCCTCCCCCAGCCCATCGATCTCCGCCTGACAGGCTACGAACGAAACCCTATTCGGACCACTCCCCGCGCCGCACATCGCCCGTCGGCCCGCCGCACGATGGGATCCGCCGGGTCGCCGCGTGCCTGGACGTCTCAGGAGGTGGGAGCGGGATTGGGTGCCCCGGAACCGGCGGGTGGCGCGGGGGCGGTCGGTAAAGGTCCGCTCACCGTCCGTGCGGCTTCCGACGAATCGCCCATTCCGCCTGCCTCCGCGTGCCAGGTGTCGGCCGGTGGCCGGGCCACGTCACGCTGCTCGGGCAGCGGCGGGGTGAACACGCTCCGGTCCAGGCGGCGCACCTCCGGCGCCGGGTCCACCACCCGGACGCCGGGCCGGCCGGCGAGCGCCCGCAGGGCGTCCGGCGTGGCACTCACCACCGCGGCGTAGACGCAGGCGCAGCCCGTCCGGTACGCCGCCGCCTCGCGGACGGCGACATCGGCGCCGCTGTCGTACACCCGGCGCAGTTCCGGATCGGCGGTGGCGGCGGCGCGGGAGCGGTAGTCGGCGGCCTCCCGGTCCTTGCGCCCGGCGACGCCGGCCATCCCGGCCACCACGTCCCGCGGCAGGCGCAGCGCCGCGATCCGGACGATCTCGGTCTGCCGGCCGGGCAGCGGCACCCGCGCCACCACCGCCGAGACCCGCGTGCCGTCCAGCACGGCGGCCGCCCGCGCCGGGGTCAGATAGTCGCCGAACGAGACGAGCGCGTAGCCGTCGGGCGCGTCGAGGCGGGCCAGTTCGTCCCCGGCGGCGCGCAGGTACTCCGGGATGCTCGCGCCGCCGGTCACGCCCACCCTCGTGACCTCGCCGACCGTGCGGTCGCTCGCCGGACGGTCCCGCCGCTGCGCCACGGCGACCACCAGCACCACGAGCGCGCAGGCCAGCGCGAGCCAGGTCAGCGCGGCGGACCGGGACCGGCGCGGCGGCGCGGGATGGTCGCTCACGTCAGTCGCGCAGGATCTCCAGCGCCCGGGCCAGGTCGTCCGGGTACTCGCTGACGAACGTCACCGCGTCGCCGGTGCCCGGGTGCGCGAAGCTCAGCGAGCGGGCGTGCAGCCACTGCCGGGACAGCCCGAGCCGGGCCGACAGCGTCGGGTCCGCGCCGTAGGTCAGGTCGCCCACGCAGGGGTGCCGCAGCGTGGAGAAGTGCACCCGGATCTGGTGCGTACGCCCGGTCTCCAGCCGCACGTCGAGCAGGCTGGCCGCCGGGAACGCCTCGATCGTGTCGTAGTGGGTGATGCTCGGCTTGCCGCCGGAGACCACCGCCCAGCGGTAGTCGTGGTGCGGGTGCCTGTCGATCGGCGCGTCGATGGTGCCGCTCGACGGGTCCGGGTGGCCCTGCACCACGGCGTGGTAGCGCTTCTCCACCTCGCGGTACTTGAACGCCCGCTTCAGCGAGGTGTACGCGCGCTCGCTCTTGGCCACCACCATGATCCCGGTGGTGCCCACGTCGAGCCGGTGCACCACGCCCTGCCGCTCGGCGGCGCCGCTGGTGGAGATCCGGTGGCCGATGCCGGCCAGCCCGCCGATCACGGTGGGGCCGGTCCAGCCCGGGCTCGGGTGCGCCGCCACCCCGACCGGCTTGTCCACCACCACGATGTCGTCGTCGGCGTACACCACGGTCAGGCCGGGCACCGCCTGCGGCACCACAGTCGGCGGGGCGGGCGGCGCGGGCAGCGTGACCTCCAGCCACGAGCCCGCCTTGACCTTGTGCGAGTTGGGCCGGGCGACGCCGTCGACGAGCGCGTCGCCGGCGTCGATCAGACCGGCGGCGGCGGTGCGGGAGAGCCCGAACAGGCGGGACACGGCCTGGTCCAGGCGCATGCCGTCGAGGCCGTCGGGCACGGGCAGGGAGCGGGTGTCGCCGCCGGCGGCGAAGGCGGAGGTCATGCGCTCTCCCGCTGCTCGGCCGTGGTGGCGTCGTCGCGCTTGTCATCGCGCTTGTCGTCGCGCTTCTGGTCACGCAGCCGGGAGCCGTCGCGCTGCCGGCCGGTCAGCTCCAGGAAGACCGCGAGCACCACGCCGCACACCAGCGAGCTGTCGGCCAGGTTGAACACCGGGTAGTACTCGCCGTACGGCCCGAACAGGCTGATCATGTCGACGACGTGGCCGACGAAGTGCCCCGGCGCGCGGAAGATCCGGTCGATCAGGTTGCCCAGCGCGCCGCCCAGCACCAGGCCCAGCGACACCGCCCACGGCAGCGAGCGCAGCCGCAGCGTCATCCAGGCGATCCACCCGATCACCACGAACGTGATGATCGGGAAGACCCAGGTGTGGTCGGAACCGATGCTCCAGGCCGCGCCGCTGTTGCGGGTGAGCGTGAAGTAGACGGCGCCGCCGAGCACCGACACCGGCTCCCGGCCGGGCAGCTCGCTGAGCGCGAGCTGCTTGGTGCCCAGGTCCGCCAGGAGCGAGAACAGGGAGACGCCGAGCAGCAGCGTGACCGCCCTGCGGCGGGGCGTGCCGGCGCCTGTCTCGGTGGTGCCGGACCCGGCGGGCGGTGCTGCGGTCATCTGCTCCCCATCGACGCTCGCGACGGTGGCGGTCACCGTCTGCCGTTCGGCCGCCGGGGAGCGGTGATCAGCGCCGCTCCTCCAGCTGCTTGCAGCTCACGCAGAGGGTGGCCGACGGGAACGCGGCGAGCCGCTCCACCGGGATCGGGTTGCCGCACCGCTCGCACCAGCCGTAGCCACCCTCGTCGAGCCGCTCCAGCGCGCGCTCGACCTGCGTGATCCGCTCCTTGATGCTGTTGGCGAGTGAGATCTCCTGCTCGCGCTCGAACGTCTTGGTCCCGGTGTCGGCCTGGTCGTCCCCGGCCGAGTCGGTCAGCCGGTCGCGCTGCAGCTCGGTGATCTCGCTCAGCGTCTGATCGTACTCGGCGTTGAGCTCGTCCCGCCGTGCCGCCAGGGCGGCCCGGATCTTCTCGGTCTCCGCCGCGCTGCGGGTGGCCTTCGCCACCGGCTTGCGACCGGCGGTCCTGGTGTCGGCTGGCTTCGCCATCGTCAGCTCCCTCAGCCGCATGGCGCGGCGGTCAGCGGTACGTGGGCGGGGACGCCCTCGTCGACGTCTCCGCGTACGGAAGGGTGCACGGCGAACGGGACCGCCGTGCACTCCGGAGGTTGGCAAGAATACGGAACGTACAGGCGTCCGACAACGTGCCGCACCGTCGTCCCACGTATCCGCCCCGGACTGCCATCAATCGGGGCAAAAGGAACCGTAGCAGATCAGCGGGCCGGTTCCTCGCCGTACTCCCCGAACCACCTCGCCAGCCGTCCCCGGCGGCTCACCGCACGCAGCCGCCGCTCGGTCTCGTCCCGCACGCCCGCCGTGGCGACGATGAGCAGGCTGTCCCCGATCTTGAGCCGGGTGTCCGGGCCGGGCACGAAACCGACACCGTCGCGCAGCACCAGGGTGACGGCGGCCCCGACCGGCAGGCGCAGCTCGTCCACGTGCACCCCGGCCATCCGCGACCCGGCGGGCACCTCGAGCTGGAGCAGGTCGGCTCGCATCCGTTCCAGCGGGGCGGTCTCCAGCAGGATCTCGCTCGCCTCGGCCGGCGCGGTCACGCCCAGCCGGCGGGCCGCCGGCGCCAGCGTGCCCGCCTGGAGCAGCGTGAAGATCACCACCAGGACGAAGACCGCGTCGAACAGGCGGCCCGCCCCCGGCACGTGCAACGACAACGGGATGGTCGCCAGCACCACCGGCACCGCGCCGCGCAGCCCGGCCCAGGACAGGAAGAGCTGCTCGCGCAGGTTCACCCGGAACGGCAGCGCGGAGATCGCCACCGACAACGGCCGGGCGAGCAGCAGCAGCGCCAGCCCGGTGATCACGGCCGGCAGCACCGCCGCATCCAGCCGGCTCGGCGACACCAGCAGGCCGAGCAGCACGAACAGGCCGATCTGGGCCAGCCAGGCCAGCCCGTCGGCGAAGCCGAGGATGGCCTGCCGGTGCGGCAGCCTGGAGTTGCCGAGCAGCACGCCCGCGACGTAGACGGCGAGGAAACCCGAGGCGTGCAGCACCGACCCGGCCGCGTACGCCAGCACGGTGAAACCGACCACAGCGATCGGGTACAGGCCGGCCGACGGCAGCGCCGCCCGGCGCAGCGCGTACCGGCCGGCCAGCCCGGCGCCGACCCCGACCGCCGCGCCGGCGCTCAGCTCGTAGCCGAGCAGCAGCACCTCGTACCACCAGGGGTGGGCCACCTCGGCCCCGGCGCGGGACAGCAGCAGCACCAGCAGCACGACCGGGGCGTCGTTCACCCCGGACTCGGCCTCCAGCGCGGCCACCAGCCGGGGCGGCAGGCGCAGCCGGCGCAGCGTGGCGAACACGGCCGCCGCGTCGGTGGAGGAGAGCACCGCGCCGTAGAGCAGCGCCAGCCGCCAGTCCAGGCCGAGCAGCAGGTGTACCACCACGCCGACGACCACGATGCTGACCACGACACCGACAGTGGACAGCGCCGCGGCCAGGCCGAGCACCGGCCGTAACGTGCTCCACCGCGCGGTCAGACCACCCTCCGCGATGATCACGATGAGCGCGCAGAAGCCGAGCACCCGGGTCAGCTCGACGTCGTCGAACCGGATGCCCAGACCGGCCTCCCCGAGCAGCACGCCCAGTGCCAGGTAGACCAGGAGACTCGGTACGCCGAGCCGGGTGGAGAACCGCACCGCGCCCACCGCGACCAGCAGCACGGCGGCGCCCACGAGCAACGCGACGTCGAGCCCCGGGGTCATCGCCGGCCGGCCCGACCGGACCTCACGCCGTGCTGCCGTCGCGCAGCCGGCGCAGCACCTCCGGCAGCCCGTCGTGCGGGCGCTCCACCAGGAAGAGCTTGTCCCGGCTCGCCGCGCCGGAGCGCAGCGACACGGTCGCCGGCCGGACGCCGAGCGCGTCGGCGAGTGCCCGGCGGGCCGCCTCGGTGGCGCGGCCGTCCACCGCCGGCGCGTGCACCGCGACGACGAGCGCGGGCCCGTACGGGCCGTCGAACCGGCCGCCCACCCGGGCGCGGGCCGCCCCGGGCTTCACCCGCACCGCGACGGTGAGCGTGTCGTCAGCGGTCGTCATGGTCAGCGCGGAGCCTCGGCGAGCAGGGTGGTGGCGGCGGCGCAGTGCGCGCACGGGGTGAAGCCCAGAGCGACCGCCTCGGCCACCGGCAGTGGCTCGTCGTCCCGGCCCACCAGGTGCGGGCAGTCGGGCAGATGGAAGCGGGGGTGCCCGTCCACCACCAGGACGTCGGCGGGCAGCCGGACCAGCCGGGCGACCTCCCCGGAGGAGAGGAACTCGGCCGGCGGGTCGCCGTCGAACGCCTCGCCGGGTGCCGGCGAGGTGGGGCGCGGGGCCTCCGGGACGCGTGGGCCGGGCGGCGAGTAGGGCGCGGGTTCCTCGTCCGGCCCGGCGTCGAACGGCGGCGAGTACGCGGCCGGCGGCGGTGGGTCGTCCGGCTCGGTCACCGGCGACCCGGGCGGTTGCCGCCACCCGGGTCCGCCGGCGCCGACCGTGGACGTGTGGTGCGGGACCGGGCTCACCGGTTCGTCAGGGGACGGAACGGTGTGCGGGGTCCGCAGCCGCGGCCCGGTCTCCCGGCCGGCCGTGGCCCGCGCCGCGGCGGCCTGGCGGGCGAACGCGACGAAGGCGACGGCGGACAGCAGGCTGGCCGCGATCGAGACGATGAGAAGGAGGCTGGATCCGCCGGCGAGGCCGGCGATCAGCAGCACGACCGCGACGAGGATGAGCAGGATGCTGGCGGCTACCACGGCTCACCCCCGGCCGCGTCGTGTCGGTCTGGGCGGTCGGTGGCCGTCACTGGGACGGCCACCGACGCGGGATCAGCGGCCGGACTCGAGCGAGCCCGCGCGGCCACCGCCGTAGGAGCCGGCCAGGCCGGCCGCGGCGAGACCGTTGCTGCCGGTGGCGCGGTTGCCCTCGCGGTTCATCTCCACCTCGAGGCCCTGGCCGCGACCGTCGAGGTCACGCAGCTGGCTCTCCAGGTAGGCCTTGAGGCGGGTGCGGTACTCGCGCTCGAACTGCTTGAGCTCCTCGATGTGCTTCTGCAGCGCGGTGCGCTTGGCGTCCAGGCCGCCCATGGCCTCCTGGTGCCGCTGGCGGGCGTCCCGCTCCAGGGCGTCGGCCTTGGCGCGCGCCTCCCGGGTGACCTCCTCGGCCTTGGAACGGGCCTCGGAGAGCAGCTGGTCGGCCTCGCGACGGGCGTCGGAGACGTGGTCGTCGGCGGTGCGCTGGGCCATCATGAGCACCCGCAGCGCCTGCTGCTCGCCGTCGCCGGTCACGCCGGCCGGGCCACCCTGCGCGCGTACCTGCTCCAGCTCGGCCTGCATCGCACGGGCCGCCTGCTCGGCGGCCGCCTTGTCCCGCTGCACCCGGTCGAGCTGGGCCTTGACGTCGTTGAGTTCCGCCGCGAGGCGGGCGTCACCGCCGGGGCCGGCGGGAGCGCCACCCCGACCGCCGCGCTCCACCTGGGCGCGCAGCTCGTTGTTCTCCTCGATCAGACGGGCCAGCTCGCGCTCGACCTCGTCCAGGAAGGCGTCGACCTCCTCCTCGTCATACCCCCGCTTGCCGATCGGCGGCTTTTTGAAGGCGACGTTGTGAACGTCGGCCGGGGTCAGCGGCATCGAAACTCCTCGGGTCAGTTGCGGCCGCGAAAGCGCTCTGGTCAGGCAAACGCGAAGATCAGGCGCCTAAACACGAACTCCATCAGCACGAACAGGATAACCAGGAGCACAAGGGAGGCCAGGTCGATGCTCACGGTACCAATTCGCAGTGGCGGGATCACACGCCTCAACGCTCGCAGGGGCGGATCAGTGACGCTCCACACGACTTCCAGTCCCGCCGACGCTCCCCGGCCCGGCTGCCAGCGGCGACCGTAGGCCAGCACCGCGCCCAGCACGAAGCGCGCCAAAAGGACAATTAGGAAGATGTACAGCACCAGGTAGAGCACCTGGAACAGGATCGACAACACGGCAGGCGACGTCCCTCGGTCATGGTCAGCTCAGGCTGAAGAAGCCGCCCTCAGCGATCTTGGCCTTGTCCTCAGCGGTGACCTGGACGTTGGCCGGTGAGAGCAGGAACACCCGGTTGGTCACGCGCTCGATCGTACCGCGCAGACCGAACGCGAGCCCGGCGGCGAAGTCGACGAGCCGGCGGGCGTCCGCCTCGTCCATCTCGGTGAGGTTGATGATCACCGGTACGCCGTCGCGGAAGTGCTCGCCGATGGTCCGCGCCTCGCGGTACGTGGTCGGGTGCAGCGTGGTGATCTGGTAGCGCTGCTCGTCCTCCGGCGCCACGCGCTCCCGCTCGCGCGGCTGGGCCTGCGGCGCGAGGGCGAGATTGTCCCGGGTGTGGTAGGTCAGGGCACCCGACGTGTCCCCGGCGGAGGACCGGGTGATCGACCGTACGCTGGAGCGATCGACCCGCTCCGGGCGCTCGGTCTCGCCCCGGTCGGTGTCGGCCGAGCGACTGGAGGCGCGCTCGGACAGCCGGCCGCGCTCGCCGAGCCGGCTACGCGTGGTCGGCGGCTCCTCGGCCTCGTCGTCGTCCTCGTCGGCGAACTCCTCGGCGTACCGGCTCGACCGGTAGCGCGACGAGTCCCGGTAGCCACCCTTGTCGTAGCCACCGTCCTCGTACGCCCGCTCGTCGTCCTCCTCGACGAGACCGAGCCAGACCCCCGCCTTGCGCAGTGCACCCATCCCCGCGCCCTTCCGTCCGCCGTGCGGCACGCGCCCCCGTGCCGTGTCGCTTGATCACGAGTGGACGATCATGCCCACCGGACCGGATCGGCAATCCCCTGACGTGCGGTTCGCGGTCCGCCCGTCACGGCCCCCGGCTACGGGAACGCCGTCCTGAACAACACTGATGTAATTTGCTTCCGTCGTGGTGAGGCTACCGCAGCGCAGGGCGCATTCCGAGCAACGCGCTGCCGACACGGACATGTGTCGCGCCGTACCCGATCGCGCTCTCCAGGTCTCCGCTCATGCCCGCCGACAGCGCCGTGGCGCCGGGATGGTCGGCCCGCAGGGCCGCCGCCACCTCGGCCAGCCGGGCGAACGCCCGGTCCGGCTCCCAGCCCAGCGGCGCCACCGCCATCAGGCCGGCCAGCCGCAGACCGTCGGCGCCGGCCACCGCCGCGGCCACCGGGTCGAGCCCGCGCTGCGGGTCGGCCGCGCCCGGCAGCGCCCCGCCCCGGGCCGCGTCGCCGTCGATGCTCACCTGCACCAGCACGTCCAGCGGCCGGTCCCGGAGGGCGCCGGCCGCGGCGTCCAGCGCGGCGGCCAGCCGGACGCTGTCCACCGACTGGACCACGTCGGCGTACCGGACCACCGAACGGGCCTTGTTGCGCTGCAGCTGGCCGATGAAGTGCCAGCGCGGCGACGCCCCGGCCGCGGCCACCGCCTCGGCCTTCGGCGCCGCCTCCTGGTCGCGGTTCTCCCCGACGTCGGTCACGCCCAGACCGGCCAGCGCGACCACGTCCGCCGCCGGGTACGTCTTCGTCACCGCGACCAGTGTGACCTCGTCGCGCTGCCGCCCGGCCGCCGCACAGGCGTCGGCGATGCGGGCCCGGACCCGGGCCAGTCCGGCCGCGAGTTCGGCGCGCCGCTCGGGCCGCACCGCCGTCTGTGACTCCGTCATCGGCGCGGCTCAGGACCCGTTCTTGAGGAAGTCGGGCACGTCGACGTCGTCGAAGAGCACCCGGCGCGACGGCTGCTGCGGCGCCGGCATGGTGGCCGGCGGGCTCGCCGGCGCGTTCGGCTGGGCCGGCGGGTTCTGGTTGCTCTTGCGCGGCGGCTCCACCGCCTTGTACGCCGGCGTGCCCCCGTCGAAGCCGGCCGCGATCACCGTGACCCGCACCTCGTCGCCGAGCGCGTCGTCGATGACCGCGCCGAAGATGATGTTCGCGTCCGGGTGGGCCGCGTCGGTGACCAGCTGCGCCGCGTCGTTGATCTCGAACAGGCCGAGGTCCGACCCGCCCGCGATGGACAGCAGCACGCCGCGCGCGCCGTCCATGCTCTGCTCCAGCAGCGGGCTGGAGATGGCCGCCTCGGCCGCCTCCACGGCGCGGTTCTCGCCGCGGGCGCTGCCGATGCCCATCAGCGCGCTGCCGGCGCCGCTCATCACGCTCTTGACGTCGGCGAAGTCCAGGTTGATCAGGCCCGGCGTGGTGATCAGGTCGGTGATGCCCTGGACACCGGAGAGGAGCACCTGGTCCGCGGTGCGGAACGCGTCCATCATGGAGATGTTGCGGTCGCCGAGCGCGAGCAGCCGGTCGTTCGGGATCACGATGAGCGTGTCGCACTGGTTGCGCAGCTCCTCGATGCCCGCCTCGGCCTGGACCTGCCGGCGCTTGCCCTCGAACGAGAACGGCCGGGTGACCACGCCGATGGTGAGCGCGCCGAGCTTGCGGGCGATGTTCGCCACCACCGGCGCGCCGCCGGTGCCGGTGCCACCGCCCTCGCCGCAGGTCACGAACACCATGTCCGCGCCCTTGAGGACCTCCTCGATCTCGTCGCGGTGGTCCTCCGCGGCGTTCTTGCCGACGTCCGGGTTGGCGCCCGCGCCCAGTCCCCGGGTCAGCTCCCGGCCCACGTCGAGCTTGACGTCGGCGTCACTCATCAGCAACGCCTGCGCGTCGGTGTTGATCGCGATGAACTCGACGCCCTTGAGCCCAACCTCGATCATCCGGTTGACGGCGTTGACGCCGCCGCCCCCGATGCCGACGACCTTGATGACCGCCAGGTAGTTGTGCGGAGGTGTCATCTCCGGTCCTTTCCCTTCGAGATTGGCATGGGCCGACCCCACACGGCTTGGCCGGATCAGCGGTCGAACATGTCCTTCGTCGTCTCCGACGGCTGAACCCTCACCCTCTACTAGAGGCTTAGAGTTATGTCAACCACTGATCTCTTCGGGGCAACGTATGCGCCGCCGCGCCAGGAGCCAAGGACCTGTTCCGGCGTGTCGCCGACCGAGCGACAGGGGACACAGCCCAGCTCGTTGAGCCACGGGTCACTCGAACGTGACCACGTCCGGCGCGCTGACGTCGATCCGGTCCGCCTTGCGGCTCAGCAACGCGGTAGCCACTGTGGACTTGTCCGCGCCCCGGGAGGCGTCGCCCCAGAAGACCTGACGCTCACCGCGCAGCAGCAGCGTGATCCGCGCCAGCCCGGCCACGTCCACCGCGACCAGCTCCGCGCGCAGCTTCCCGCCCAGCGCGGCGAGCACCGCCAGGCCGGCCCGCGTACCCGGGTCGTCGGGGCCCGGCCGGGCGACCCGGATCTGCGGCAACCCGTCCGGCGCCCGGTCCAGGCGCTGGAAGACCACGCCCGAGCCGTCGACGACGACGAAGCCCTCCCCCTGCGGCACCGCCGCCACCGGCGTGCGTTCCCGCACCCGGATCACCAGCGTGCCCGGCCAGTCCCGCTCCACGGTGGCGCTCTCCACCGGCGGCAGCGTGCCCACCCGGCGCGCGGTCGCGGCCAGGTCCACCCGGGCCAGCGGTTCGTCGTCCGGCACCGCCGCCGCGTCGCGGATCTGCACCGGGGTGACCAGCCGCGCGCCGACCACCCGTACCTCGCGCACGCCGAACAGCCCGGTGCCCAGCACCGTCCACGCGACCAGGCCCGCGACGGCAAGCACCGCGGCGGCCACCGCCCAGGGCAGCGCGGCCCGCATCCGCCGCTGCCGGGCCCGGGCCATGAACCGGCGGGTCGACGGCGGCACGGCGTCCGCGTTGGCCCGCACCAGCTGCCAGCGCCGGGCCGGGCTGCGCCGCCCGCCGCCGCCGTCCGGTCCGGGGGTACGGCCACGGGCCGGACCGGGACTCATCCGGCCGTGGTCGCCGCGCCGTCCGGGTCGACGCCGGCGCCGAGGCCCGCGCCCCCGCCGGAGCGGGCGAGCAGCGCGTCGAGCAACTGGTCACCCATCAGCGAGATCGGCGGCGCGCCCATGGTCACCACCACGTCGCCGGTGCGCGCCCGCCGGGCCACCTCGCCCGGCACGTCGTCCCACGACTCGACGAACACCTTCCGCTCGGCCGGCAACGGCACCACCTCGATCAGCGCGGCCGAGCCCTCACCGGGGCGGCGCGTCTCACCGGGACCGAAGACCTCAAGCAGCACCGCCTCGTCGGCGATGCCGAGCGCGGCGGCGATCTCCGCCTGGTTGTCGCGGGTGCGGTAGAGCCGGTACGGCTGGAACACCACGATCAGCCGGCCGTCGCCGGCCACCTCGCGCAGCGTCTGCAACGCCAGCGTCATCGAGGTCGGGTGGTAGGCGTACTCGTCGTAGACGAGCACGCCGTCGGCCACGCCCTTGCGCTCGAAGCGGCGCCGCACGCCGGGGAACGCGCCGAGCGCGGCCTCCGCCGCGGCCACCGGCAGTTCCAGCAGGTACGCGGTGAGCACCGCGCCGGCGCTGTTGAGCGCCATGTGCCGGCCCGGTACCGGCAGCCGGATCTCGCCCAGCGGCCGGCCCTCGATCTCGACCTGGTAGCGCACCCCGTGCGCGGACGAGACGACCTCGCTCATCCGCAGGTCCGCGTCGGCGGACTCGCCGTACGTCCAGACCCGGCGGCCCTCGGCCCGCAGCGTCTCGGCCAGCCGGCGCCCGCCCGCGTCGTCGGCGCAGGTGATCACGAAGCCGGCCGGGTCGGTGAGCCTGGCGAACTCCGCGAACGCCGCCTCCAGGGTGGCCAGGTCGCCGTAGGTGTTGAGGTGATCCGCCTCGATGTTCGTGATGATCGACACGAACGGGCGGTAGATGAGGAAGGAACGGTCGCTCTCGTCCGCCTCGACCACGAAGTGCTCGCCGGTGCCGTGGTGCGCGCCGGAACCCACCTCGGAGATCTCGCCGCCGATCACGAACGACGGGTCGGTGCCGGCCTGCTGGAGCACCATGGTGACCATCGACGTGGTGGACGTCTTGCCGTGGGTGCCGGCCACCGCCACCGTGCGGCGGCCGGTCATCGCGGCGGCGAGCGCCTCGGAGCGGTGCAGCACCCGCAGGCCCCGGCGACGCGCCTCGACCATCTCCAGGTGGTCCTGCGGGATGGCGGAGGAGTAGACCACCGTGTCCACCCCGTCGAGGTTGGACGCCTCGTGGCTGGAGTGGATGGTGCCGCCCAGCGCCCGCAGGCCGGCCAGCGACGGCCACTCCCGCAGCTCGCTGCCGGAGACCGGCAGACCCCGGGTGAGGAAGAGCCGGGCCAGCCCGGCCATCCCGACGCCGCCCACCCCGATCAGGTGGATCCGGCCCAGGTCCTCCGCCGTCATGGTGCCGGCGGGCGTGAACTGCGCGGTGTTCATGAGACGTACCTTCCCGTCGCGGTGTCCCACATCAGCGGGCGACCGCCTCGTAGACGAAGTTCAGCAGCGCCACGTCGCCGTCCCGGCGGCCGTACCCGGCCGCGGCGGCGCCCATCGCGTGCAGCCGCTGCGGATCCCGGATCAGCGGGATCACCGTCCGCTCCAGCCACGCCGGGGTCATCTCGGCGTCGTCGACCAGCAGCCCGCCGCCGGCCTCCACCACCGGCAGCGCGTTGCGCTTCTGCTCCTGGTTGCTGTGCGGGTAGGGCAC
Source organism: Micromonospora sp. NPDC048887 (assembly GCF_040649715.1). NCBI lineage: Bacteria > Bacillati > Actinomycetota > Actinomycetes > Micromonosporales > Micromonosporaceae > Micromonospora > Micromonospora sp. NPDC048887. The sequence goes on along the minus strand of NZ_JBEZGA010000002.1, from coordinate 459,561 downwards.
GTAGACGGCGGGGAGGCCGATCGCGGCCACCTCGGCGCAGGTCATCGCGCCGCCCCGGGCCAGCATCAGGTCGGCGGCGGCGTAGCCCAGCTCCATCTCGGACAGGTACGGCAGCGTGACGTACGGCACCGGCAGGTCGGTGGGCACCGAGACCGGCTCGTTGCGGGCGCCGATGACGTGCAGCACCTGCACGCCGTTGCGGGCCAGTTCCTTGGCCGCGCCGGAGACCGCCAGGTTGATCGAGCGGGCGCCCTGCGAGCCACCGGCGACGAACAGCACCGGCAGGTCGGGACGGAGTCCGAAGTGGGCGCGGGCGGCGTCGCGCAGCGCCGCCCGGTCCAGCCCCGCGATGCCCCGGCGCAGCGGCACACCCACCACGCGGGCGTCGCGCAACGCCTCGGCCTGGGCCGGCTGGTGCGGGAAGCCCACCGCGACGTTCTTGGTGAACTTCATCCCGAGCCGGTTCGCCACGCCCGGCGGCACGTTCACCTCGTGGATGACGATGGGTAGTTCCCGCCGCCACGCGGCCAGGTAACCGGGCACCGAGACGTACCCGCCGAAGCCGACCACGGCGTCGGCCTGGACCTCGTCGATCACCTTGCCCGCCGCGCGCGCCGCCTTCCACATCCGGTCCGGGGTGCGCACCAGACTCATGTTGACCGACCGGGGAAGCTGGTAGGCCGGGATCTGCCGCAGGTCGTAACCGGCCGGCGGGATCAGCTCGTTCTCCAGCCCCTTCGGTGTGCCCAGGCAGGTGATCCGGACGCTCGGGTCGTGTCGGCGCAGGCAGTCGGCGAAGGCGAGCAGCGGGTAGATGTGCCCGCCCGTACCCCCTCCGCAGAGCACCACCGAACGCAGCGGACCCATCAGCGTCTCCTCTCGCTCGCCGCGCCGGCGCGCGCCCGGTCGGACCGGGCGCCGCGGGGCGCGGCCTGGTCGTCCTGCCGCCGCTGCCGGGACCGGGGCACGGACCCTCGGTCGGCCGGAGGCGGCGCCGGTCGGCGGCGCCGGCCGGGAAGCGGCGGCAACGGGGCCCACACTAGCCGGACCCATCGGGCGGGCGGACGGGCGTGCAGCGCTCGCGCGGCGTCCGGCTCGGCGCGGGCGAACGAGGCGAGCATGCCGATCGCGGCGAGCGTCACCACCAGGGCGCTGCCGCCGTCGGAGATGAACGGCAGCGGTACGCCGGTCAGCGGCAGCAGGCCGGTGACGCCACCGATGTTGATGACGGCCTGGCCGACCAGCCAGGCGGTCACACCGGCGGCGGCGAGCCGGCGGAACGGGTCCTCGACCCGGCGGGCGATCCGCATCCCGGTGTACGCGAGCACGGCGAACAGCGTCAGGACCACTGTGCAGCCGACCACGCCCAGCTCCTCCGCGACGATGGCGAAGATGAAGTCGTTGTGCGCCTCGGGCAGGTAGTTCCACTTCAGCGAGCTCTGGCCCAGGCCGACGCCGAACCAGCCGCCGTTGCCGATCGCGTAGCGGGCCTGCACGAGCTGGTAGCAGTAGTCCAACTGCTGCTCGAAGCAGGTCTTCGGATCCGGCGGGTCGAGCCACATGGTGAGACGGCCGAGCCGGTAGTTGTCGGCGTCCCGGGAGCCGGAGCCGGCGCCGAGCGAGGCGGCGGCCACCAGCAGGCCGATGCCGGCCAGACCGATCGCGGAGAGCGCGGCGAAGACCCGGCCCCGCACGCCGGCCGCCCAGAGCAGCCCGACCACGAGCGCCAGCAGGCAGAGCATGCTGCCCAGGTCGTTGAAGCCGACCAGGACGAACAGCAGGCCCACCACCGGGAACAGCGGCGTCGCCAGTTCCTTCCACCAGCCCAGCGCGGCACCCTTGCGGGCCAGCACGTGCGCCGCCCACAGCACCAGCGCGAACTTCGCCACCTCGACCGGTTGCAGCGAGATCGGGCCCAGGGAGAGCGAGAGGAGTTCGGCCTTCAACGGCCCGATCGACGTCACCCCGAACAGCGAGTTCAACGCGACGAGCAGGTTGAGGGTGAGCAGCAGCGCCACCGCCACGCCGACCGCCGGGCGGCTCACCGCCCGGAACGTGCGCGCGGGCAGCCGCTGACAGGCCCAGAACGCGCCGATGCCGATCACCGCGAACACGGCCTGCTTGGTCAGCGACGCGGACGCGTCGCCGCCCTCGGCGAAGTCCTTCACGCTGGTGGCGGAGAAGACCATGGTGAGGCCGATCAGCAGCAGCAGGCCGGCGCTGGACAGCAGCAGGTAGTACGAGGCCAGCGGCCGGGCCAGCAGACCACGCAGCGCGGCCAGGCCACCGGCCGGATCCCAGCGCGCCACGGGCGGGTCGGCCGGTGGCGTGGCCGCCGGGGCACGGCGGGCCGGCGGGTCGCTGGTCACCTGGATGTCTCGTCCCTCCCCCACAGGCCCATCATGGCCGCTCCACCCGCCCGCCCGTGGCGCAACGGCCCGGTCGGCGTGTCGGATCCGCACACCCCCGGCGTCAGCTGACCGCGGCGAGGAACTCGCTGTAGAACAGCCCCAGTGCGATGGCCACGCCGATGCCCGCGATGATCCAGAACCGGACCACGATGTTGACCTCGCTCCAGCCGGCCAGCTCAAAGTGGTGCTGCAACGGCGACATCCGGAACACGCGCTTGCCGGTGGTACGGAAGGAGATGATCTGGATGACCACGGACATCGTGACGATGACGAACAGGCCGCCCAGGATCGGCAGCAGCAGGATGGTCCGGGTGGACATCGCCATGCCGGCGATCAGGCCGCCCAGCCCGAGCGCGCCGGTGTCGCCCATGAAGATCCGCGCCGGGGACGTGTTCCACCACAGGAAGCCCACGCAGGCACCGGCCGCCGCGCCCGCGATCAGCGCGATCTCCAGCGGATCGCGCACTGTGTAGCAGTACGCCTCGGTGTAGTTCGGGTCGGCGCACCAGTGCCGGTACTGCCAGAACGCGATGAGCGCGTACGCCGCGAGCACCATCACCGAGGCGCCGGTGGCCAGGCCGTCCAGGCCGTCGGTGAGGTTCACGCCGTTCGTGGCCGCCATCACCACCATGATGATCACGATCACCGCGCCGATCTTGCCGATCTCCAGCGCCGGGATGTCCCGGATGAAGCTCAGCGTGGTGCTGCCCACCGTCTCGGTGTTCGTCGCGTTGCCGCCGGCGTCGGTCATGCTGGACGGGAAGTAGACCGCCACCGCGCCGAAGACCGCGCCGACCAGGATCTGCCCGGCCAGCTTGCCCCGCTTGTTGAGGCCACCGCTGTGCCGCTTGCGCACCTTGAGGAAGTCGTCGATGAAGCCGACCGCGCCGGAGAACACCATCAGCCCCAGCAGCACCAGCGCCGTGATGGTCGGCTCGACCTGGGCGATCTGCGCGTCCGGCAGCGTGGTCAGAGCCAGGTGCCCGGCCACGTACGCGATGACGGTGGCCAGGATGAAGACCACGCCGCCCATCGTCGGCGTGCCCTTCTTGCCCTCGTTGCTGGCGAGCCCGAGGTTCGACCGGATCGGCTGGCCGGCCTTGAGCCGGGCGAACACCTTGATCGCGATCGGGGTGCCGAACAGCGAGATCAGGAACGCGACGCCGACGGCGACGATGACCGCCCTCATGCCGCGCCGCCCTCCGTGGCCGTCTCCCGGGCGTCCGCGCGCAGCGCGTCGGCCACCTCCCAGGTCCGGTACCGGGAGCCCTTAACCAGCACCACGTCTCCCGGACGCAGCTCGCTCCGCAGCACCTCGACGGCCGCCGCCTGATCGGTGAGCAGCACCGACTCTCCTCCCCAGTTACCTACCGCTGTCGCGCCCTCGTGGATCGGCGCCGCCGGCTCGCCCACCACGAGCAGCCGGTCCACGCCCAGGTCGGCCGCGAGCCGGCCGACCTGCTGATGCCCCTGAAGTTCGAAGTCGCCCAGCTCGGCCATGTAGCCGAGCACCGCGACCGTACGCCCCTCGCCGCGCATGCTGGCCAACGCCCGCAGCGCCACGCCGGTGGAGGCGGGGTTGGCGTTGTACGAGTCGTCGATCACCGTCACGCCGTCGGGGCGCTCGAAGACGTCCATCCGCCGGGTGGAGACCAGGCCCAGCTCGTTCAGCGCCGCCGCCAGCTCGGGCAGCGGCAGGCCCAGCTCCCGGCCGACCGCCGCGGCGGCGAGCGAGTTGGAGACCTGGTGCCGGCCGGTCAGCCCGAGCCGCACCGGCGCGCTGCCCTCCGGGGTGACGAGGATGTACGACGGCCGTCCCCGGCCGTCCAGCGTCACGTCCACGGCGCGCACGTCGGCGCGCTCCGACTCGCCGTAGCGGACCACCCGGGCCCGGGTCCGCGCCGCCATCGCGTCGACCCGCGGGTCGTCGGCGTTGAGCACGGCCAGCCCGTCGGACGGGAGCGCCTCGACCAGTTCCCCCTTGGCGAGCGCGATGGCCTCCACCGAGCCGAACTCGCCGAGGTGCGCCACGCCGACGTTGAGCACCACCGAGATCCGCGGCGGCACCACGTCGCACAGGTAGCGGACGTGCCCGACCCCGCGGGCGCCCTTCTCCATCACCAGGTAGCGGGTCTCCGCAGTGGCCTGCAACGCGGTGTACGGGTGTCCCAGCTCGTTGTTGAACGAGCCGGGCGGCGCCACCGTCGGGCCGAGCCGGACCGCGATCTGGGCGATCAGGTCCTTGGTGGTGGTCTTGCCGGACGAGCCGGTCAGCCCGATCACGGTGAGCGCGGGCAGCCGGTCGACCACCGTACGGGCCAGCCGGCCCATCGCGTCGAGCGTGTCGCCGACGAGCACCATCGGCACGCCCGGCACCTCACGGGTGCCGAGCACCGCCACCGCGCCGGCGTCCACCGCGCCGGCCGCGTAGTCGTGGCCGTCCACCCGCTCGCCGGGGAAGGCGACGAACAGCCCGCCCGGGCCCACCTTGCGGGAGTCGAACTCGACGGTGCCGGTGATCCGGGCGTCCGGGTCGGCGCCGGCCAGCCGGCCGTCGACAGCTGCGGCCACCTCGGCCAGCGTCAGCGGGATCACCGCTGACCCACCAGGTCACCGAAGCGGGCGCGCAGCGCCGCCGCCAGCTCCACCCGGTCGTCGAACGGCAGCACCTCGCCGCCGATCTCCTGGCCGCGTTCCTGGCCCTTGCCCAGCACCGCCACCACGTCACCCGGTTCGGCCACCCGGACCGCCTCCTCGATCGCCGCCCGCCGTCCGGGCACCTCGATGACGCGGGCCGGGGTCGCGGCGGCGTACGCGCCGGCCAGCACCTCGGCCCGGATCGCCGCCGGGTCCTCGGTCCGCGGGTTGTCGTCGGTCACCAGCACCACGTCGGCGCCGCGCGCGGCCACCCCGCCCATCACCGGCCGCTTGCCCCGGTCCCGGTCGCCGCCGGCGCCGAGCACGCAGATCAGCCGGCCGGTGGTCAGGCCACGCAGCGCGGTCAGCACCGCCTCGATCGCGTTTGCCTTGTGCGCGTAGTCGACCACCCCGCGCACCGGGGCGTCGCCGCTGACGAGTTCCAGCCGCCCGGGTACGCCACCGCAGGCGGCCACGCCGCGCGCCGCGGTCCGCGGGTCCACCCCGGCGGCGACCAGCAGCGCGACGGCCAGCAGCGCGTTCGCGACGTTGTGCCGGCCGGGCAGTGCGACGCCGGTGGGCAGCGTCAGGCCGTCCGGCCCGTGCAGCGCGAAGCGCTGCGCGTACCCCTCGCCGTCGACGCCGTCGGCCCACCAGGTCGCGTCCGGGTCGCCGGCCGCCGAGTAGGTGACGGTGCCCGGCCTGTACAGCGGGCGCAGCGCCGGGTCGTCGTGGTTGAGCACCTCGACCCGGCAGCGGCCGTCGAACAGCTTGGCCTTGGCCGCGAAGTAGTCCGCCTCGTCGGCGTGGAAGTCCAGGTGGTCGGAGCCGAAGTTGGTGTAGCCGCCGACGTCGAACCGGACACCGCCGACCCGGCCCATGGCGAGGGCGTGGCTGGACACCTCCATGACCACGGTGTCCACCCCGTGCTCGCGGGCCACCGCGAGCATGGCGTGCAGGTCGGTGGCCTCCGGAGTGGTCCGGACGCTGTCGATCACCAGGTCGCCGAGGCGGGTCTCCACGGTGCCGATCAGCCCGGTGACGTGCCCGGCGGCGCGCAGCCCGGACTCGACCAGGTAGCTGGTGGAGGTCTTGCCGGCGGTGCCGGTCACCCCGATCACGGTCAGGCCGGCGGTCGGGTCGCCGTAGATGGTCGAGGCCACCTCGCCGAGCGCGTCGCGCGGGTCGTCGACGACGAGCACGGGCAGGCCGCTCCCGGCGGCCAGCTCCGCGCCGGCCGGGTCGGTCAGCAGGGCCACCGCGCCCGCCCGCGCGGCGGCGGCGGCGAACTCCGCGCCGTGGCGCCGGGCGCCGGGCAGGGCGGCGTACAGGTCGCCGGGGCGTACCTCCTGGCTGGCGTGGGTCACGCCGGTGACGGCCGGCTCGGCGGCCTCCTCCGGCGCTGTCGCCGCCACGCGGGCGGCGAGGTCGCCGAGCCGTACGGGACGCACGGTTGTGGGACGTGGATTGCCGGGCACGGCGTCAGACCCTACCCGGTCGTCCGGTTCCGACCGCACAGCCGCCCCGGTGGTTCGTCGCCACTCACCGATGATGTCCCGCCGTTCCCGCTCAGCGCGGAAAGACCTCGAACTTCGGGGACTTGTTGGTGAGCGACGGCGGCACCCGGTAGTGGCGGAGAGTGAAGCCCATCATCTCCCGGAACGCGGGCGCGGCGACCGCGCCGCCACCGCCGCCGGGGCTCCACACGAAGACCGCCACCACGTACCGGGGGTTCTCCGCCGGGGCCATGCCGATGAACGAGCCGACCTCGCCGGGCTGGAGCTTGCCGCCGTCGTAGCGCAGCCCGGTGCCGGTCTTGCCGGCCACCCGGTAGCCGGGCACGGCGGCGGCCAGTCCGGTCCCCTGGCCGTCCGGGCCGTCGACGGTGGTGACCGCCTCCATCATCTGGCGCAGCGCCGCCGCGTTGGCCGGGCTGAGCACCGACCGGGTGGTGGGCGCCGCGGCGGGGCTGCGCTCGCCGTCCGCGCCGATGGTCTCCTTGACCAGGTGCGGCTGCACGTACGTGCCGTTGTTGGCGATCGCGGCGTACGCGGCGGCCATCTGCAGCGGCGTGGCGTCCACGCTGTGCCCGATCGGCACCGACCCGTACGCCGAGCCGCTCCACTGGTCCGGCGGGAGCAGCCGGCCGGGTGCCTCACCGGGCATGCCCTCACCCGTCGCCTGGCCCAGCCCGAACCGCTTCTGGTAGTCGAACAGCCGTTCCTTGCCCAGTTTCTCGGCGATCTCGATGGTGCCGACGTTCGACGAGAAGGCGAGCATGCCGGGGATGCTCATGGTGCGGCCGCCGACCGGGTGTGTGTCGCGGAAGGTGACACCGCCCCGCACGATCGTGTTCGCCACCGGGAACGAGGTCTCCGGCGTGATCACGCCCTCCTGGAGCGCCGCGCCGTACGTGATCGCCTTGTGGATCGATCCGGGGTCGACCACGAACGTGGTGGCCGCGTCGTCCCGGTCGGCCGGCGAGGTGACCTTCGTGGGATTGGCCGCGTCGTACGTGGGCTGGCTGGCCTGCGCCAGCACCTCACCGCTCGGGACCTCGATGATCACCGCCGCGCCGACGCTGCCCTTCACCTTCGCCGTCTGCCGGGCCAGGATCCGCTGCGTCATGAACTGGAGGTCCCGGTCGACTGTGAGCTTCAGCGAGCTGCCCGGCTGCGGCTGGGTGGTGCGGCTGTAGCCGCCCGGGATGGGTGCGGCCAGGTCGCCCAGGCCCACCTCGTAGGTCCGCTTGCCGGCCTGCCCGCGCAGCACGTCGTCGTACTTGGCCTCCAGGCCCTCCAGGCCGTTCATGTCCTGGCTGACGAAGCCGATCAGGTTGGCGGCCAGGTCGCCGCCGGGCACCTCGCGGCGCTCGTCGCGGTGCACGTTGATGCCGGCCAGCTCCAGCGCCATGATCTTCTTCGCGGTGCTGATCTCGACACCACGGGCCAGGTAGACGAACTGCGACGGGGTGTCGCTGCCGGGCAGGGTGCGCTCGCGCATCTTCTCGGCCAGGTCGGAGGCGGGCATCCCGAGCAGCGGGGAGAGCAGGCGCGCGGTGGCGAACCGGTCCTTGACCCGGGTCGGGTCGGCGAACACGTACCGGGCCTCGACGCTGTGCGCCAGCGGCTCGCCGCCGCGGTCGAGGATCGCCCCGCGCGCGGCGGGCAGCTCGACCACGGCGAGCCGGTTGGGCAGGCCGCCGTCGGCGTACGCCGGGGTGTCCACGGTCTGGAGGTAGACCAGCCGCACGCCGATGCTGGCGAACAGCGCCAGCGCCAGCACGGTGCCGAGCCGCAGGCGCCGGCGCGGGTCGCCCAGCCGCGGCGGCCGGCGCGGCTTGCGGACCGGGCGGCGGGGCTGGGCGGCCGGGCGGCGCGGCTGGGACCGGCGGCGTGGCGGCGGCGCGTCGTCCTCGTCGTCGAACGGTTCCCGCGCCGGCCGGGACGAGACGGTCCGCACCACGCCGGCCCGGCCGCCCGCGGCGGTGGACCGGCGGCCGGACCGGGCGCCGTCGGTGGCGGGCTCGCGCGTGCCGGCCCGCCCGGCCCGGCCGCCGTCGAGCACCTGCAACGCGGGCCGGAACGGGTCGCCGGACCGGTTGCTCCGGGGGGTACGCCGTTGCTCGGCGCCGCCGCCCTCGCGCACGGTCCGCCCGCGCGGGGTGTACGCGCGGGCGTCGGAGATCCCGCCGAGGCCCGGCTCGCGCGGCTCCGACCCCCGCGACGATCCGCGCCGGGAGCCAGTGGCGTCCCGGCGCGGATCCTCCGATCTCGGCGGCATCGCTCAGCCTCCGTTGCCCTGCTGGCTGGTGACCGACGGGGCGCCCTGCGCGGGGTGCGGCACCCCGATGGTCTGCCCGTCCGGCAGCCGGATGTACGCCGGGTCCTCGGACTCGACCAGGCCGAGCTTGCGGGCGTTCGCGGTGAGGTTGCCGGGCGCCTTCTGCTCGGCGATCTGCTTCTTCAGCTCCTGCTCGTCGACGTTCAGCTTGTTCTGCTGCTGCTGGAGCTTCTCCAGCTTGAAGGCGTTCTCGTTGATCTTGGTGTTGACGGCCAGGATGCCCAGCACCCCACCGACCACGAGCACCAGGATCAACGCGACGAAGGGCGCCCGGGGAACCCGGATCGGCGCCGGCGGGGCGACCCGCAGGCGCGGCGCCGGCGTGCCGGCGACCCGGGTACGCTCGGCCGGCCGCAGGGCGGCGCTGCCCTGCGTCGGGAACTCGCGCGCCCCCCGGGCGCGAGCCTGCTCCCGGCGGTCGGCCGCCGTCGTGTCCGGCGTGGTGCGCTGCGCCGCGGTCCGGCCCCCCGACCGCGGTGCGCGCTGCCCGACGGCTCCCCGGCCGTCGCGCTTCTCGACGTTCATGTCCCCTCCCCCTCCTCGTCCGTCCCGTTCGCGTCCCCCGGGGCCGACCGCGGGTCCTCGTCGGACCCCGGTGACCCCGTCCCCGGTTGGTGCATCGCCTTCACCCGGCGGCGGTACCGTTCGCGGTCGGTACGCCCCTGCCGGGCCGCCTCCGGGTCGAGGCGTTCCGCTGCTCGCAGCCGTACCGAGGCGGCACGCGGGTTCGCGGCCACCTCCGCCTCCCCGGGCAGCTCGGCGCCCCGGCTCAACAGCCGGAACGTCGGGCCCGACCCGGGCAGTTCGACCGGGAGGTCGATCGGGCCCTTACTGCGGACCCGGTCGGCGAGCGCCTGCTTGGTGAGCCGGTCCTCCAGCGAGTGGTAGGACAGGACCACCATGCGGCCGCCCACTGTGAGCTTGTCGAGAGCAGCCGGCAGCGCCGTCTCCAGCGCTGCCAGTTCTCTGTTTACCTCGATCCGCAAAGCCTGAAACGTTCTCTTTGCCGGGTGTCCACCGGTTCGTCGGGCCGGGGCCGGAATGGCGTCGCGGACCAGCTCGGCCAGCCGGGCCGAGGACGTGATCCGGGTCCGCTCCCGCTCCCGGATGATCGCCGAGGCGATCTTTCCGGCGAACTTCTCCTCGCCGTACACCCGCAGCAGGCGGGCCAGGTCCGGGTGGGAGTAGGTGTTCACCACCTCCTCGGCGGTCACCCCCCGGGTCTGGTCCATCCGCATGTCCAGCGGCGCGTCCTGCGCGTAGGCGAACCCGCGGTCGGGCGCGTCGAGTTGCAGGGACGAGACGCCGAGGTCGAACAGCACCCCGTCGATCGCCGGGTAACCGAGCCGGTCGAGCACCTCGGGCAGCTCGTCGTAGACGGCGTGCTCCAGGTGGATCCGGTCGGCGAACCGGGCCAGGCGGACCCGCGCGTGGGCCAGCGCCTCGGTGTCCCGGTCCAGGCCGATCAGCACCGTGTCCGGGTGCGCCGTGAGCACCGCCTCGGCGTGCCCGGCCAGGCCGAGCGTGGCGTCGACGTGCACGGTGCGACCGGGCCGGCCCAGTGCGGGGGCCAGCAGCTCGAGACACCGCTCGAGCAGCACCGGCACGTGCGTGCCGCGTAGCTCCCCCATGTCGACCCCCACCCCGTTCGCCAGCCGTTCCGTCACGTGTCCGTCGTCGCCACGACGCCTCGCCATACCGCCAGATCCCCATCCGCTCCCGCCCGCCGGAGGCCGCGGCCCTCCGTGTCGGATCGTGCGCCTGGCACCGGGGAAGGGGTGCCAGGAACTCGAAAGCGGCTGGAGATCTCGCAGTACGTCGGGCGCCGTCACGCCCTACAGACCGCCGGGCAGCACCCCCTCCTCGATGTCGGCGAAGTCGTCTTCGCTCTCCGCGAGGTAGGCCTCCCAGGCCGCCCTGTCCCAGATCTCCACCCGGGTGCTCGCTCCGATCACGACCAGATCCCGGTCCAGTGCCGCGTACGACCGCAGGTGGCCGGGAATCGTGACCCGCCCCTGCTTGTCCGGCACCTCGTCGTGCGCGCTGGCGAAGAAGACCCGGCTGTAGGCCCGGGCCGCCTTGCTCGTCATCGGCTGCGCGCGCAACTGGTCGGCGATCCGCTGGAACTCGGGCATCGGGAAGACGTAGAGGCAGCGCTCCTGCCCTTTGGTGATCACGACACCCCCCGCCAGTTCGTCCCGGAACTTCGCCGGAAGGATCAACCGGCCTTTGTCGTCCAGGCGCGGAGTGTGGGTGCCGAGGAACATCGGCCCAACCCCCTCGCCCTGAGCGGCGTTCGCGGCGCCGCTGACCCCCCGGGCCGGTGTGGCCCTCCCGGCCTCACCATCGCGCCCCACTCTACTCCACTTCCCTCCACCTGCAACCAGAATCGCCCGCGTGGCGTGGCGTTTCGGCGCGCAAAACCGCACGTCAACGCGGGTGGGGCCGAGTGGAGGGGGTGGAGGGCGCCCCACACCGTCCGCTACCCGACATCGACCGCCGCCGTCCGGCCCGGCGCGCTCCGGCCGTCCGCCGCGCCGTCCCCGGCCGAACGGTTCGCCGTCGGCGGCGATCTGGTGGAGGTGGCGGTCCGGTAACCTCGCTCGCGTGACGGACGCGAAGATGCCCTTGCGGGCGAAGGTGGCCAGCTCCGTGTCGCGCACCGCCGCGGCGCTGTCGCGGGCCGCGGGTCGCGGCGACGGCTCGGTGATCGGCGGCTGGATCGGCCTCAAGATCGACCCGGACCTGCTCGCCCACCTCTCGGCCGGGCGCGCGATCGCCCTGGTGTCCGGCACCAACGGCAAGACCACCACGACCCGGCTCACCACCGCCGCGGTCGGCGTGCTCGGCCGGGTCGCCACCAACTCCTTCGGCGCGAACATGCCCACCGGCCACACCTCGGCGCTCGCAAAGGCCGGCAGCACGCCGTACGCGGTGCTGGAGGTGGACGAGCACTACCTCGCCCAGGTGCTGGAGGCGACCGAGCCGCACGTGGTGGCGCTGCTCAATCTCTCCCGCGACCAGCTCGACCGCGCCAAGGAGGTCGCCATGATGGCGCAGCTCTGGCGCGCCGCCCTGGTCCGGCACCCGCGGGTACGGGTGGTCGCCAACGCCGACGACCCGATGGTGGTGTGGGCCGCCTGCCCGCCGGCCGACCCGGCCCAGGGCCACGTGCCGCCGCACGTCACCTGGTTCAGCGCCGGGCAGCGCTGGCACGACGACTCCTGGGTCTGCCCCGAGTGCGGCTCCACCATCCAGCGCTCCGGTGAGCAGTGGTGGTGCACCGGCTGCCCGCTGCGCCGTCCCGAGCCGAACTGGACGGTCGAGGACGACGGCGTGCTCGACCCCACAGGCGCCTGGCACAAGATCCAGCTCCAGCTCCCCGGCAAGGTCAACCTGGGCAACGCGGCCACCGCCCTCGCCGTCGCCGCCGAGTTCGGCGTACGCCCGGTGGACGCGGTCTCCCGGCTCGGCAGCGTCACCTCGGTGGCCGGCCGCTACGCCCAGGTGGACCGCGACGGGCGCAACATCCGGCTGCTGCTGGCGAAGAACCCGGCGAGCTGGCTGGAGGCGTTCGACATGGCCGACGTCGCGCCGACACTGCTGTCCATAAACGCCCGCGACCCCGACGGGCTGGACACCTCCTGGCTGTTCGACGTGGACTTCTCCCCGCTGGTCGGCCGGCAGGTGCTGATCACCGGCGACCGGGCGTACGACCTGGCGGTGCGGCTGGAGGTCAACGGCGTGCCGTTCCAGCACGTACGCGCCTTCGACGAGGCGGTCCGCGCGGTGCCGCCGGGCCGGCTGGAGGTCATCGCCAACTACACCGCCTTCCAGGACATCCGAGCGGAGTTGGACCGTGTCAACTGAGAGCCTGCGCATCGTCTGGATCTATCCCGACCTGCTGTCCACGTACGGCGACCGGGGCAACATGCTGATCCTGGCCCGCCGGGCCCAGCTGCGCGGCATGCCGGTCGAGGTGCTGGAGGTCCGCTCCGACCAGCGGCTGCCCGCCACCGCCGACATCTACCTCATCGGCGGCGGCGAGGACGGCCCGCAGGCGCTCGGCGCCCAGCGCCTGATCGCCGACGGCGGCCTGCACCGGGCGGTGGCCCAGGGTTCGGTGGTGTTCGGCGTCTGCGCCGGCTACCAGCTGCTCGGCACCTCCTTCTTCGCCAAGGGCACCCGCTGCGCCGGGCTGGAACTGCTCGACCTCTCCTCCGACCGGGGCCCCACCCGCGCGGTCGGCGAGCTGGCCGGCGAGGTCGACCCGCGGCTGGGCATCCCGCACCTGTCCGGCTTCGAGAACCACGGCGGCCGCACCCACCTCGGCCCGGGCGTGTCCCCGCTGGCCCGGGTCACCGCCGGGGTCGGCAACGACGGCGCCACCGAGGGCGCGTGGCGGGGCAAACTGCTGGGCACCTACTCGCACGGCCCGGCGCTGGCCCGCAACCCGGACCTGGCCGACCTGCTGCTGCGCTGGGCGACCGGCATCCACCAGCTGCCCCCGCTCGACGACACCTGGGCCGACCGGCTCCGCTCCGAGCGCCGCGCCGCGGTGGCCGCCGCACCGAGGCCGTGACCGACGCCGCCCGGCCGGGGCGGCGACCGGTGGCCCGCCGGCTCGCCGGGTTGCTGCGGCAACCCTCGGCGCGCCGGTTCGGGCTGCTCCTGCTGCTGCTCGCCGGGTTCGGCGTGACGCTGCTGCTGGTGCCCCGGCCGGACCCGGCCGACCTGCCCCGGCTCGCCGACTCGCTCGGCGGCTACGGCCCGCCCGCAGCGGTGATCGGCGGCGCGCTGCTGCTGGTGGCGCTGGTGCCGCGCACGTTCGTCACGCTGGCGGCGGGCGCGATCTTCGGCCCGGTGCAGGGCGCCGCGTACGCGCTCGGCGCGGCGCTGCTCGCGGCAGCCATCGGCTTCACCGTCGGCCGGGTGCTCGGCCGCGACTTCGTCGCCGAGCGGGTGCGCGGCCGGCTGGCCCGCCTGGACGGCTGGTTCGCCCGGCAGAGCGTCTTCGGCGTGGTCACCGTACGGCTGCTGCCGATCGCCGGGTTCGGTCTGGTCAGCTACGGCTACGGCACCACCGCCGCCCGGGTGCTGCCGTTCCTGGCCGGCAGCGTGATCGCCTCCGCCCCGACCGCCGTCGGGTACGCGGCGATCGGCGCGGCCGCGACAAGTCCCGGTTCGATCAACTGGTACGCGGCCGCGCCTGCGAGCCTCGGCCTGATCGCCAGTGTGCTGATCATCCACCGCTGGTGGCGGGCCGAACGGCGCCGGTCTGCCGGACCGGCCGGCTGACCCGGCGGCGAAGGCGCACAAGCACGCGGAGGACCTCCGGACCGGCCCGGTAACGACCGCACGACGATCCCGCCCGCCGGGCACCGCGCGGCACCGGCGCTCCCTAGCATTCGCGAGCATGAGGCCCTCGTCCCGAGCCCGCATCCGGAGCGCCGCCGTCCTCGCTCCGGTCCTCGCGGCGGCGATGCTCGCCGCCTGCACTCCGGGAGACCCGACGGCCGCCCCGGTCACCGAGGGAACGCCGTCGACGCAGGTGACCGCCCCGCCGCGTGCCGACTTCTGCCTGGTCACCGTGCCGCAGAGCTGGCAGGACGCGGTCCGGGAGAGCCGGCTGCCGAAGGAGCCCGGGGAGAGGTGGTCAGGGTTCGCCCCGGCACCGGACGGCCGCTCCGCGTTCGCCACCGTGCAGCGCGACGGTCTCCCGATGCTGCTGGTCAAGCAGGAGAAGAACGGCGACCGACGGGTCGTGGCCACCATGCCGGACCTGTTCACCTTCCCGCTATGGGGCGACTTCGACGGGCGCTGGCTGGTCTACGCGCGCACCGACCTGTCCCGTGCGGCGCCGCACGGGGAAGGAAGCGCCGAGCTCTTCGTCTGGGACGCGGAGACCGGGGCCGAGCCACGGCAGGTCGCGAACACCGGGCAGAGGGCCGTCCCGTTCCTGTTGCAGGACGGGAAGCTCGCCGTGACCCGGATCCTCGACAAGGACCGGGCCGAGCTGACCCTGCACGACCTGGCGGCCGGAACGGTCCGCACTGTGGCCACCGGCCCGGTGAGCACTGTCGGGTTCCGCGGCGCCGACCTGATCTGGTTCGACAGGGCCACGGGCCGCCTGAACGCGATCGGCCCGGACGGGACGGCGGGCGCTTCCGCACAGCCGGCCCTGGGGCCGGGTGCGGTGGACGTGACCACCGACGGCCGTACCACCGCCTGGGTGTCCCGGGACGAGCGCGACCTGACCGTCTGGCGGCCGGACTGGACGACACCCGTGCGGATCCTGCGGGTCACTCCTCCCCCGCCGACCACGCCCTCGCTGCCACCCGGCGCCAGGCCACCGACCGTCGATCCGTTCCACCGGATCGCCGGGCCCACTGCGGTCGGCGACCTCTTGCTCTTCGACTACCACCTGGGCTGGTACGTGGCCGACCTGCGGACCGGCTCGTACGTCCGGCTGACCGCGGACCACGCCGACGCGATGGTCTCGGGCCCCGCGCTGCTGATGGACCCGGAAGACAACTCGGTCCCCGCGGAGCGGCACGCGTACTCGCTGCTGCGCCTGGACCGGCTGCCGCCACTGCCGGCGTGCCCGTGACGGAGCACGGGCAGCCGCTGCCGGGCGGGTTCGTCGCCGAGGTGGTCCGCGTCGGTGACACGTCCGACGTACGGCCCCGCCGAACGCGGGCTTCGTGGCCGCGCTCCTGCGGCACCTGGAGCCCGTCGGCCTGGCGCCCCGGTACCTCGGCGTCGACGAGCGAGGCCGGCAGGTGCTGACCCACATCGACGGGCGGGTGCCCTGGCGGGACCGGGAGGAACCGGCCTACTTCGCCGCCCCCGCGCTCACCCGGCTGGCCGGCCTCATGCGGGCGCTGCACGACGCCTGCGCCGGCACCGGCCTGGCCGGCGACGCGGAGACGGTCTGCCACCGGGACCTGTCGCCGAAGAACACCGTCTACCGGGACTCGCCGGCCGGGCCACTGCCGGTGGCCTTCCTGGACTGGGACCGGGCCGGGCCGGGCCGCCGGATCGAGGACGTGGCGTTCGCGGGCTGGCACTGGGCCGCGCTGGGCGGGGACGCCGACCCGGCCGAGCTGGCCCGGCGCTGCCGGCTGCTCTGCGACGCCTACGAGGCTGCCGGCCCCGGGGTGTCGGTGCCCCGGTCCGAACTGGTCGCCGTCATGCTCGACCAGCTCGACGGCACATGGCGGGGCATCGACGTCGGCGCCGAGCGGAACGAGCCGGGCATGCGCCGGCTCCGCGCGGCGGGCGTGGTCGACATGGTGCGCGGCTGGCACGGGTGGCTGCTCCGGCACCGCCCGACGGTCGAGGCGGTGCTGGAGGCCGGTTGAGGCGCGTCCCGCGAACAGGACGCGCCTCAAGCACACGGCCGCCGGTCAGGCGACGACCGAGACCATCCGGCCCTTCACCACGATCACCTTGCGCGGCTCCTTGCCGGCCAGCGTGCCGGCCACCGCCTCCAGCGCCGCCGCGCGCACGGTCTCCTCGGTCGCGTCGGCCGGCACCTCGACCCGGCCGCGGACCTTGCCGTTCACCTGAACGGGGTACGTGACCGACTCGGCCACCAGCAGGGCCGGGTCGGCGACCGGGAAGTCCGCGTACGCCAGTGAGTGCTCGTGGCCCAGCTTGTGCCACAGTTCCTCGGCCATGTGCGGGGCGAACGGCGCGACCATCAGCACCAGCGGCTCGGCCACCTCGCGCGGGGTACGCGCCAGCCGGGTCAGGCCGTTGGTCAGCTCGATCAGCTTGGCGATGGCGGTGTTGAACCGGATCCCGTCCATGTCGGCGCGGACCCCGTCGATCGCCTTGTGCAGCAGCCGCCGGGTCGCCTCGTCGGCCGGCTCGTCGGTGACCCGCAGCTGGCCGGTCTGCTCGTCGACGACGGTGCGCCAGACCCGCTGCAGGAAGCGGTACGAGCCGACCACCGCCCGGGTCTCCCACGGGCGGGACACCTCCAGCGGGCCCATCGACATCTCGTACACCCGGAACGTGTCCGCGCCGTACGCCGCGCACATGTCGTCCGGGGTGACCACGTTCTTCAGCGACTTGCCCATCTTGCCGTACTCACGGCGGACCTCGGTCTCGCCGTGGAACCAGCGGCCGTCGACCTCGACGACCTCCTCGGCGGGCACGTAGGCGCCGCGCGGGTCGACGAACGCGTACGCCTGGATCATGCCCTGGTTGAACAGGCGGCGGAACGGCTCGAACGACGAGACGTGGCCCAGGTCGTACAGCACCTTGTGCCAGAAGCGGGCGTACAGCAGGTGCAGCACGGCGTGCTCGGCGCCGCCGACGTACAGGTCGGTGCCACCGCAGTCGCCCGCGCCGCGCGGCCCCATCCAGTACGCCTCGTTCTCCGGCACCACGAAACGCTGCGACTCGGTCGGGTCCAGGTAGCGCAGCTCGTACCAGCAGGAGCCGGCCCACTGCGGCATCACGTTCGTCTCGCGGGTGTAGCGCTTGGGCCCGTCACCCAGGTCCAGCTCCACCTCCACCCAGTCACGCCGCCGCGACAGCGGGGTCTCCGGGTTGCTGTCGGCGTCGTCGGCGTCGAACGTCTTCGGCGAGAAGTCCTCCACCTCGGGCAGCTCGACCGGCAGCATCGACTCGGGCAGCGCGATCGGCGCGCCGGAGGAGTCGTAGACGATCGGGAACGGCTCGCCCCAGTAGCGCTGCCGGGAGAACAGCCAGTCGCGCAGCCGCCAGGTGACCGCGCCGGCGCCGTGGCCGCCTGCCTCCAGCCACTCGATGATGCGGGCCTTGGCGTCGGCCACGCCCAGGCCGTCCAGGTCGATGCCGCGCTCCGGCGCGGCGCTGTTGATCGCCGGGCCGTCCCCGGTGTACGCCTTGCCGTCGAAGCCCTCCGGCGGCTGCACGGTCCGCACGATCGGCAGCTCGAAGACCTCGGCGAACTCCCAGTCCCGCTCGTCCTGGGCGGGCACCGCCATGATCGCGCCGGTGCCGTACCCGGCCAGCACGTAGTCGGCGATGAAGATCGGGATCTGCCCGCCGGTCACCGGGTTGGTCGCGTAGGCGCCGACGAAGACGCCGGTCTTCTCCTTGCTGTCCGCCTGCCGCTCCACGTCCGTCTTGGCCGCGGCGGCCTTCCGGTACGCCTCGACGGCCTCACGCGGGCCGGCGTGCCCACCGGTCCAGGCGTCCTTCGTCCCCTCCGGCCAGGCGGCCGGCGTCAGCATGTCGACCAGCTCGTGCTCGGGCGCCAGCACCATGTAGGTGGCGCCGAAGACGGTGTCCGGCCGGGTCGTGAACACCCGCACCGGGGCCGCGTCGGTCGGGAAGTCGATGTGCGCGCCCGTCGACCTGCCGATCCAGTTGCGCTGCTGCAGCTTGATCGGCTCGGGCCAGTCCAGCGTGTCCAGGTCCTCCAGCAGCCGGTCCCCGTACGCGGTGATCCGCATCATCCACTGCTTCAGGTTGCGCTTGAAGACCGGGAAGTTGCCGCGCTCGGAGCGGCCGTCGGCGGTGACCTCCTCGTTGGCCAGCACGGTGCCCAGCCCCGGGCACCAGTTCACCGGCGCCTCCGAGACGTACGCCAGGCGGTGGTCATCGACGACCTTGCGCCGCTCCCCCACTGTCAGCTCGGCCCAGCCACGCCCGTCCGGGGTCGCGCGGGTGCCGCCCTCGAACTCGGCGATCAGCTCGGCGATCGGCCGGGCCCTCTTCGCGTCGGTGTCGTACCAGGAGTTGAAGACCTGCAGGAAGATCCACTGCGTCCAGCGGTAGAAGTCGGTGTCGATGGTCGCCACCGAACGCCGCTCGTCGTGGCCCAGCCCCAGCCGGCGCAGCTGCGCCCGGTACCGCTCGATGTTGGCCTCGGTGGTGGTCCGGGGGTGGGTGCCGGTCTGCACCGCGTACTGCTCGGCGGGCAGGCCGAACGCGTCGAAGCCCATCGCGTGCAGCACGTTGCGCCCGGCCATCCGCTGGTAGCGGGCGTAGCAGTCGGTGCCGATGTAACCCAGCGGGTGCCCGACGTGCAGGCCGGCGCCCGACGGGTACGGGAACATGTCCAGCACGTACAGCTTCTCGGCGCCCGCGCGCGGGTGACCCGGGTCGGCCAGCGGGCCGGCGGGGTTCGGGGCGTGGAAGGTGCCGTCGCGCTCCCAGGTGTCCTGCCAGCGGTGCTCGATCTCGTCGGCCAGGGCGGCGGTGTACCGGAACGGGGGAATGTCGGTCGCCGGTGCGGCTGCCTCACTCATGGCGTCTCCTCGGCGCGGATCGATACGAAATATGTGGGCGGTCTGCTGCGGGCACAAAAAAGCCCCTCGCGCAGGAGGGGCGGCCGTGCTGTCGCGCTTTTCAGCGCATCAACACGGCTCGGTAAGAAGCAGGAAGAACCCGGCCATGCACGCAGTGTACCTCGCGCCTCTCCGCACCCGCGCGCCAGTTCCGGCCCGCGCCGGTCCCCCGGTCTGGCGAATATTCCGGGCGTAACCGACCGACCACCTGCGGGAGTCGGCGATAACGACAAACATGGTTAGCCTGAGAGGCCAGTGAGATTACTGCGGCAGACGTGGCTCGGCGTCGCGAACCCAACGGCGGGTCCAGGTGCTCTATAAAGAGCTGCCGTCCAGGCGACGAGGAGGAGGCCCGTGACACAACAGACCTGGGACGAGGTGGGCGGTCTGCTGCCGCACGACGAGTTCCGCGCCGCCAGCGAGGCCATCGTGGCCAACATCGAGCAGGTCATCGAGGGCAAGACCGCCACCGTCCGGCTCGCCCTGGCGGTGCTGCTGGCCGAGGGTCACCTGCTCATCGAGGACGTGCCCGGCGTCGGCAAGACCAAGCTCGCCAAGGCGATGGCCCGCTCCATCGACTGCTCGGTCCGGCGGATCCAGTTCACCCCCGACCTGCTTCCCAGCGACGTCACCGGCGTCAGCGTCTACAACCAGGAGACGCACGACTTCGAGTTCCGCCCCGGCGCGGTCTTCGCCAACCTGGTCGTCGGCGACGAGATCAACCGGGCCTCGCCGAAGACCCAGTCGGCGCTGCTGGAGTGCATGGAGGAACGGCAGGTCACAGTCGACGGGGTCACCTACCAGTTGCAGACGCCGTTCATGGTGATCGCGACGCAGAACCCGATCGAGATGGAGGGGACCTACCCGCTGCCCGAGGCGCAGCGGGACCGGTTCACCGCCCGGATCGCCATGGGCTACCCGGACCCGCGGGCCGAGCTGGCGATGCTCGACGGGCACGGCGCCACCGACCCGCTGCCGGGGCTGCGGCCGGTCTCCGACGCGGCCACCGTCCGCCGGCTGATCGGCCACGTCCGGCAGGTACACGTCGCCGACGCCGTCAAGCAGTACGCGATCGACCTGGTCACCGCCACCCGGGAGGCACCCGACCTGCGCCTCGGCGCGTCCCCGCGCGCCACGCTCCAGTTGCTGCGCACCGCCCGCGCGGTGGCCGCCCTGGAGGGCCGCGACTACGTCCTGCCGGACGACCTCCAGGTCCTCGCGGTGCCGGTGCTGGCGCACCGGATCATCCCCACCGCCGACGCGCAACTGGCCCGGCGCACCACCGACGCGATCGTCTCCGAGCTGGTGCACCGCCTGCCGCTCCCGCACGACCGGCAGCGCTCGCCGTACGACACCCGGCCCGGCGGCGGCAACAACAGCCGCGGGCCGTACGAGCCGCGGAGGCCGTGACGTGCGCGACGGCCTGCGTGGGCTGACCACCCGCGGCCGCTCCTTCCTGGCGGCCGCGGTGGCCGCCGCGATCTCCGCCGGCATCCTCGGCGAGAAGGACCTGCTCCGGGTGGCGGTCCTGCTCGCCGTGCTGCCGCTGCTGGCCGCCGCGTACGTCGGGCGCAGCCGGTACAAGCTGGCCTGCAACAGGTCGCTGGAGCCGCACCGGGTGCCGGTCGGGGCCAGCTCCCGGGTGGTGCTGCGGTTGCAGAACCTGTCCCGGCTGCCCACCGGCACGCTGCTGCTGGAGGACCGCCTGCCGTACGCGCTGGGCAGCCGCCCCCGGGTGGTGCTGGAACGGCTCGGCGCGCACCAGGCCAGCTCGGTGGCGTACACGGTCCGGGCGGACGTGCGGGGCCGCTACGAGGTCGGGCCGCTGGTGATCCGGCTGACCGACCCGTTCGGACTGTGCGAGCTGACCCGGTCGTTCCCCAGCACCGACCACCTCACGGTGATCCCGCAGGTCACCCCGCTGCCGTCGGTGCGGCTCCCCGGTGAGTACGCGGGCAGCGGCGACAGCCGGGCCCGCTCGGTGGCGGTGCACGGCGAGGACGACGCCGCCACCCGGGAGTACCGGATGGGCGACGACCTGCGCCGGGTGCACTGGAAGTCCACCGCCCGCACCGGTGAGCTGATGGTGCGCCGCGAGGAGCAGCCGTGGGAGAGCCGCGCCACGGTGGTGCTCGACACCCGCGCCGGCGGGCACCGGGGCGAGGGCCCGACGGCAAGCTTCGAGTGGGCGGTCTCGGCGGCGGCCAGCGTCGCCGTGCACCTGCGCGAGGCCGGCTACAAGCTGCGGCTGGTCACCGGCAACGGCGCCGACGTCGGGGCCACCGAGGCCGGCGGCGAGGGACTGCTCCTCGACCACCTCGCCGACGTGCACCTGGACCGGCGCGGCGAGATCACCACGCTGGTGCAGCAGGTCCGGCAGCGGGCCGACGGCGGTCTGATCATCGCGCTGCTCGGCACGCTCGGCGCCGCCGAGGCGGAACTGCTGGCCGGCTTGCGCGGCAACGGCGCCACCTGTGTGGCGTTCCTGCTGGACAGCAACACCTGGCTCAACCTGCCACCGAACGCCCGGGCCGAGGCGGAGCGGGCACACGGCGCCGCCGCGCTCGCGCTGCTGCAGAGCGGCTGGCGGGTCATCGGGGTGGAGCACGGCACGCGCCTGCCGATGGTGTGGCCGCAGGCCGGACGGGGCTCGCAGGGCTTCGCGCTGCGAGCGGCCATGGCCGAGACGGTGGCCGGCGGACGACGATGACCGGAAGGATGTCCCTGTGACCCCGCACCGCAACATCGGGTTCGTCGCCGCGGCGGCGACGCTGCTGGCGGCGGCACCGCTGTCGGCGATCTTCGAACGCTGGACCTGGCTGATCCAGGCCGCCGTCGTGGTCGCCGTGGTGGCCGGCTCGGCCGCGTTGAGCCGCCTGGGCCGGTTCCCGCTGTGGGGGCAGGTGCTCGCCATGCTGGCCGGGCTGACCCTGGGCCTGACGTGGGTCTTCCCCGGCGGCACCGAACTGCTCGCGTTCGTGCCGACCCCTGCGACGTTCGCCCACTTCGGCGACCTGCTCCAGGCGTCGTTGCAGGACATGCGCTCGTACGGCGTGAAGGTGCCGGACGTCGACTCGCTGCTGTTCCTCGCGGTGCTCGGCATCGGCGCGGTGGCGGTGGTGGTGGACGTGCTCGCGGTCGGGTTGCGCCGGCCCGCGCTGGCCGGCCTGCCGATGCTCGCCATCTACTCGGTGCCGGTCGCGGTGTACGTGGACAGCGTCCCGGCCACCCCGTTCGTGGTGGGCGCCGCCGGTTACCTCTGGCTGCTGGTCACCGACAACGTCGACCGGGTACGCCGGTTCGGCCGCCGGTTCACCGGCGAGGGGCGGGACGTGGACGTCTGGGAGGCGTCCCCGCTGGCCGCGGCGGGACGACGGCTCGCGGTGGTCGGCGTGATCGTGGCGGTGGCGCTGCCGCTCGCGGTGCCCGGGATGACCGGCGGCCTGATGAACAACGTCGGCAACGGGCCCGGCGACGGCAGCGGGCGGCCGGGCCAGGGCGGCAGTTCGGGCCGGGTCGACCTGTTCGCGGCGCTCAGCGGCCAGCTCAACCAGAGTGAGGAAGTCGAGCTGGTCAAGGTCAGCACCGACGAGACGACGCCGTTCTACCTGCGCCTGGGCGTGGTCGACGACCTTCGGCCGAGCGGCTTCCAGGCACGCGTGCCGACCGGGCGGCCGATCACCCGGCCGCTGCCCGACCCGAGGGAACGCGCCGTGCGCGGCGTGGAGCAGCAGCGCTACCGCGCCACGGTCGAGGTGACGAAGAACCTCAACATGCCGTTGCTGCCGGTCTACGCCGAGCCGGTCAAGACCGACGACCTCAACGGCAACTGGCTGTACGACCCGAACCAGCAGGTCGTCTTCTCCAACCGGGACAACGCCCGCGGCAAGAGCTACTCGTTCGACTACGTCCGGTCCACGTTCAGCCCCACGGCGCTGCGCACCGCCCCGTCACTGCCCTCGGACAGCCCGGTGATGCGGCAGCAGACCGAGCGGCCGTCGGTCCCGGCCGTCGAGGAACTGGTCGCGCAGCTGGTGAAGAGCAAGTCGACCGACTACGACAAGGTCCGGGCGATCTACGACTACTTCTCCGTGGAGAACGGCTTCACCTACTCGCTGTCCACCCGCAACGGCAGCAGCGGTGAGGACATCACCGACTTCCTCGCCACCAAGGTCGGCTACTGCCAGCAGTACGCCGCGGCGATGGCCTGGCTGGTCCGGGCCGCCGGCATCCCCGCCCGGGTGGCGGTCGGGTTCACGAACGGCAGCAGGGCCGAGGGCGGCACGTACGTGCTGACCAACCAGAACCTGCACGCCTGGACCGAGGTCTACTTCGGCGGGATCGGCTGGGTGCCGTTCGACGCCACCCCGGCGGCGGCGGTGGCCGGCTCGGTCCGCTCGGCCTGGGCGCCGGACATCGACGCCCCCGAGGAGGTCACCCCCTCGGCCGGCAGCACCGCCGTTCCCGACGCGGCCGGCCCGTCGGCCGGGCCGAACGAGACGGACCGGCTGGACAAGGACGCCGACCAGGGCCTGGCCCTGAACCAGGGCGGCCCGGCCGAGGAGAGCCCGGTCTGGCCGTGGTGGCTGGCCGGCGCTCTGCTGGCGCTGCTGGCTCTGCTGGCCGTACCGGCCCTGCGCCGCTCCGCCCTGCGCCGCCGCCGGCGTGCCCGGACGGTCACGCCCGCGGCCACCGCGCTTCCGGTGCCAGGCCAGCGCGGCGAGACGCGGGAGGTGGTCGTCGGCGTGGACGCCGAGGCGGCCCGCGCCGACGCGCACGCCGCCTGGGACGAGCTGCTCGACACGCTCGTCGACTTCCAGGTCCGGGTGGACCGCACGGAGACCCCGCGAGCGACCGCCGAGCGACTGGCCCGGGAGGCGCTCGCCGAGCGCGGGGACGCCGCGACCGGCGTACGCCTGCTCGGCCGCGCCGAGGAGCGCGCCCGGTACGCCCGCGACCCGCTGACCGACGCGGAGCTACAGCCGGCGCTGCGTACGGTCCGGGGCGCGCTGGCGGCCGGCGCGGACCGCCGCACCCGGCTGATGGCGGCGCTGCTGCCCCCGTCGGTGCTGCAGCGCTGGCGTACCGGCCTGGCCGAACGGTCGGCAAGGGTGGTGACCACGAGCGGCCAGGTCCGCCAGCGCCTCACGCGCTGGAGCCCGCGCCGCCTCCTGGCCGGCCGCCCCGCCCGCTGACCCCCCTCCCGGCCCTCCCGGCCCTCCGGCCGTTCCCCCGGTGATCAAGGAGTTGGTGTCCGGATCCGGCTCTGCTGAGGACACAAACTCCTTGATCACCGGGGTGGGCCGCCTGCTCCGGTGCGACGCGCGCCCGTGCACGCCGCCTGGGCGGGTGAGGGCGGTCGACTGGACGCTTCCGCCCTGGCGCCCGCGAGACCTTGGTACGAAATGGCCCCCATAGGGGCGCTTTCGTACCAAGATCTTTTCTGGGTCCTGCGATGCGGGAGGCTCGTCTTGCTGGGCAGGAAGGGGTGTCGGTGATCATGGCCGAGTGGGTGCGGCGGGGTGCACGCGGGACGGAGGAGACGTCGGCAGGCGGGCGCTGCGCGACGAAAGCTCGGACGGACGGAGACCCGGCGCGCGCTGCGCGGGACGGAGGCGTGACGCCGCGCCGGACGGACGGACGCGTGACGGAAGCGTGACGCCGCGCCGGACGGAAGCGGGACGGAGGCGTGACGCGGCGGAGCGGAGCGGACGGGCCACGTCCACCGGCGGAGCCGCCCCGCCGGCCGGGTCGGAGCGGGCACGACGAAGCGCGGGCCCTCGCCCGCGCATGCCACGGCGACCCGCAGCGGGTCGCTCCGGCGGCGCTTGCCAAAGGTGCCGCCGGTATCCCGCCCCCCGGGTTCAGGGGCGGGACGTGATCAGCGGTGGCCCTCCGGGCGCTGCCGCCAGCGGTCCTCCATCCGGTCGAGGAAGGAGCCCCGGCGACCACCACCACTGCGGCCACGGGGACGACGCCGGCTCGTTGTGCCGCCGACCACGTGCAGGTCGGGCGACTGGGATCGGCGGTGCGACTGCACCGCGTAGCCCAACGAGGCCAGCATGACGACGAAACCCGCCACGGCCACCGCGGGAATCTTGATCACGGCACCGTAGATCAACAGGGCCAGACCAGCGACGACCACGCCGGCAGCGACGAGCACGCGACGCCGCGCGTGGAAACGCGGGTCGCTGGCGCGCACGGCCGAGGCGAACTTGGGGTCCTCGGCAAGCGACCGCTCGATCTGCTCGAACAGCCGCTGCTCGTGCTCCGAGAGCGGCACGGCACTCCTCCCCGGTCACGTTGGTCGGCCCGGTCGGGCCGACAGACCGTGGCAGCCATCCGGCTGCTTACCCGCAAGTCTACGAGGGCCCCCGCGCGTCGGAAAGCGGGACGACCTACGGCCGGGCCGGTTTTTCGACTTGTCGGGTATCACGACGGCCGAGAAGACTGGCCGGACCTATGACGGACCGCCCGAATCGGGCGGCCGCCGCGTCGGCCGCCGCCTCCGCCTCACGCCAGCCGCGCTCCGGCGCGCCCAGGGTGAGCTGCCGTGGAGTCTCCCCGGCCGGGGCGAGACCTTCCATCCGGACACCGACCAGCCGGACCGGCTCGCCGGGGGCGAGCGCGGTCCACAACGCCCAGGCCGTGTCGAACATCTCCCGGGCGGTGTCGGTGGGCACGGCGAGGGTGCGGGAGCGGCTGATCGTCCGGAAGTCGGCGAAGCGAACCTTGAGCGACACGGTGCGCCCGACCTGCCCGGCCGCCCGCAGCCGAGCGCCGGCCTTGTCGGCGAGCGCGAGCAGGGAGCGCCGGATCTCGGCCGGGTCGCTCACGTCGGTGTCGAACGTGACCTCGGCGCCGATCGACTTCTCCACCTGCTCGGGCGTGACAGCGCGCGGGTCACGCCCCCAGGCCAGCTCGTGCAGGTGGGTGGCGGACGCCTCGCCCACAGCCCGGCGCAGCAGGCCGGCCGGCGCCTCGGCCAGGTCGCGTACGGTGCGCAGGCCGAGGCGGCGCAGCGCGTCCGCGGAGCGCTCCCCGACGCCCCACAGGGCGGACACCGGCAGCGGGTGCAGGAAGTCCAGCACCCGGGCGGCCGGGACCACGAGCAGGCCGTCGGGTTTGGCCCGGGTGGAACCGAGCTTGGCCACGAACTTGCTCGGACCCACCCCCACCGAGCAGGTCAGTCGCTGTTCCTCGGCGACCCGGCGGCGGATCAGCGCGGCGATCTCGGCGGGCCGGCCGAACAGCCGGCGGGCGCCCGCCACGTCGAGGAACGCCTCGTCCAGCGACAGCGGCTCGACCAGCGGGGTGACGTCCCGGAAGATCCGCATGACCGCCCGCGACGCCTCGGTGTAGGCGGCGAAGTCGGGCGGGAGGTAGACCGCGCCGGGGCAGAGCGCCCGGGCGCGGGCGGTGGGCATCGCGCTGCGGACGCCGTACCGCCGGGCCTCGTAGCTGGCGGAGCTGACCACGCCGCGCGGCCCGACGCCGCCCACCACCACCGGCTGGCCGCGCAGCTCGGGGCGGCGGCGCACCTCCACCGAGGCGTAGAACGCGTCCATGTCGACGTGCAGGACGGTGCAGCCGGTGTCGTCGGCGTCCGGCCCGAAGCGCGGGTCACCGCCTCGGGGCAACGACTGGCTGCGGCCCATGCCAGCAGGCTAGCCCGCCGGTCCGACAACCCACCGCCCAGCCCGCGGCCATGCCGCCGACCCCGGACGAACCATGCTCGGCCCGCCGCCGGACCGGGCGAGGGCCGGCACCACAGCCACCGCCCCGCCGGCCCCCGGACGAGGCGGAACCGCCCCGGACCCGCAGCGCAGAGGCACGGACGAACCGGCGTCAGCCCCGGATCACCAGCAGCGGGATGGTCATCTCGGCGGCGGTGTCGGCACCGTGGTACGCGACCAGCCGCGACGCCATCGGCGGTTCGGAGCGGGTGGCGACCACCGCGTACGTGTCCCGGCAGACCACCACCACGTCACCGATGCGGGTCAGGTGTGCCTCGGGCACCGGCCCGAACCAGCCGGTCGCCACCGCCTCGGCCCGGATCAGCACCTGCGCGGCCGGGCCCAGCACCTCGGTCCAGGCGGCCGTCACGTCGGCTTCGGCACCCGGCTCGACGTGCAGGTAGCGGACCCGGGGCTCACCGGCGACCACCCGTACCCCGGCCCGCAGCCGGGGGTCGGTGTCCAGGTCGATCCGGTGCCCGGCGGGCACGTCGAGCTGGCCGTGGTCGGCGGTGACGAGCAGCGCGGCGTCCGGCGGGAGCCCGTCGACGAGCCGGGCCAGCAGCGCGTCCACGTCGGCCGCGGCGGTCCGCCAGGGTGCGGAGTCCACGCCGCTGAGGTGCCCGTGCCGGTCCAGGTCGGGGTGGTAGCCGGAGACGAGCGTGGGCCCGTCCCCGGCAGCGAGCGCCGCCAGCATCCGGGCGGCGAGCGCGTCCACGCCCGCCGCGCCCCGGTAGTCGCCGCCCCGGTTGGCGGCGAGCGTCAGGCCGCTGCCGGCGAACTCGGGGCGGCTGACCACAGTCACCGCGACCCCGGCGGCACGGGCCCGCTGGTACCAGGTGGGCACCGGCTGCCAGCTCACCGGATCGGGGTCGCCGGCCCAGTCGACGTGGTTGAGCACCCGGCCGGTGCCGGGCACCCGGACCGTGAAGCCGAGCACGCCGTGCGCGCCGGGCCCGGTGCCGGTGCCGAGGCTGACCAGGCTTGTCGGGGTGGTGGACGGGAAGCCGGTGGTGAGTGGGCGGCCGGCGGTGGCGGCCAGGCCGGCGAGCGTCGGGGCGTACGGGGCGGCGGTGGGGATCTGGTACCAGCCGAGGCCGTCGACGAGCAGCACCGCGATCCGGCGTACCCCGGCCAGGCGCGGGGCCAGGCCGAGCCGGTCGGCCGCGCCCGGTACGCCGAGCAGCGCCAACGCGCTGGGCAGCACGTCGGTCAGGGCGCCGCCGTCGTAGCGCGGCGCCACCCGGTCCAGCGGGCCGGGAGCCGGATCGGGCACCGGACCGGTCATGCCGGGCAGCGGGCGAACAGGTGCAGCTGGGCGGCGAGATCCCGGTACGGGGACCGGGCGGCGAGGGCGCGCTCCAGCTCCACCAGGGCGGCCTGCTGCCCGTCGGCCACCGCGGCCGGGAGAAGGTCGGCGAGCACCCGTACCCCGTGGATCTCCTCCACGACGAGGCCGGCGGCGGTGAGCAGCGCGCCCGCGTCGGCGGCGTCGTAGCGGCGGCGCAGCGTGTCCCGGCCGCCGGTGGTGCCGTTCGGGTCGGCGGCGAGCGCGGCGGCGGCGTCCAGTTGCCCGTTCATCGCCCGGCCGAGCACGGCGGCGGTCCGGCCGGCCACGAGCACGCTCGCCGCGCCACCCGGCCGCAACGCGGCGACCAGCGCTGACGTCACCGGTTCCGGGTCGTCGACCACCTCGAGGACGGAATGGCAGAGCACCAGGTCCACGGTGGCCGGTTCGACCAGTCCGGTGAGCGCGTCGGCGTCGCCCTGCGTCGCGCGTACCCGATCGGCGACCCCGGCCTCGGCGGCCCGTCGGGTCAGCGCGGCGAGCGCGTCGGGGCTGGCGTCGATCACCGTGACCCGGTGACCGGCCTCGGCGAGCGGGACGGCGAAGCCGCCGGTCCCGCCGCCGACGTCGAGCACGGAGAGTCGTTCGCCGGCCCGCCGGTCCAGCTCGGCCCGGAGCACCGACCAGATGACCGCGGTGCGGGGGGTGAGGGTTCGGATCTGCTCCACGCGCCGAGCCTAGTCACCCCCCGGCCCGGGTTCAGGACTCGCCGCCGCCGGCGGGGTCGTCCTCGGCGCGGGAGCGCTGGTGGTTGGCCACCGGGCCGTCGGTCACCTGGTATTCCCGCGGCTCGGCCTCGTGGGTGGGCGCCCAGTCGGCGCCGAGGCGGGTCCGCCGGGCGTTTGCCACGCCACCGGCGTTCGTGCGGTGAAAGGTCATCGGTTCATCCCCCATACCCCGGGTGGGCCACTCTGCCCACCCGCGTCGGGAGTCTCCCGCCTCCGGCTCGGAGAAACCGTAATGTGGATCACTCCATCAACGGAAATCCCTTGACGCCGGTGTGACGGGGGGCTCGATCGCGTCCAGCCGGTCCGCGGTGAGGTTCGTGACGCCCTCGTGCCGCTGCAGCCGGCCCCGCACCACAAGTGCTCCGCTGGTGCGGGCGACTCGACGGTATCTCTGCCACAGCCCCGGGGAGCAAGTGACATTGAGCATCCCGGTCTCGTCCTCCAGGTTGAGGAACGTGACGCCGCCGGCGGTCGCCGGGCGCTGCCGGTGGGTGACGATCCCGCCGACCCGGATCCGCTGCCCGGGTGGCACCTGGCCGAGCCGGGCGATCGGCACCGCGCCCAGCTCGTCGAGGCGGTCCCTGATGAACCGGGCCGGGTGGCTCTCCGGGGACAGGCCGGTGGCCCAGACGTCGGCGACCAGGCGGTCCACCGCGGCCATGCCGGGCAGGGTGGGCGGGTCCGCGCCGGTCACCGTGCCGGGCAGCCGGCCGGGCCGGTCCTGGGCCGCCGCGCCGGCGGCCCAGAGGGCCTGCCGCCGGGTCAGCCCGAAACAGGCGAAGGCGTCGGCGGTGGCCAGCGCCTCCAGCTGCGCGGCGGTGAGACCGACGCGGCGGGCCAGGTCCGGCATGTCCCGGTACGCCCCGTGCGCGGCGCGTTCCGCCTCGATCCGCTCGGCCACGTCGACGCCGAGGGTACGGACGCTGCCCAGCCCGAGCCGCACCGCCGGGCCGCCCAGCCCCCAGGCGTGCGGCGGCTCGCCCGGCACGCTGCCCCACCGGGTCTGCGGCGTGGACTCCAGCACCGCCTTGGCGCCGCTGGCGTTGATGTCCGGCCGGCGCACCTCCACACCGTGCCGGCGGGCGTCGTCGGCGAGCGTCTGCGGCGAGTAGAAGCCCATCGGCTGCGCGTTGAGCAGCGCGGCCAGGAACGGGCCGGGGTGGTAGCGCTTGAGCCACGAGCTGGCGTACACCAGGTAGGCGAAGCTCATCGCGTGGCTCTCCGGGAAGCCGTAGCTGGCGAACGCGGTGAGCTTGCGATAGACGTCGTCGGCCAGCTCGCCGGTGATGCCCCGCTCGGCCATCCCGGCGTAGAGCCGGTCGGCGATCTGCGCCATCCGCTCCACCGAGCGCTTCGCCCCCATGGCCCGGCGCAGCTGGTCGGCGCCGGCCGCGTCGAACCCGGCCAGGTCGATGGCGAGCTGCATGAGCTGCTCCTGGAACAGCGGTACGCCGAGCGTCTTCTCCAGCGCGTTGCGCATCAGCGGGTGCGCGTACGTGACCGGTTCCTGGCCGTTCTTGCGCCTGATGTACGGGTGCACCGAGCCGCCCTGGATCGGGCCGGGCCGGATCAGCGCCACCTCCACCACCAGGTCGTAGAACTCGCGCGGCTTGAGCCGGGGCAGGGTGGCCATCTGCGCGCGGCTCTCCACCTGGAACACGCCCACCGAGTCGGCCCGGCAGAGCATGTCGTACACCTCGGGGTCGTCCAGCGTCATGTCGCCCAGGTCGAGCCGGGAGCCGATCAGGTCGTAGCCGTAGTGCAGCGCCGAGAGCATGCCGAGGCCGAGCAGGTCGAACTTGACCAGGCCGACGGCGGCGCAGTCGTCCTTGTCCCACTGGAGCACGCTGCGGCCGGGCATCCGGCCCCACTCCACCGGGCACACCTCGATCACCGGCCGGTCGCAGATCACCATGCCGCCGGAGTGGATGCCCAGGTGCCGGGGGAAGGTCTGCAGCTCGTTCGCGTACGCGACCACCTGCTCGGGGATGTCCGCCACGTCGACCGCGGCGACCGAGCCCCACCTGTCGATCTGCTTGCTCCAGGCGTCCTGCTGGCCGGGCGAGAACCCGAACGCCTTCGCCACGTCCCGCACCGCCGACCGGGGCCGGTACGAGATGACGTTGGCGACCTGGGCGGTGTGCTCCCGGCCGTAGCGGGCGTAGACGTGCTGGATCACCTCCTCCCGGCGGTCGGACTCGATGTCCACGTCGATGTCGGGCGGGCCGTCGCGTTCCGGGGCGAGGAAGCGTTCGAACAGCAGCCGGTGCCGGACCGCGTCCACGTTTGTGATGCGCAGCGCGTAGCAGACCGCCGAGTTGGCCGCCGACCCCCGGCCCTGGCAGTAGATGTCCTGCGCGCGGCAGAACGCCACGATGTCGTAGACGACCAGGAAGTAGCCGGGGAAACCGAGGTCTTCGATCATCCGCAGCTCGTGTTCCAGTTGCGCGTACGCCTCCGGGTGCGCCTCGGGCGGGCCGTAGCGCTCGCGGGCGCCGTCCATGGTCAGCCGGCGCAGCCAGCTCATCTCGGTGTGCCCGGGCGGTACCGGGTACGCGGGCAGCCTCGGCGCCACGAGCTGGAGGTCGAAGGCGAGTTCCGCGCCGTACTCGGCGGCCCGCGCCACAGCGCCCGGGTACGCGGCGAACCGCGCCGCCATCTCCGCGCCGCTGCGCAGGTGGGCGGTGGCCGCGGCGGGCAGCCAGCCGTCGATCTCGTCGAGGCTGCGCCGGGCCCGGACCGCCGCCACGGTGGTGGCCAGCCGACGGCGGCCCGGGGTCGCGTAGTGCGCGTTGTTGGTGGCCACTGTGGGCAGCCCGGCGGCGGCGGCCAGCTCGGCGAGCGCGTCGTTGCGGTCGGCGTCGACCGGGTGGCCGTGGTCGGTCAGCTCCACCGCCACCGTCTCCGCGCCGAACAGCGCGGTGAGCCGGTCGAGCTCGCGGGCCGCCGCGTCGACGCCCTCGGTGAGCAGCGCCGCGGGCACGTGCCCCTTGCGGCAGCCGGTGAGCACCAGCACGTGGTCGCGCAGCTCGGCGGCGATCTCCTCCAGCTCGCCGTAGACCGGGCGGCCCTTCTCCCCGCCGCGCAGCTGGGCCCGGGAGATGGTGGCGGCCAGGCGCGCGTACCCCTCGTGGCCGTGCGCGAGCACCAGCAGGTGCCGGCCGAGCGGGTCCGGTTCGCCGTTCTGCGGGCCGGGCAGCCCGAGGGACAGTTCCGCGCCGAAGATCGTCGGCAGCCGCAGCGCGCGGGCCGCCTCGGCGAAGCGCACCACGCCGTAGAAGCCGTCGTGGTCGGTGACGGCGAGCGCGGTCAGCCCGAGCCGGGCCGCCTCCTCGGCCAGTTCCTCCGGGTGGCTGGCCCCGTCGAGGAAGCTGAAGTTGGAGTGCGCGTGCAGCTCCGCGTAGGGCACCACGCCGTCCGGACGGGTCAGCTCCGGCGGCTGGTATTCCTGGCGCTTGCGGCTCCACGCCGGTGAGTCGCCGCCGTCGGCGTCGACCGCGAGCGGGTCGACCACGTGCAGGTGCCGCTCGCCCTTGGCCCGCCCGGACAGCACCTGCTCCAACTTGGACCACGGCATCTTCGGGTTGTGGAAGCTCACCGGCGCCTCCCCCACCCGGCGGCCAACCGCCTGAGATCTTGGTACGAAACGGCCCCCCGAGGGGCACTTTCGTACCAAGATCTCTCCCGGCGCTCAGTCATAGATCGCCTCCACCAGCCACTGCCCGCCCTCCACCGCGAGCAGCAGGGCGGCGCCGTCGGCCAGGCTCACCTGGAACCGGGCCCGGCGGCGCGCCTCGGCCGGCGCCCACCAGCGTTCGTCCACGGGCCACGGACCGGCCCAACCGGTGATCTCGGCCGGACGCCCGTCGCCGACGGTGAGCCGGGCCGGCGCCGCGCTGACCGCCAGCCGCGCGGTCACCACGACCGGCTGCCCGGCCGCGTCGCGCACGTCGGCCGGCAACGGGGTCGGCAGCACCACGGCCGGCGACGGTGGCGGGATCCGCCCCGGCCACGGCGGCTCGGCCACCGCCCGGCCCCGCCGGGCTCGCCGTCCGGCCCGCGCCCCGGCATCGGGTACGGCGACCGAGGCGGACGCGGCACCCGGAGCGGCCCCGATGCCCGGGATGAGTGACGCGGCCGGGGACGACAGCCCTGTCGGGGACGGCGACGCTGCCGGGACCGGAGCCCGGGACGGCGGCGCGGCCGGAGCCTGGGACGCCGGGACCGGGGGCGCCGCGTCGGCCGGCAGGGGTGGCGGGCCGGGGCGCGCGGGCACCCGCTCGTCGCCCCACGGGACCAGGCGCACCTGGTCGGCCGGGGAACGCCCGCCGCCGAGCACTGCGGTGACCACCGCCTCGGGACCGAGGATGCCCTGTACCCGGTTCAACGCGCGATGCGCCCGCTCCCGCTCCTCACCGGTCTCCCCCCACAGCCCGGCTTGCAGGCCCGCCTGGGCGAGCACCCCGTCGGGCACCAGCCGCAAGCGGACGATCCCGGCGGTGGGCCGGGCCGGACGCGCCCCGCCCCGGCCGTTGCTGCCGGAGAGCCAGCCGTCGAGCTGCCAGCGGACCCGGTCGGCGATGGCCGCGGCGGTGAGCAGGCCGTCGTGCCGCCAGACCCGGTGCAGTTCCTGGCCGTGCGCGGTGACCGCCTCGATGCCGAGCCGGGTGCAGGCCAAGCCGTATCCGGCCAGCCGCTCGTGCAGCCGCTCGGCGAGTGTGCGGGCGGCGAACGCGGCCGCGTCGACCCGGTCGATCGGCTCGTCGTTGTCGGCGGTGACGGTCAGGTCGGCGGGCGGCTGCCGGACCGCCAGCGGACGGTCGTCCCGGCCGCCGGCGAGCCGGTGCGCCAGTGCCCCGTCGAAACCGAACCGGGCCAGCACGTCCCCGGCGGGCAGCGCCGCGAAGTCGCCGAGCGTGCGGACGCCGAGCCGGCGCAGCAGGTCGGCCAGGGCGGGCCGGCCGAGCGCCTCGACGGGGCGGCCGGCCAGGAACCCGCGGGTGCCGCCGGGGGCCACGATCCGCCCCTCCCGGGCGGCCAGCCCGGCCGCGAACACCCCGTCGGCGATGCCGGCCTGGCTCTCCACCGCGCAGCTCTGCGCGACGTGCTCCACGATCCGCTCGGCCGCCGCCTCCTCGCCGCCGAGGTAGCGGCTCGGCCCCCGGGCCGCCGTGGCGCAGGCGCCGGGCCGGATCACCTCGACGCCGGCGACCACCTCCTCCACGGCGGCCACCACCGGCTCGAACGCGCGCACGTCCCGGGCGGGGTCGTGGTCGACAACGGTGAGGTGCGGGCAGCGTCCCTGTGCCTCGCGGCGGCGCAGCCCGCGCCGGATCCCCTCGGCGCGGGCCCGCTCGGAGCAGGCGATCACCCGGTTGGCGTGCAGCACCACCACCGGGTCGGTGGCGGGCACCCCGTCGACGATCTCGGCGGCGAGGACCGGCCAGTCCGGGCACCAGAGCAGCAGCGTCCGCTGCGGTACGCCGCTCACGCCGGACCGGCAGCGGCGAGCGTACGGGCGGGTGGGGCGACCACGCGCAGCCGGCGCGGCGGCGCGGCGGCCGGGGTGCCGAGCCCGGCCGAGCGGGGGATCACCCGGGTCAGTTCGTCGCCGGGTAGCCACACCTTGATCTCCTTGGGGCGGGCGGCGGCGCCCCGGCCCCGGGCCGAGACGGTCACCTCGCGGCGGCGCAGCCGCCCCCGACCGGGGCCGAGCCCCTGCCAGACGCCCCGGACCACCTGGAGCGTGACGTCCGCGCCGTCCCACCGCCCGTACGGGACGAGCACGCTTCCGCGCTGCCGGGCACGGGCGGCCAGCCGGGTCGCGACCGAGGCGGAGACGGTGGCCGGCACGGCGGTGACCACCACGTCGACCCCGTCGATGAGCGCGGCGACCACAGTTGGCCACTCCGGCCCGGGGTCGGGCACCAGGGCCAGCCGGTCCAGGGCGATGCCCGCCTCGGCCGCAGCGCCCGCCCCGAATGTGGGTACGCCGACCACCGCGCACCACGAGCCGGCCCGGGACGCCTCGGCGAGCAGCGCGAGGATCAGCGAGGTGGTGCCGCTGCGCCGGGGCCGGCCGGCACCGACCGCGACCGTGCTGCCGCGCCGCAGACCCCGGTTGGGCAGCAGCCCGGTCAGCTCGGCCCGCACGGGCAGCACCCGGTGGCCGCCGGCCGGATCGGGTGCGCTCGCCGGCCGGACCAGATCGGCCAGGGCGGCGGAACCGACCACCATGCGGCCCGCCATCGGACCAACCCCCCGTCGTGTTTCGCCACGGGCCTCACCCGTGGATGGTGCTGTGGATCGTGTCGTGCGCGGCACGCGTGTGCCGTGGCGCGGCGCCCGGCCACCCGGAGTCCCGCCGGTGGTGGCCGGGCGCCACGGATCAGGCGGCGGCGGCTCCGGGCCGGGGCGGGGTGTCGGAGGCGCCGCGGCGCAGCGGGCGGGGCAGGCCGTCGAGCGCCGGCTGGTGGGCCACGCCGAGCGCGGTCTCCACCACCGTCACGAACTCCTCGGCGGCGCGCAGCAGGTCGTCGGCCTCCCGGGCGGTCACCACGCGGGGGATGCCGGCCTCGGCGGCGGCCCGCTTGCTCGCGCCGGCGGCGAAGTAGGCGGCCCACTCGTCCAGCTCGGGGGCGACGGTGGCGAGCAGCACCCAGACGCTGGTGATCCGGTTCCGGCGGGTGGGCGCGGGGCGAGCGCGGGCGGCGAGCACGGCGGCGGCGGCACGCAGCGCCGCGAGGTGGGCGGCGGCGTACCGGAGGCCGTCGGGACGGGTGCGGGTGGCCTCGGCCAGCCCGTCGCGGGCCACCGCGAGCAACTGGGCGGGGGTGCGGTGCGGCAGCACGTGCGCGGGCACCGTGGGCGCCTGGGCCGGACTGGTCGGCATGGGTCTCTCCTCCGCGTGTGGCCGGGGCGGGCGCTCGTGCGACGGGAACGTCGCCCGGTCGCCCGGAGCGGTCGGTGCGGAGGAAGACGCACCTTGTGGCGGCCGGCCGGATGTGGACGCTTCCCCACACCCACACCCGGCCGGCGTGCCGGCGGGTCCGTCGCCCGCCGCCCGGGGGTCGTGGGCGGCGGGCGACGACCTGCCTGACGGGCCCGGACTCGCGACTGTCCGAGACCCGGTGCGGCCCGCGGTGCCGCACCTCCCGGAAGCCGGTGCCGCGAAACACCGCTTCCGGAGCGTTCGACGGGTGCGCGACCGGCTCGGACAGGCCGGGCCAGCCGGGGAGCTGAGCCGCTTGCCGTCTGAGCCGAACCCGGCTTCGAGGCGAACCTGACTTCGAGCCGGAATCGAACACTCGTTCTAACTACCCTGACAGTACACCTCCCCACCGACGAAAACGCAACGTGTGACGCGCCGGGACGCACGGGAGGGCGACGGCCCCCGGCGGGCCCGCGCGCGGGTGGGGGAAGAATGGGGGGATGCAGCCACACCCGAACGTGCAGGCGGTGCAGCGCGCGCTCGACGAGGCGGGCGCGCGGAACGGATCGGGCGAGGCCAGCCTCGTCCGGCTGCTGCCCGACGCGGTGCACACCGCCGCCGCGGCGGCCGAGGCGCTCGGTGTCGCCGTCGGCGCCATCGCCAACTCGCTGATCTTCGACGCGGACGACGCGCCGCTGCTGGTGCTCACCTCCGGCGCGCACCGGGTGGACACCGCCGGACTGGCCGCCACGCTGGGCGTGACCCACCTGCGCCGGGCCACCCCGGAGTTCGTCAGGCGGCACACCGGGCAGGTGATCGGCGGCGTCGCCCCGGTCGGCCACCCCGCGCCGCTGCGCACCGTCGTGGACACCGCGCTGGCCGGGTACGACGAGGTGTGGGCGGCCGGCGGCGTACCCCGGGCGGTGTTCCCCACCACGTACGCGGAACTGCTGCGGATCACCACCGGCACCCCGGCCGAGGTGGCGTGAACCCCGGACTCGTCACGCTGCACGTGTGGCGTGTGCCCCGGCGGGCCGTACCCGGTGTGCTGACCCGGATGGCCACCCACCCGGCCCGGCTGCGCCGGCTGCCCGGCGTCCGCTTCGCCAAGCTGCTCGGCACCGGGACCGGCACCGGCTTCGGCCCCGGCGACGCCGATCTGACCCGGTGGGCCGCGCTCGTGGTCTGGGACTCCCCCGCCGACGCGGCCGGCTTCGACGCCTCCCCGGTCGCCCGTTCCTGGGCCCGGATCGCCCGCGCCGCGGTACGGGTCGACCTGCGCCCGCTGACCAGCCGCGGCCGGTGGTCCGGCCGGGAGCCGTTCGGCGCGCCGTCCGGCGGGCGGGTCACCGGGCCGGTGCTGGCGCTGACCCGGGCCCGGCTGCGGGCGCACCGGGCGGCCACGTTCTGGCGCGCGATCCCGCCGGTCGCCGGCGCGCTGCACAGCGCCCCCGGCCTGCTCGCCCGCTTCGGCGTCGGCGAGGCGCCGCTGGGCTGGCAGGGCACGGTGAGCGTGTGGCGCGACCCGGCGGACCTCGTCGCGTTCGCGTACCGTTCCCCGGAGCACCGCGCCGCGATCACCCGCACCCCCACCGAGGGCTGGTACGCGGAGGAACTGTTCGCGCGGTTCGCGGTGGGCGACGTGGTCGGCGACCGTACGGTGCTCGGCTGGGCCGCCGAGGGCGACCCGGAGACGGCGAGAGGGCGCGCATGAGACTGGTGCGGTGGACCCCGGACGACCTCGTCCGGCGGCTGGACGACGTGGTGGCCGTCTACGGCGAGGCGATGGGCTACCGGCCCGACCTGCTGGAGGCCCGCCGCGGCTACATCGCCACCCACGTACGCCGCCCCGGCTTCCGCGCCGTCGCCAGCCTGACCAACGAGGGACACCTGGCCGGTTTCGGGTACGGCTACCGGGGCGCCACCGGGCAGTGGTGGCACGACCAGGTGTACCGGGCCCTGAACACGCAGGCCCGGCAGCGCTGGCTGACCCACCCGTTCGAGGTGGTCGAGCTGCACGTCCGCCCGCCCGCGCAGGGCCACGGCCTGGGCGCCCGCCAGTTGCGCGCCCTGCTCGCCGTGGCCGAGGGCGACACCACCCTGCTGTCCACCCCGGAGGCCGACGAGGAGAAGTCCCGGGCCTGGCGGCTGTACCGCCGGTTCGGCTTCGTCGACGTGCTGCGCCACTTCCACTTCCCCGGCGACGAGCGGCCGTTCGGCGTGCTCGGCCGGGACCTGCCGCTGCCCCCGCCGGACGCCCCGTGAGCGCGAGGAGTGAGCCGGGTTCGCGAGCCCCGCAGTCGCGAACGAAAGGTCGGCACAGTGAGCGCGAGGAGTGAGCCGGGTTCGCGAGCCCCGCAGTCTCGAACCGGAAGCGTCATGAGGGCCCGGCTGCCCTGGGCGCTGCTGGCCGTGCTGGTGCTCGCCCAGATCTGCTACCCGCTCACCGGCGGCGCGACCCGGGCCGGGCTCACTGTGGCCACAGTGGTGCTCGGCTGGCTGCTCTCGGTCGGCCACGCGCTGCTCACCCGGGGCGCCCGTACCGCCGTCGCGCTGGTCGCTGTCGTCACCGGCGGCGGGTTCGCGGTGGAGGCGATCGGCGTGGCCACCGGGTTCCCGTTCGGCACCTACGACTACTCCGGCGAGCTGGGCCCGAAGCTGGCCGGGGTGCCGCTGATCATCCCGCTCGCCTGGACCTGGATGGCCTGGCCCGCCTGGCTCACCGCGGTCCGGCTGGTCCGCTCGCGGGCTGCCCGGATCGCGCTGTCGGCGGTCGGGCTCGCCGCCTGGGACCTGTTCCTCGACCCGCAGATGGTGGCCGAGGGCTACTGGACCTGGCGCGACGCCACCCCGGCGCTGCCCGGGCTGCCCGGCATCCCGGTCAGCAACTACCTGGGCTGGCTGGGCTTCGCGGTGCTGCTCGCCGTCGCGCTGCGCCCGCTCGCCGGGCCGTCGGTGGACCGGGTCGACGGCCGGGACGCCCCGATGTTCGCGCTCTACCTCTGGACGTACGCCTCCAGCGTGCTGGCGCACGCGGTGTTCCTGCGGCTGCCGGCGTCGGCGCTGTGGGGCGCGGCCGGGATGGCGGTGGCGGCGGTGCCGCTGGCGGTGACGCTGTGGCGGGCCCGCCGGGACCGGGCCACCGAGCCGCAGCCGGCGCCGCGCGTCGACGCCCCGGCATGATCGCCGCCCTCGCGCTGGCCGTGGCGGTCGCCGCGCTCACCGGGCACACGCTCGTCAACGCGCTCGCCTGGCTGCGCCGACCGGCCACCGGCCCGGCCGAGGTGACCGAGCCGGTGGCGGTGCTGCTGCCGCTGCGCGACGAGGCCGACCGGGTCACCCCGTGCCTGCGCGCGCTGCTGGCCCAGCGCGGGGTGCCGGACCTGCGGATCGTGGTGCTCGACGACGGCTCGACCGACGGCACCGCCGACGTGGTCCGCGCGGTGGCCGGCGACGATCCCCGCCTCACGCTGCTCACCGGCGTCGCCCCGCCGCCCGGCTGGCTGGGCAAGCCGCACGCCTGCTGGCAGCTCGCCACCCGTACCGCCCCGGAGCCGACAGCGCTGACCTTCGTCGACGCGGACGTGGTGCTCACCCCGTACGCGGTGGCGGCGGCCGTGACCGAGTTGCGCGCGGCCGACGCGGCGCTGCTGTCGCCGTACCCCCGGATCGTGGTGCGGACGGCGGCCGACCGGCTGGTGCAGCCGCTGCTGCAGTGGTTGTGGCTGACGTTCCTGCCGCTGCGCGCGATGGAACGCTCGCGGCGGCCCTCCCTCGCGGCGGCGGGCGGGCAGTTCCTGGTCGTGGACCGGGCCGGCTACCTGCGGGCCGGCGGGCACGCGGCGGTGGCCGACAAGGTGCTGGAGGACATCGAGCTGGCCCGGGCGGTGAAACGGGCCGGCGGGCGGATCGCGCTCGCCGACGGGTCCCGGCTGGCGTCCTGCCGGATGTACGACACCTGGCCGCAACTGCGCGACGGCTACACCAAGTCGCTGTGGGCGACGTTCGGGCACCCTGCCGCCGCGGCGGCCGTGCTGGCGGTGCTGTTCGCGCTCTACGTCGCGCCGCCGCTGCTGGCCCTCGGTGCGCTGCTCGCCGGCGCGCCGGCGGTGGCCGCCGTGGCGTTCCTGGCCTACCTGGCCGGGGTCGCCGGGCGGGTGGTCAGCGCCCGCGCCACCGGCGGACGGGCGTGGCCCGACGCGCTGGGCCACCCCGTGTCGGTCGTGGTCCTCGGTTGGCTGACCGTCCGGTCGTACCATCTGCGGAAGCGACGCCGGCTCACCTGGCGGGGTCGCCCGGTCACCTAGGAGGGGCACGCCATGGCGCGCATCGTGGTCATCGGCGCCGGTGTGGGCGGGCTCGCCGCCGCCGCCCGGCTCGCGGTCACCGGGCACGAGGTCACCGTCCTCGAACGGGCCGGCACGGTCGGGGGCAAGCTCGGCCGGTACGCCCACCACACCCCGGAGGGGGTGTGGCACTTCGACACCGGGCCGAGCCTGCTCACCCTGCCGCAGGTCTTCCACGACCTGTTCGAGGCGACCGGGGCGAAGCTCGACGAATACCTCGACCTGGTCCCGCTGGACCCGATCGTGCGGCACGTCTTCCCCGGCGGCGAGCAGGCGCTCGACTCCTGCGCCGACCCGGACGAGTTCGCCGCCCGGATCGGCGCCGCGTTCGGCGACCGGTCCGCCGCCGACTGGCGCGGCCTGTGGCGACGCGCCGGCCGGGTGTGGGCGGCCTCACACCGGGACATCCTGCGCCGTACCGTCGACTCCCCCCGCGACCTGGCCGCGCTAGCCTGGCGGCTGGGCGACCTGGCCGCCATCGGCCCTGGCCGCAGCCTGCGCGGGCTGGGCCGCCGCCACCTGTCCGACCCGCGGCTGCGGATGCTGCTGGACCGGTACGCCACGTACACCGGCGCCGACCCGCGCCGCGCCCCGGCCGCGCTCGTCGCCGTCCCCTACGCCGAGCTGGCGTACGGCGGCTGGTACCTGCGCGGCGGGCTGGGCACGCTCGCCGACGCGCTGCTGTCGCGCTGCCTGGACCTGGGCGTGGTGGTGCGCACCGACGCCACTGTCACCAGGATCGACGCCGCGGGCGGGCGGGTGCACGGGGTACGCGTGGCCGGGACGGCCGCGCCGGTGCCGGCCGACGTGGTGGTGGCGAACGTGGACGCGCTCACCGTCTACCGGGACCTGCTGCCCGACCCGCGCCGGCTGGCCGCGCTCACCGACCGCAGCCTGGCCGGGTTCGTGCTGCTGCTGGGCGTACGCGGCGACTCCGGGCTGGCCCACCACACCGTCTTCTTCCCCGACGACTACGACGCCGAGTTCGACGCCGTGTTCGGCAACCCGGGTCGCGGGGTGCGGGCCCGCCCGGCGCACGACCCGACCGTGTTCGTCACCGCCGCCGACGACCCGGCGGTCCGCCCGGAGGGCCACGAGGCGTGGTTCGTGCTCGTCAACGCGCCCCGGCACGGCACCGCCGCGAGCGCCGTGGACTGGCGGCGGCCCGGCCTGGCCGAGGCGTACGCGGACCGGATCCTCGACGTGCTGGCCGAGCGCGGCGCCGACGTGCGGGACCGGCTGGTGTTCCGGGAGATCCGCACCCCGGCCGACCTGGACGCGGCCACCGGCGCACCCGGTGGGGCGATCTACGGCACCGCGGGCGGGCTGCTGCGCCCGGCCAACCGGGGCCCGGCGGCCGGGCTCTGGCTGGTCGGCGGTTCCAGCCACCCGGGCGGCGGCCTGCCCATGGTGACGCTGTCGGCGGAGATCGTCGCCGAGGCGGTCGGCCCGGCCTGGTGAGCCGGGCCGGCCCCCGTCAGCCGGCGTCGACCAGGGCGCGGCGGACGGCGGAGAGCAACTGGCCGAGACCGAACCCGGCGAGCAGCACCCAGACCGTGGTGGCCATGGTGACGGTCCCGGCGGTCAGGTCGACGTCGATCAGGCCGGTGAGCCCGGCGACCAGCAGCCCGACCAGCGCCACACAGACCCGGGTCGGCCGCTCCCCCACCGTCACCGCGCCGATCTCCCGCATCCCGGCCGAGACCGCCCGCGCCCGCACGTACTCGTGCAGCCAGGACAGGCCGCCGGCCGCCGCCACCAGCGCGCCCGGCGCCCCGAGCAGCCAGAACGCGATCAGCCAGGCCACCTCGCCGAGCCGGTCGGCGACCGAGTCGTACACGTAGCCCAGCCGGGTGGTGCGGCCGGTGGCCACCGCCACCGCACCGTCGACGCTGTCGGCCACCGCCGCCAGCAACACGAACAACGCACCCAGGAACGGTCCGTCGCCGGGCCGGCCCACAAGCAGCGGTACGCAGAAGCACAGCAGCACCCCGAACACGGTCACCGGGGTCGGGCCGACGCGCAGCCGGCCCAGCACGTAGCCCACGTGGTAGGCGAAGCGCAGCCAGGCGCGCACCACCGGCGCGGCGGTACGCGGAT
The DNA here is from genome assembly GCF_040649715.1 of Micromonospora sp. NPDC048887. Classification (NCBI taxonomy): domain Bacteria; kingdom Bacillati; phylum Actinomycetota; class Actinomycetes; order Micromonosporales; family Micromonosporaceae; genus Micromonospora; species Micromonospora sp. NPDC048887. The sequence continues at coordinate 417,192 of NZ_JBEZGA010000002.1, read as the reverse complement.
CGAAGCCGCCGTGCAGCCGCGCCCACGCGGTCGCGTACTGGTCCCAGTTCAGCTGTGTGCCCACCACGGATCAACCGTAGAAGCACGGCGCGGGTGTCGTGTGGCGGGTGGTCACACCCGTGCGGCGGCGCGCAGCCGCTGCCACACCTCCCGGGTGGCCGTGGACCGGTTGAGCGTGATGAAGTGGATCCCCGGCACACCCTCGTCGAGCAGCTTCTCGCACATCTCGCTCGCCTGCTCGACGCCGAGGCGGCGTACCGCCTCCGGGTCGTCGGCCACCCGCTCGAACCGCTCGGCCAGCGCCGCCGGGAACGGCGCGCCGGACAACTGCACCGACCGTTCGATGGTGCCGATCTGGGTCACCGGCATCACCCCGGCCAGGATCGGGGTGTCGCAGCCGGCCGCTGCCACCCGGTCACGCAGCCGCAGGTAGTCGTCGGCGTCGAAGAACATCTGGGTGATCGCGAACTCCGCGCCGGCCCGGCACTTGCGGACGAAGTGCGCGGTGTCGCTGTCCACGTCCGGCGAGCGCGGGTGCTTGTACGGGAACGCGGCCACGCCGACGCTGAAGTCGCCGCTGTCGCGGACCAGCCGGACCAGGTCCTCGGCGTACCGGACGCCCTCCGGATGGGCGATCCACTCGCCGCCCGGGTCGCCCGGCGGGTCACCCCGCACGGCCAGCACGTTGCGCACCCCGACCGAGGCCAGCCGGCCGATCACGTGCCGCAGCTCGGCCACCGAGTGGTTCACCGCGGTCAGGTGCGCCATCGGCAGCAGCGTCGTCTCGGTGGCGATCCGCTCGGTCACCGCCACAGTGGTGTCGCGGGTCGAGCCGCCCGCGCCGTAGGTGATCGACACGAACGAGGGACGCAGTGACTCCAGCTCGCGGATGGCCTGCCAGAGCAGCTTCTCCCCGGCGGGGGTCTTCGGTGGGAAGAACTCGAAGGAGAAGGTGGGACGGCCGTCACGGATCAGCTCCCCGATGGCCGGCTGGGGATTGGGAAGGACCGAGGGAAGACCGAGCGCCACAGACCGACTGTAACCGGGACGGCACGCCGTGCCGAGATCTTCCCAGCCCGCGAACACCTGGCCGGTGCGACGTCGTACCCCGGGGGTAGAAACGACGGCAGCGCGGAGGGGCGGCCGGCGGCCGTCCCGGGGGCCCGCGCGGGGGTCGCCACGACGGCGACGCACGGCGCCACCACCTGGCCGGGCGTCCACGTCGCCATCCGCGCCGTCGCTCCCGGAGGTTCCGATGATCCCGTCCCCGCCGCCCGGCCCGCGCCTGCTCGGGCCGCTGCTGGCCGAGTTGCGGGCCGCCCGTGGCTGGAGCCAGCAGCGGATGGCCGCCGAGCTCTGCGCCGCCTCGGGCGTGCCCACGCTGACCCGGCACGAGGTGTCCCGCTGGGAACGCCAGCTCCGGCTTCCCGGCGACTTCTGGTCGGCCTGGCTGGCGACGGTCCTCGGGGTGCCGGGCGAGCTGGTCGCCGAGGCCGCCGCCCGCAGCCGCCGGCTGGGCGTGACGCCCGCGGCGGTCGACCCGGCCGGGTCCCGCGCCCGGCTGGCCCTGCTCACGCTCGCGTACCGCTGGGCCGCCGACCCGGACGGCCGCACACTGGCCGGTCCGTTCGCCGCGGCAGCTCCGCCGGCGGTCCACACCCGGCCCGGTCGGCCCGGGCCGCACGACGTGGGCGCGCCGGCCGGGCCGTTCGCCCACGGCACGGCCGGGCCCGGGGCGGACGGCGGACCGGGGACGTCAGTGCCGGACAACGCCCGCCACCCCGGGGACGGGTGGCACCCGGCGGACGGGGTGACGCTCGCCACGCTGCGGCGCTGGGACGACCTGCTCGGCGGCGGGGATCTCGCCGGGCACGGCGCCCGCCGGCTGCGGCGGGCGGTCCGCGGCTACCGTCGCGCCGGGCCCGCCGGCCGGCGCGCGCTGCTGCCCGCGCTCGCCGAGTCGGCGCAGCTCGCCGGCTGGCTGGCCGCCGACGCGGGCGACCCCGGCGGGGGCCTGGTCGCCTACCGGCTGGCGCTGCGGGCGGCGGTGGCCGCCGGGCAGCCCTCGCTGGCCGGGCACGTGCTCGCGTCGGCCAGTCACCTGCTGGCCGACGCCGGCGACCCGGCCGGCGCGCTGGTCCTGGCCCGGATCGGGTACGCCGCCGGCCGCGCCACCGCCTCGCCCGGCCTGCGGGCGCTGCTGCTGCACCGGGTCGCGCTCGCCGCCGCGCTCGCCGGGCGTCCCCGCGCCGCCGGGCGGGCGCTGGCCGGGGCGGACCGGGCCGGTACGCCGGAGCCCGGCCGGGAGCCGCCCTGGCTCTACTGGCTCGACGCGGCCGAGCTGGCGGCGATGACCGGGCGCACGCTCGTCGCGCTGGGCCGTCCGGCCGCCGCGGTGCCGCTGCTGACGCCGGTGGCAGCCGCGCGTGACCGTCCCCGCCGGGCCGCCGTGTACGGCGCCTGGCTGGCCCGCGGGCACCTGGGCCTGGGTGCGGTGCCCGAGGCGTGCGCGGTGGCCGGCGAGGCGCTGCTCGACGCGGTCCGGTCCGGCTCTCCCCGGGCCGTCGGCCAGCTCACCGCGTTCCGCCGCGGCTTGGCGCACGCTGCGCCCGGTCCGGCCACCCGGGGGTACGCGCGACTGTTCACGGCGGCCCGCCCGTACCTGCCGCCCGGCGTGCCGCGCCACCGGCGGGACCGTCCGGGCCGGTGAGCCACGAGGCACGCCGGGACGCCGGGCGCGGCGATATCGGGTGTGAACCGCTAGCGTCGTGGCGTGACCGACGCTGCTCCCGTATCCCCCGTCGACCGTGCCGGCCTGCGCCAGCGGATCGACAAGGCGCTCACCGAGTTCCTCGCCGGCCAGCGCGGCCGGCTGACCGCCGTCGACGACGGCCTGCTGCCGGTCGCCGAGGCGATCGAGGCCTTCGTGCTGGGCGGCGGCAAGCGGCTGCGCCCGGCGTTCGGCTACTGGGGTTACCGGGGCGCCGGCGGGGTCGACTCCGACCAGGTGGTCGCCACCCTTGCCGCGCTGGAGTTCGTGCAGGCCAGTGCGCTCATCCACGACGACCTGATGGACCGGTCGGACACCCGGCGCGGTGAGCCGGCGATGCACAGGCGGTTCGCCGCCCGGCACCGCGCGGCCGGCTGGGGCGGCGACGCGGACTCCTTCGGCGACGCCGCCGCGATCCTGCTGGGCGACCTCTGCCTGGTCTGGTCCGACGAGCTGCTGCACTCCTCCGGCCTGCCGCCGGCCACCGTGGCCCGGGCCCGGCCGGTCTTCGACGAGATGCGCACCGAGGTGACCGTCGGGCAGTACCTGGACGTGCTGACCCAGGCCACCGGGGACACCTCGCTGGACCGGGCCGCCAAGGTGGCCCGGTACAAGTCGGCCAAGTACACGGTCGAGCGCCCGCTGCTGCTCGGCGCCGCGCTGGCCGGCGCGCCGGCCGAGGTGCACGCCGCCTACTCGGCGTACGGGCTGCCGCTGGGTGAGGCGTTCCAGCTCCGCGACGACGTGCTGGGGGTCTTCGGCGACCCGGAGCGCACCGGCAAGCCGGCCGGCGACGACCTGCGTGAGGGCAAGCGGACGTACCTGGTGGCGGCGGCCCTGGAGACGCTCGACCCGGCCGGCCGGGAGACGCTGCTGGCCGGGCTCGGCGTACCGGACCTGGACGCGGCCGGGGTGGACCGGCTGCGCGAGCTGATCACCACGAGCGGCGCGCTGGAGCGGGCCGAGCGGCACATCACCGCGCTCACCGAGAGCGCCCTGGCCGCGCTGACCGCTGTCGACCTGGACACCGAGGCCCGCCAGGCCCTGGTCGACCTGGCCATCGCCGCCACCCGCCGCCCCGCCTGACCCTCCGCTCTCCCACCCCTCCCACCCCCACACCCGCCCTCCCCACGCCCGCCCCCGAAGCGGTCGATCATGAAGTTGGCGGCACTTCCGGAGATCGACTTCGCCGCCAACTTCATGATCAACGGGAGCGGGCGCGGGTGGGCGCGGGTGGGGAAGGGCGCTAGAAGGCGACGGCCTGGGCGCGGCGTTTGACCTCGCGGGCCAGGTCGCCGCCGAGGGCGACGGCGGGGGTGCCGGGAAGCGTCGGGTCCTCCCGGTAGAGCCAGCGCAGCGCCTCCTCGTCGTCGTACCCGGCGTCGGCGAGCAGGTTGAGCACGCCGGGTAGGTGCTTGAGCACGGTGCTGTTGGCCACCAGGTCGGCCGGGATCCGGCGGACGCCGTCGCGGCGCACCGCGATCAGTTCCCGGTCGCGGATCATCTGGTGCACCTTGCTGATCGACAGGTCCAGGCGCTCGGCCACGTCGGGCAGCGCCAGCCAGCCGGCCGGGTCGGCCGGTCCGGCCAGGTCGGGGCCGGTCTCGGCGGGTACGGAATCGGTCACCCGACCACCCTGCCACGTGCCCGCCGGGGCCGGTGCACGGCACCCCGCACCGCCGCCGGGAGCGCGGCGGTCCCCCCGTGTCGCAACCCGGCGGTAGCATCCTGTTCAACCTTCATCCTTCCGACACATAGACTGCCTGCCGATGGACACACAGGTCGCCGACACGTTGCTGGGCTCGCTGATCGAGGGGCGCTACCGCATTCGCGGTCGCGTCGCCCGTGGCGGCATGGCGACCGTGTACACCGCCACCGACGAGCGCCTGGAGCGCACCGTGGCGGTCAAGATCATTCACCCGACCCAGGCGCCGCAGGCCCAGGCCCGGATGGCCGGCTTCGTCGAACGCTTCACCGACGAGGCGAAGACGATCGCCCGGCTCACCCACCCGAACGTGGTGGCGGTCTACGACCAGGGCATCCACGCCGGCCTGCCGTACCTGGTGATGGAGTACGTCCGGGGCCGCACGCTGCGCGACGTGCTCGCCGAGCGCCGCCGGCTGAACCCGGACGAGGCGCTCGCGATCACCGAGCAGATGCTCGCCGCGCTCGCCGCCGCGCACCGGGCCGGCCTGGTGCACCGCGACGTCAAGCCGGAGAACGTGCTCGTCGCCGAGGTGCCCACCGGGGGCAGCCGAAACCTGGTCGACAGCGTGGTCAAGGTGGCCGACTTCGGGCTGGCCCGGGCCGTCGAGGCCAGCGCCGAGGACGAGAACGGCAACCAGCTCATGGCGACCGTGGCGTACGTGGCGCCGGAGCTGGTCACCCAGGGCCACGCGGACCCGCGCACCGACGTCTACTCCGCCGGCATCGTGCTGTTCGAGATGCTCACCGGCCGGGTCCCCTACGACGGCGACCGCCCGGTGGAGGTCGCGTGGCAGCACGTCGACCGGGACGTACCGGCGCCGTCGACGCTGGTGCCGGCACTGCCGCCGGTGCTCGACGCGCTCGTCGCCCGGGCCACCCGGCGGGATCCGGCCGGCCGGCCGGCCGACGCCGCGGCGCTGCTGAGCGAGGTGCAGGCGGCCCGCGAGCAACTGGGCGACCCGCACGCGCACACCACTGTGCTGCCGCAGCTCAGCGACGAGACAGCCGTCCTGAGTCAGCCGACCCAGATGGTGGCCGCGCTCCAGCCGGTCGAGCGCCCGGCGTGGGCCCGGCTGCCCGAGGGCGGCGCCGCGCAGCGCCCGCACCGGCGCCGCGCCGCCGAGGAGGACGCCGCGGGGACCGGGTTCGCCGCCCTGCGTACCCGGATCATGGGCTCGCCGCGCGGACGGCTCGCAGTCGCCGCGGTGGTCGTGGTGCTCGGCCTGGTCGCCGCGGGTGGCGGCTGGTGGTTCGGGGTGGGCCGCTACACGGTCGCGCCGCAGCTGGTGAGCCTGAGCAAGGCCGACGCGGAGGCGCAGGCCCAGCGCGGCGGCTTCACGCTGCGGTACGCCGCCCCGCGCTACGACGAGAAGGTCCCCAAGGACACGGTGCTCGGGCAGGCTCCCGGATCGGCCGCGCGGATCGTCAAGGGCGGCACGATCACGCTGACCCTGTCGCTCGGTCCGGAGCGGCTGCCGGTGCCGGACGTGGTGGGCAAGGACTACTCGCTGGCCCAGGCCGAGTTGGAGGGCGTCAACCTGGTCGTGGTCAAGGGCTCCTCGCGGTACGACGACGCCCTGCCGGCGGGCGTGGTGCTGGCCACCGACCCGAAGGTGGGCACGGTGGTCAAGCCCGACACGAAGGTGACGTTGATCCTGAGCAAGGGTCGTGCGCCGGTCTCCGTGCCCAACCTGGTCGGCAAGAGCCTCACCGAGGCACGGACCATCCTCGCGCAGCTCGGGCTGAGGCCGGTGGAGACCGTCAAGGACTCCGACAAGCCGAAGGACGAGATCCTCGGCCAGAGCCCGGCCGACGGCACCGGCGTGGAGAAGGGCGCCCAGGTCAAGCTGGAGATCAGCAAGGGCCCGCCGCAGGTGGCCGTCCCCCGGGTGATCGACATGCCGTGCCAGCAGGCCAAGCAGACGCTGGAGAGCCAGGGCTTCCCGGTCAACGTCCAGCTCAACCCGAACGGCGTCGTCCGGATCCAGAACCCGGCCGAGAACACGCCGGTGCCGCCGGGCACGACGGTCACGGTGACGTGCCTGTGAGCGGCTGCGACGGTCGCCGCCGGGTGGGGTCGCACACCCCCACCTCCGGCGGCCTGGCCCGGGCGGCCCTGCCGTACGCCGAGGCGGCCGAGTCCGAGGTGGTGCAGGTCTACGTCTCGAACTCGCGCGGCTGGGCGCTGCCGCCGGGCGACCCGGCGCAGGACGCGTTGTTCCGCGACGGGTGCGGCGAGCGCGGCCTGCCCGTCTTCATCCACGCCTCACTGCTTGTCAACCTCGGCTCCCCCACTCCGGCGACCGTCACCCGGTCGGCCGATACGCTGGCCCACGCGTTGCGGCGAGGGCGGGCGATCGGCGCCGAGGGCGTGGTCTTCCACGCCGGCAGCTCGGTCGACGCCGGTCACGCCGAGGCGGCCATGCGGCAGGTCCGCGCGGCGTTGCTCCCACTGCTCGACGAGGCAGCGGCCACCGGCGGGCCGATGCTGCTGGTCGAGCCGAGCGCCGGGGGCGGCCGGTCACTGGCGTCCCGGGTCGAGCACCTCGGCCCCTACCTGGACGCGGTCGACCGCCACCCGATGCTCGGCGTCTGCTTCGACACCTGTCACGCCTGGGCGGCCGGGCACGACCTGGCCGCCGAGGGTGGCATGACCGCCACGCTCGACACGCTGGTCGCCACGGTGGGCGCGGACCGGTTGCGGCTGGTGCACGCGAACGACTCGAAGGACCTGTGCGGTTCCACCCGGGACCGGCACGAGAACATCGGCAAGGGCACCATCGGCGAGCCGGCGTTCGCCGAGCTGATGCGTCACCCGGCGACCGCCGGGGTGCCGGTGCTGGTGGAGACCCCCACGGAGAAGCACATCGGCCACGCCGCCGACATAGCCACCCTCAAGCGCCTCCACCCCTGACGGGCCCCTCCCCCTCCCCCGCACCACTGCGTTGATCAAGGAGTTTGTGTCCGGCTCCGGCGCGGAATCAGACACAAACTCCTTGATCAACGGGCGTGGGCGGGGCGGGGGCAGGCGCGCGGGGTCAGGCGCGCAGGGCGGTGTGCAGGATGGTGGCGGCGCGGTCGATCTGCGCGTCGGCGACGTCCAGGTGGGTGACCAGCCGGGCGGTACGCGGGCCGAGCACCGAGATAAGCAGCCCTTCCGCCCGCGCGGCGGCAGCCAGCGCGGGCGCGTCCAGCGGGTGCTTGGTCAGGTCGAGCGGCACGATGTTGGTCCGCACCACCGCCGCGAGCACCCCGTGCGGGGCGACCGCCTCGGCCAGCCGGGCCGCCTTGGCGTGGTCGTCGGCGAGCCGCTCGACGTGGTGCGCCAGCGCGTACCGGCCGGCGGCGGCGAGGATGCCGACCTGCCGCATGCCGCCGCCCATCCGCTTGCGGAGGAACCGCGCCCGGGCGATCTTCTCGGCGCTGCCCACCACCAGCGAGCCGACCGGCGCGCCGAGGCCCTTGGAGAGGCAGACCGAGAGCGTGTCGAACAGCACGCCGTACTCGGCCAGCGGCACCCCGTCGGCCACGTGCGCGTGCCAGATCCGCGCGCCGTCGCAGTGCAGCGCCACCCCGTGCTCGTCGGCGACCTCCCGCATCCGGCGCAGCGTCGGCAGCGGGATCACCCCACCGCCGCCCCGGTTGTGGGTCTGCTCCACGGCGATCGCGCGGGTGGGCACCGCGAAGTAGCCGTCCGGCCGGATCATCCCGGCGACCACGTCGGGGTCCAGCTCCGCGCCGACCGCCGGCCACGTCCGCGAGGAGATCCCGCCGTACGCGGCGGCGGCGCCGACCTCGTACGTGACCACGTGCGCGTCGGCGTCGCAGAGCAGCTCGTCACCGGGGGGTACGTGCAACTGGAGCGCGATCTGGTTGGCCATCGAGCCGCTCGGGGCGAACAGCGCCGCCTCGTGGCCGAAGAGCGCGGCCACCTCGGCCTCCAGCGCGGTGACGGTCGGGTCCTCGCCGTAGACGTCGTCGCCCACCTCGGCGGCGGCCATCGCCTCCCGCATCCCCGGCGTCGGCCGGGTCACCGTGTCCGTCCGCAGGTCGATGACCTCAGCCACGGAGCATCTCCGCCACCAGGAACGCCAACTCCAGCGACTGCTGGGTGTTCAGCCGGGGGTCGCAGGCGGTCTCGTACCGGTCGGGCAGGTCCAGGTCCTCGATGCCCTGGGCGCCGCCGAGGCACTCGGTGACGTCCTCGCCGGTCAGCTCGACGTGCAGGCCGCCCGGGTGGGTGTCCAGACCGCGGTGCACCTCGAAGTAGCCGAGCACCTCGTCGACGATCCGGTCGAAGTGCCGGGTCTTGTAGCCGTTTGAGGACTCGTGTGTGTTGCCGTGCATCGGGTCGCACTGCCAGACGACCTTCGCGCCGGCGGCGGTGACCTTGGCGACGATCGGCGGCAGCGCGTCGCGGACCCGGTGGTTGCCCATCCGGCTGATCAGCGTGAGCCGGCCGGGGATGTTGTCCGGGTTGAGCTTCTCGCAGAGCTCGATCGCCTCGTCCGGGGTGGTCGTCGGGCCGAGCTTGACCCCGATCGGGTTGGCGATGCGGGAGATGAAGTCGATGTGCGCGCCGTCGATCTGCCGGGTCCGTTCCCCGATCCAGAGGAAGTGCCCGGACAGGCCGTACGCCTTGCCGTTGGAGATCCGGGTCAGCGCCCGGTCGTACTCCAGCGCCAGCGCCTCGTGTGAGCAGTGCAGCGTGACGGTACGCAGCGCCTCGTCGTCGGTCATCCCGCAGGCCCGGATGAAGGCCAGCGCCCGGTCGATCTCGCGGGCGATCGCGTCGTAGCGCTCGCCGGCCGGGGACCGCCGCACGAAGTCCTTGTTCCAGTCGTGCACCGCGTGCAGGTCGGCCAGCCCGCCGGCCAGGTACGCCCGGAGCATGTTCATCGCGGCGGCCGAGTTCGCGTACGCCCGGATCATGCGCTGCGGGTCGGCGACCCGCGCCTCCGGCGTGGCCTCCAGCGAGTTGATCATGTCGCCGCGGTAGGCGGGCAGGCCCCGGGCGTCGGTCGGCAGGGACCGGGGCTTGGTGTACTGGCCGGCCACCCGGGCGACCTTGACCACCGGCAGCGACGCGCCGTAGGTGAGCACGATGGCCATCTGGAGCAGCGTGCGGGCGTTGGCGAGCAGGTGGCTCTCGGTGTTGTCGGCGAAGGTCTCCGCGCAGTCGCCGCCCTGGAGCAGGAACGCCTTGCCCTCGCAGACCAGCGCGAGCCGCTGCCGCAGCTGGTCGACCTCGTAGGGCGCGACCACCGACGGCACCGTGTCCAGCACCCGGCAGACCTCGGCGACCTGGGCCGGGTCGTCCCACGGCGGGGTCTGCGCGCGCGGCAGCTCCCGCCAACGGTCGAGGCCGAGGGCCGCGTCCTCGGCGGAGTCGGCGGTCGGGCGGCTGGTCTGCAGACCAGGGCTGCCCACGGCGGGGTGACTCAGCTGATGCCACTCATGGCGCATGAGAGAAAGCGTACGGCGACCGAAGCGATCACTCGCCGCCGAGGGGGATGGTTCCGGTCACTGGGAGGACACCGGCGAGGCCGGCGCGGCCGGCGGCGGTCCCGTCGGGTCGGTGGTCCCGCCGCCCGATGCCGGCCCTGCCGGTTCGGGGGTCGGCTCGACCGGAGTGTCGACGGGCACCTCGCCGGAGATGCACCAGTCCGCCCCGTTCCGGGTGACGGTGAACAGCAGCGACCGGGCGACCGTACGCGATCCGGCGGTGACAGTGACCGAGGCGCTGACCTCCTGGCCGTTCGGGCCGGAGCGGACGTCGGTGATGGTCGCCTGCGGCACCGTGAAGTGGTCGGCGAAGTCGCCGTTCGGGCCGGTGGCGGCGGAGTCGAAGGCGGCGTGCATGGGCGCGCAGAGCTGGCTGCGGCCGGCGTCGGCGTCGCGGGCGGTCAGCGCGTCCAGGTACGCCTGCACGCGTTCCCGGCTCTTGGCCGCCGCCTCCTCGGCGGGCGCCTTCTCGCTGGGCCGGGCGTCGCCGCCCTCCTGACCGTTCGAGCCGCAGGCGGCCAGGGCCACCGGCAGGAACGCGAGGAGAGCGAGGCCGGCGAACCGGCCCCGGTGGCTGCGACCCATCTGTCCTCCCGTCGCGTGGACTCGTCGAGCGGCGAGTGTGCCACACCCGGCCCGCGCCGCCGGGTGACTCCCCATCCTGACCCGGATCGGTGCGCTCGGCCAGGACGGCACGCGGGCGGGGAGGGGCCGGTGTGGCCCCTCCCCGCCGGGTGGGTGGTGCGTCGGCCCTCGGCTCAGCCGAGACCGCCCTTGATGGCGCCGATCAGCTCGCCGTTGCCTGTGTCACCGGAGAGCTCCCAGAAGAACGCGCCACCGAGGCCCTGGCTGTTGGCATAGCTCATCTTCCCGCCGATGGTCGACGGGGTGTCGTAGCTCCACCAGTTGCTGCCGCACTTGGCGTACGCCGTGCCGCCGACGGTGCCGGTGGCCGGGCAGCTGTTCTTGAGCACCTTGTAGTCCTCGATGCCCGCCTCGTAGGTGCCCGGTGCCGCGCCGGTGGCGCTGCCGCCGGGTGCGGCCTGGGTCACGCCGGTCCAGCCGCGTCCGTAGAAGCCGACGCCGAGCAGCAGCTTGCTGGACGGCACGCCCTTGGACTTGAGCTTCTGGATCGCCGCGTCCGACCAGAAGCCCTGCTGCGGGATCCCGGTGTACGAGTAGAGCGGCGAGTGCGGCGCGGTCGGTCCCTGGGCGTTGAAGGCGCCGAAGTAGTCGTACGTCATCGGCATCAGCCAGTTGAGGTTGGTCGCGGCGCCGGCGTAGTCGGTGGCGTCGATCTTGCCGCCGTTGCTGCCGTCGGCGGTGATCGCCGCGGTGACCAGGAAGCTGGAGCCGAACTTGCTCCGCAGCGCCGAGACCACGTTCTTGAACGCGTTCGGGCCGCTGCTGTCGCACTGGAGGCCGCAGGCGTTCGGGTACTCCCAGTCGACGTCGATGCCGTCGAAGACGTCCGCCCAGCGCGGGTCCTTGACCAGCGAGTAGCAGGAGTCGGCGAACGCGGCCGGGTTCTGCGCGGCCTGGGTGAAGCCGCCGGACCAGGTCCAGCCGCCGAAGGACCAGAGCACCTTCAGGTTCGGGTACATCTTCTTCAGCTTGCGCAGCTGGTTGAAGCTGCCGCGCAGCGGCTGGTCCCAGGTGTCGGCGACGCCGTCGACGCTGTCCGCGGCGGTGTACGCCTTCTCGTAGTCGGCGTAGCTGTCACCGATGCTGCACCGGCCGCCGGTGGTGTTGCCGAAGGCGTACAGGATGTGGGTCAGCTTCGCGGCCGAGCCGCTGGTGTGGATGTTCTTGACGTGGTAGTTGCGGGCGTAGACGCCCCACTCGGCGAAGTAGCCGACGATCTTCTTGCCACCGGGCGGCGGCGTGGTGGGCGGCTGCGTCGTCGGCGGGGTGGTCGTCGGCGGCGTGGTGGTGGGCGGCGTCGTGGTCGGCGGGGTCGTGGTCGGTGCGGCGGTCGTCGGCGTGCCGCCGCCGGTGCAGGAGCCACCGTTGACCGTGCAGCTCACCGGCGCCTTGTACGCGCCGGTGCCGTTGTAGCCCCAGCTGAAGCTGGCGCCCGGGGCGAGCGTGGCCGCCCAGCTCTTGTTCACCGCCACGTAGCGGTCGCCGCTACGGGTGATGTCGGCGTCCCAGGAGCTGCTGATCGAGGTGCCGGAGGGCAGCGTGAACTCGATGCGCCAGCCGTTGACCGTGGAGCTGGTGCCGTTTGTGACTGTCACCCGTCCCTCGTGGCCGGTCCCCCAGTCCTGCACCTTGGCGAACGTGGCGGTGACGCTGCCGGCGGCCGACGCGGTGGTCATGGGCACCGCGGCGACCGCGAGCGCGACCACGGCGCCGGTGGCCCACAGGGCCCGGCGGAGCGATCTCTTCATACGGCGTCCCTCCAATAGTTAGGAAACTTTCCAAATTGATTGCTGAGACGCTACTCACACCGTCGCCACTTCGTCAAGATGTCGATGCATCGATTTCCCGGACGGCACGGCACCGCCCACGCGGGGGCCCGTAGCCTCGTGCCATGACCGTTTTCGACGTCCAGATCGACGCCCTCACCGGCGGCCCGGCCGGCCTCGGCAGCTACCGCGGCCGCGCCCTGCTCGTGGTCAACGTGGCCTCCCGCTGCGGCCTCACCCCGCAGTACGCGGGCCTTCAGGAACTCGCCGACACGTACGCCGGACGCGGGCTGACCGTGCTCGGGGTGCCGTGCAACCAGTTCGCCGGCCAGGAGCCGGGCAGCGCCGCCGAGATCGAGGAGTTCTGCCAGGTCAACTACGGCGTGACGTTCCCGCTGACGGAGAAGGTCGACGTCAACGGGCCGGACCGGCACCCGCTCTACGCGGAGCTGGTGTCCACGCCGGACGCCGAGGGGCACACCGGCGACGTGCGCTGGAACTTCGAGAAGTTCCTCGTCGCGCCGGACGGCACGGTGGCCGCCCGGTTCGGCCCGCAGGTCACGCCCGAGGATCCTGAGCTGCGCGCGGCGATCGAGAAGGTCCTGCCGGCCTGAAGAGGCACACCCGCCGCCGGGCACGGCGAAGCGGCACGCCCCCGCGGGGAGGCGTGCCGCTGCCGCGGACCGGGTCAGCCGGCGGCGGACCGGAAGACCGGGTAGTAGCCGCCGGACTGCCCCGCGGCCGTCGGGTGGTACGACTTGCTCAGGCTCAGCACGTTCAGGGCGTGCAGCCACTTGGTCCCGCCGCTGCACAGCTGGTGGCCGACGAAGATGGAGCGGACGTCGGCGAATTTGAAGCCGGCCGAGACGGCGGCCGTACGGGTGATGTCGTCGAGCAGGTTGATGCCCTCGTTGATCTTCGCCCGGGACGTCGCGCTGAGCCCGACGCAGGTGGTGCCGAGCTGGTAGAAGACCGGGTAGCCGACCACCACGACGCGGGCCGAGGGCGAGCGGCTCTTGATGCCGTTGTAGACGTTGGCGAGGCGGCCCGGCATCGAGGTGCGGGCCACGTTCATGGCGGACTGCACGGCCGCCACGCACTGGGTCTCCCCCTGGAGCACGCAGGTGCTCATGATGTTGGCGAAGCCGACGTCGTTGCCGCCCACTGTGACGCTAACCAGCGTGGTGGTGGAGGAGAGCGCGGAGAGCTGGCTGTTGATGACGTCCGCCGTGGTGGCGCCGGAGCAGGCGACCGAACGGTACGACGCGGGCTTGATGTTGGTGTTGTAGAGCGCCGGATAAGCGTTCGTACTGCGCAGGCAGTTACCGCTCTCGGACGTGTAGCTGTCGGCGCCGACGCCGGAGGCGTACGAGTCGCCGAGCGCGACATAGCGGTCGGACGGGGCCGCCTGGGCGGGGGCGGCCAGAGACAGAGTGACCCCGACCGAGGCGGCCAGGGTCAGGGCGAGGGTGGCAAGACGGGATCTCCGCACGTCGCACTCCTGGGGGCGTGAAGTGGTGGTGAGAGATAGATATCAATAAGATCACAGGGCATGGAAGATCACCGATTTGCGGCCCGGCGCGCATAGCGACTTACGCCTACAAATCGTTGCCGGGCTCGCGGAGCGGGATGAAGGATTGTTCCGGCGGGAAGGTCAGCCGCATCGCCGGGTCGGCGGTCTCCCGGAAGCCCAGGGCACAGTAGAGCGGCCGGCCCGCCGCCGAGGCCCGCAGGTCGACCCGGCGTACGCCCCGGCCCCGGAACCACGCCAGCAGGGCGGTCAGGCAGGCACGACTGTGGGCGCGCCGCCGGTACGCCGGGTCGGTGCTGACGTTGAAGACGTACCCGATTAGGCCGCTCGGGTCGTCCGGCCCGCCGAGCCGACGCTCCACAGTGCCCCCCGCGCAGGCCGCCAGCGAGGGACCGTCCGGCGCGTCGACCACGAAGGCGGCGAGCCGGGGATCCGGCTCGGCCAGCCAGGTCCGCAGATTGTCTCGGGCGACGTCCTGCCAGCGGCCCGGCGCCGTCGGCACGCCGCTCATGCCGGCGAGCATCAGCCCGCGCAGCCGCACCAGCTCCTCGGCGTCGGACGGCACCGCCCGGCGCGCGTCACCCACGGGCCGGCTCAGACCGGACGGCGGCCGGCGAACCCGCACTCGACCCGGTGGTACCACCGGATGTCGGTGTCCCCCTCCAGCCAGCACCACAGCACCGCCCGGCCGTCACGCTCACCGGGGAAGTCGAGCAGCACCGGGGCGATCCCCTTGACCGCGATGTCGTGCTGGTGGAACTCGTCCACCACCACGTGCAGCCGCGCTTCCAGCGCCTTCACCTCGGCGAGCCCGCCGTGCGCGCTGACGCCGTGGTCGGCCAGGTCGACCCGCAGCTCGGCCAGGTCGGCCCGCAGCCGGATCAGCTCGTCGACTCGCGGCCGCAGCGTGGCCACCAGGTGTCGCGCCTGGGCGAGAGTGAACACCGGGCCAGTATGCGGCACGACCGGTGTCGTCCGGGTCACCGCTCACCCGCACGTCGACCGTCAGGGCCGGGACGAGACGGTGGGTCCGGAATGGCCGCGGGAGACCAGACGACGCCGGCAGCCTCCCGCACCTCGGCCTGCCAGGCGCGCAGGGCCCGCTTGATGCGGTCGTTCTCGCCCCGGGCGTCGTCGAGCAGCCGGGTCCGCTCCCCCAGTTCGTAGACGAGCCGATGCAGCAGCGCATCGACGTCGTCGGTCCGGTAGCCGCGTCGGCCCAGCGACGTGCGGGGCAGTTCGACGGCGCTGAGCCGGTCCGCGGTGAGCGGGCCGGCCAGCGCGTTGCGGCTGCGGTAGACGCCCATCAGACGCCGAACCCGTCCGGCAGGTGGATCCGCTCGGCCGGCACCCCACCGGCGAGCAGCCGCAGCCGCGACCCGGCCACCATCAACGGTGGCCCGCACAGGTAGACCTCCTGACCGGGCCGCCAGTGGTCCAGCGCGACGGTGAGTGCGTCGCCCTGCTCTCCCGCCTCCGCCACGGGATCGTGCGAGAACGCGGGTACGACGGTCAGCCAGTCGTAGCCGCTCTGGAGCTTGTCCAGGCTGATCGGGTCGTAGAGGTCGGCGAAGGTGCGGGCGCCGACGACCAGGGTGACCCGGCGACCGGCCGGCGCGGCGGCGACCTGCTCGACCAGGGCGCGCAGCGGCGCCAGCCCGGTGCCCCCGGCGACGAGCAGCAGGTCCGCATTCGACGCCGGATCGAGGGTCAGGCCGGTCGACCGGGGCGGGCCGAGCCAGATCCGATCACCGGGGCGTACCCGGTGCACGAGCGTGCGGGAGACGGCGGCGACGGCACGGACGTGGAGTTCGACGGTGCCGTCGGCACGCGGAGCGTTGGCCGGCGAGTACCAACGCCACCGGCCGGGCCGGCGCTCGGTGCAGACGGGCAGCGCCTGACCGGGCCGAAACGCCAGACGGCGCCAGGGGCGCACGGTCACCACGGCGATACCGTCGGCCGCCCGGTCGTGGTCGACGACCTGCGCCGGCCACCAGGGCGGGCCGTCGTCGGCCCGCTCGACCGCACGGCTCACCGCCGCCGTGGCCCGCCGGGCGGCCCCAGTCCAGGCCGCCGCCAGCTCCGGTGTCCACCTCACCTGCCGGGACACCGTGGCGACGAGCGCGGCCTCGACGGTGAGTAGGTGCGGCACCAGCCGGTAGCGGCGGCAGGCGCGGCCGAGCACAGCCAACAGCGCCGCCCGCCCGGCCGGGTCGTCGCCACCGCTGACCAGCCGTCCGAACGCGGTGAGGAACACCGCTGCCTCCCGCTCCGGCAGCGTCCCGGGGCAGCGGTCCTCGACCGCGCACCAGAAGTGGCCGGCTGCCTCGCGGGCGTACCGCATGGTGGCGGACCACGACGCGGCCAGGGCGGCGGTCACGAGCCGGCCTCGTCCGAGAAGGCCCGCCGGGCGGCCGTCACCGAGCCCGCCGGCACGTCGAGCGCCCAGAGCACCCCGGCCAGGTAGTCGACCATCCGGCGGTGCTGCGCCTCGGTCAGGCCCAGGCCCCGCCACGCCCCGGCCGCCGGGCGAGCGATGTCGCCCGCCGGTCCGCCGAGCGCCACCGTGAGAGTGAGCGCCAGGTGTCCGGCGAGCCGGGCCCGATCAACCCCGACGAGATACGGCGCCAGCTCGGCGTCCGCCGCCACCAGCCGCAGCCACCGGGCCACCGCCTCGCGCACCGCCGTCGAGCCGGGCCAGCTCTCCGTCGGGTACGCCCCGAGCCCGGTCACGCCCACGGCCAGGCGCCCGGGTCGCCGGCGGCGACCAGCTCGTCCACGCGCTCCTCGGTGAGCCCGGCCGCCCGTAGCGTGCCGCGGCCCCAGCGGGCCAGCCGGCACGGATGCGGCACCCGCTCACTGCGGCACAGTGGACCCGCCGGCCACCGCTCCGGCACATGCACCGCCACCGCGCGTACGGCCAGCGCCACGTCCTCGTCGCTGACCGGGGTGAGCACCGGGAAGTCGTCCAGCACCGCCGCCATGAGAAGCCCTTCCGTCGAGAGTCGGAGCGGCACCGGGGCGGGCGGGGACGGCGGGCGCGCTCGGGTGACGCCCCACCGGAGCCCAGCACCCGCCCCGGGCCATGCGTCCACCCTCGCCAGCTTGCGGCTCATCGGGTACGACTACGCTCTGCACTTGCGCTGTACCAGCTCTGAAGTCGAGTC
This sequence comes from Micromonospora sp. NPDC048887, assembly GCF_040649715.1. Classification (NCBI taxonomy): domain Bacteria; kingdom Bacillati; phylum Actinomycetota; class Actinomycetes; order Micromonosporales; family Micromonosporaceae; genus Micromonospora; species Micromonospora sp. NPDC048887. The sequence continues at coordinate 400,101 of NZ_JBEZGA010000002.1, read as the reverse complement.
GCTAAGCTGCTGGCGGCCGGTCTCGACGCACTCGGAGGCGAGCCGATGACGACCGTGCAGAAGTGGACCGGGCGGGAAACCCGGATGCTGCGGCACGCGCTGCGAATGAGCATCCGCGACTTCGCCGAACACCTCGGTGTCAGCAAGCGCACGGTATCGAAGTGGGAAGCCGGTCGGGAGGCGGTGCAACCTCGACCGGAGATGCAGGCCGCTCTCGACACCGCGCTCGCGCGGGCGGGGAACGAGGTTCATCGGCGATTCCGGTCAGGCTTGGGATTGGCCGATGCCGCCGAGCTGCGGCAAGGTGCTGCCGATGTCCAGGCGGAAGGGAACGGTGGCACCTCAATAGCGGACGTCACGGCGGTTTTCCGCAATCGGGCTGAGCTCTCTGCGCACCTGCCCGCGGATCGCATCCTGGACGGCGCCCGAAAGGTTCGAGCGATGGGACTCTCCCTGAACCTGCTGTGCCAGCACTACCCCGATCACCGCTGGCGTCAGCTCATCGAAGGCGGCGCACAGGTCCGATGCCTGTTCCTGGATCCTGATGGCTCGGCGATCCAAGCCAGGGAACGTGAGGAGAGCTTCCCGGCCGGCCAACTCGCGGCACTGACGAAGCTCAACATCGAGACGATGTTGCGGGTGCGTGACCGCCTGTCGGGCGACCTGTACGGCAGCGTGCAGGTCGCCCTCTACGACGAGACGCTTCGGTTCAACGTGCTCCTCATCGACGACCTCTGCCTTGCCCAGGCGTACCTGCCCGCGAGCCGAGGGGTCGACTCTCCGACCTTCGTGATGCGACGCCGAGAACCCACGACGGGGTTGTATCCGGTGTATGAGCAGATCTTCGACTCTCAGTGGGAGCGGAGCCGCCAACTGTGACCTCGTATCGTGAGCTGCTGCCGGTTGCCCTCGATGCTGTTGGCCGGGCAGCCACCTTCATGCGCCGCCAGGCACCAGTCACCTCTACCAGTAAGGGCGACCGCGATCTCGTCTCGGATGTCGACTACGCGATTGAGCGAGACCTTCGATCGTTCCTGCGCGATGCGACGCCCGGCATCGCCTTCCTCGGGGAGGAGGAGGGAGTCAGCGGCACCGGGGATTTGCAGTGGACGCTTGATCCGGTCGACGGAACGATCAATTTCGTTCGCGGTCTCCCCTTGTGCGGCATCTCCCTCGGCTTACTCCACGGAACACGTCCAGCCCTCGGCGTCGTGGACCTACCCTTCCTCGGTGCTCGATACTGGGCCGCCGAGGGTTGTGGGGCATTCGCGAACGGCAATCCGGTCAAGGTGAGCGACACCACCAGCCTGGGCGAAGCCGTCGTAGGGATCGGCGATTTCGCCGTCGGAGCGGATGCCGCGAACAAGAATCGGATCCGGCTGGCACTGATGGCGCGGCTCGCCGCGACGGTGCAGCGCGTGCGGATGAGTGGATCAGCGGCAGTGGATCTCGTCTGGTTGGCGGAGGGGAAGATCGACGCCGCCATCACCCTCTCCAACCACACCTGGGACATGACAGCCGGGGTGGCCATCGCCCGCGAGGCGGGAGCCGTCGTCGTCGACAGCAGAGGGGCCGAGTACACCGTCGAGTCAACGACCACCCTCGCGATCACCCCTGGGCTGGTCGGTCAGATGTTGCAGCACCTGCGGGAGAACGAGACGGCGTGAGCCGATGACGACTGGCAGAGTCCGAGCATGAGCGGCAAGCAGGCGGCCCTGATCGTCATCGACATGCAGAACGGCTTCATCAACGACCGAAGCCGGCATGTCATCCCGAAGGTCGTGGAGCTCGTCGAACGGTGGGAGGCCACGGGTAGGCCGATCGTCTTCACGCGCTACTACAACTATCCGGACAGCCCATTCGAAAGGCTGATCCACTGGTCGAAGATGCAGCACGCGCCGGAGACAGAGATTGTGCCCGAACTGCGTCGACACGCTGCTCGCGCACGAGCCGTTCTCGACAAGCCCATCTACTCGTACTTCACGAGCGAGGGCGCGGACCTGACTGCTCGGGAGGGCTGGACCGATCTGCTGTTCTGCGGCATGGCCACCGAGAGTTGGGTGCTGAAATCAGCGGTGGACACATTCGAGCGCGATCTGACGCCATGGCTCGTCACGGATGCGTCGGCCAGCCACGGCGGTCCGGCCGCACACGAGGCGGGCATCCTGGTGGCACAGCGTTTCGTCGGTGCCGGCCAGCTCATCAACACGAAGACGGTCAGTGAGCTGTTCGATGGTCGATGATGGCGATGGACCGGTTACACGGACGGGTCCCAGGCCGCGAGCTGGTCGAAGATGCGACGGTCGCCTACGAACTGCAGGGAATCCAGCGGTATGCGGCCGTAGAAGAACAGGACCAGGTCACTGGCCGTGCCCCGGGCGGAGACGTCGGCAGTGTCCGCGGCCTCGCCGGCAGCGGGCGTGAGGTGGGCGACCTGCGCCCCGTCGGCGGACAGCCGGAGGCGCCAGGAGCGGCCCTCGGTGGCGTGGTAGTCGACGACGGCAGGCTGGTGCGGCCAGGCGACAGTTGTCGCGCAGAGGGTGAACTGGCAGTCGTCGAAACCGTCGAGGGCGACCTCCTCCGGCAGCGGCTGCGGGGCGCCCACCGTGAGCTGGACGTCGTAGGTGTGCACCGCGATCTCGGGAACCTGGCGCCGCGCCCAGGCACCGGCGGTCTGTGGTGACGGCGAGTCGTCCCACCACGTCCAACAACCGCGATCGGGACCGGCCGCACGCAGCGTGCTCGTCAGCCGCTCGACGGACTCGGTCCACCAGGCAAGCAGAGCCTCGCGTTCCCGGGGCGCACCCACTCCGTCCTCCCAGGCCGACTTCTCCGGCGGCCCGTCCGCAGGCCCCGCGGCGACGATCGCGGCTGTCTTGCGGCGGCCCGTGCCCACGTGTTGGACGAGATCGAACAGCGTCCGCTCCGGATGGGTCGGAACCTTCATGTCGAGGCTGGGCGCCGCGGCGACAGCGGTGCGGAAGGCGGTCGACCGTTCGTCGATGAGCCGCAGATGATCGGAGAACGTCAACGTCTTGTGCACGTCGGCTTTCTACCAGTGCACCCGGTGACCGGACAGCGGTTTTCGCAGCCGGCTGTCAGGACTGGACGCGCTCCGCCTCCTGCACGAACGTGTCGGTCCGGCGCGCGCCCATCCGGTCCAGTTCGTCCAGCACCGCGCCCACCCCGTCCGCGCCGACCAGCACCGTGACCCGCAATCGGGCGGCGAGGGGCTGGTCCTGCCAGTAGCCGCGCGGCAGCAGGCTCGCCTGCGGCGTGGTCGTCGCCACGGCGGCGTCGCTGACGATCACCGAGATCGCGCCGGCGGCAAGCAGGGCGTCGCGCAGGTCGGCGCTGTTGGCCGCCGGATCCGGTTCCAGCAGCGCGGTGACCACCCGTACCCGCTGGCCTGGTGGCACTGCCGGTTCGCCGGCCGGCGCCGCTCCGGTACGGCGGCGGGGCGCGCCCGGCGCGGTCAGGCTGGTGACCCCGCCTAGGTGGTACGCGTCGGCGCCCTGTTGCGCTTGGTCGAGGCGTTCCTGGTCGGCGAGCGGTACGCGCAGGCCGATGAGCGCCTGCACTCCGGCGGCGATCAGCCAGGTCAGGACGAAGGAGAACGCGACCACGCTCACCACGCCGACGAGTTGGCGCCACAGCAGGCCGCCCCCGCCGCCGAGGAACAGCCCGTCGGCGCCGAGCGGGTTGACCCCGCGGTTGCCGAACAGGCCGAGCAGGAGCGTGCCGAGCATGCCGCCGACGAAGTGCACGGCGAGCACGTCGAGCGCGTCGTCGAGGCGCAGCAGGTACTTCAGCTTCAGCGCGAAGTGGCAGACCAGGCCGGCCAGCGCCCCGATCGCGACGGCCGAGGCCGCGTTGACGTACCCGGCGGTCGGGGTGACCGTCGCGAGGCCCGCCACCGCGCCGGAGACCGCGCCCACGACGGTGCTGTGCCCGTCGGTGACGCGTTCCAGCCCCAGCCAGACGAGCATCGCCGCCGCGGCGGCGAGGTGCGTGTTGAGGACGGCCTGCGCGGCCAGGCCGTTGGCCTGGAGGCCGTCGCCGCCGTTGAAGCCGAACCAGCCGAACCAGAGGATCCCCGCGCCGACGATGGTCAGCGGGATCGAGTTCGGTGGCGCGGCGGTGTGCGGCCAGTCCCGGCGGCGGCCGACGACGAGCAGGACGGCCAGCACGGCGGCGCCGGCGCTGGCGTGCACGACGAGCCCGCCGGCCCAGTCCTGGGTGCCGAACTTCGCCAGCCATCCGCCGGGGTGCCAGAGCCAGTGCGCGATCGGCGCGTAGACCACCACCGACCAGACCGCGAGGAACAGCACCCAGCCGCCGAAGCGCAGCCGGCCCGCTGTGGCGCCGGTGACGAGCGCCGGTGTGATCACCGCGAACATCATCTGGAACAGGACGAACGCCAGCGTGGGGATGGTGATCCGGCCGTCGACCACGTGCAGGTTGGGCGCGGGCGGCACCTTCAGATCGGTGAGCCCGAACAGCTCCAGGTTGCCGAACAGCCCGCTGCCGGCGTCGTCGCCGAAGGCGATGGTGTAGCCGACGAGCACCCACGTCAGGCTGACCACGCCCAACGCGATCATGTTCTGTTGCAGCATCGCCAGCACGTTGCGGGTGCGGACCATACCGCCGTAGAAGGCGGCCAGGCCCGGTGTCATGAACAGGACGAGGCCGGCGCACACAAGCACCCAGGCGGTGTCACCCGCGTTCGGAGCGGACATGGTTTCCCCCCTTGTCTCGCAGGTGGACGGAGTCACGAGCGGTGGCCAGGAAGGTGTCCTTCACCCGCTCGTGGTTGGGCAACGGCGCGAAGTGCCGGTCCGGCAGCAGCAACAGCCAGGTGGCGATGTTGAACGGACCGGTCAGCACCGGAATGCCCAGCGGGGTGAGCATGGTGGTCAGCGCCATCTGTACGAACAGCGTCAGCGCGATGCCGAACAGCGTGTAGACGGTCACCAGCGTGCCGGGGCGGTGCGCGACAGCGCCCACCACGATCGCGGTCAGCACGGCGTTGAAGGCGAACAGGCCCTTGTCCAGCGACGCGCCGTCGGCGCCGAACCAGAGCGCCAGCAGTGTCGCGCCGACGGTGCCGATCACCGCGAACAGCGCCGACCAGCGGGAGTTGATCAGCAGGGCGATGAGGATGAGCAGTCCGGTGACCCAGCTCTCGATCAGGTAGACCTGGGACACGCCCTTGAGGAAGGTCGGGATGAGGCCCCAGCCGAAGGTGCCGCCGGTCAGCGGTCCCTCGCCGGGGAACGTCGGTGTCAGCTTGGTCAGCACCGTGAACTTGTCGAACTGGTACGCGCCCATCAGCAGGAACCAGGTCGTGAGCACGAACGGGAAGGTGTAGGCGGTCAGGTTCCAGCGTTTGAAGACGGCGTTGAGGGCGAGCGTGACCACCACCGTGCCGATCGCGCCGAGCACCAGGTAGAGCCACATCATCGGGCGCTTGTCGAGGAACGTGGGCACCGCCAGGCCGGTCAGCAGCGGGCTGAAGCCGAACAGGCCCTTGCGCCAGCTGGCCGGGTCGACCCGCAGCGCCAGCGCGGTGGCGGTGCCCACGACCAGGGCGAGCACGCCGCCGCCGATCACCCGGGGTGTGCCGGCCTCGAACGCGCCCCAGGCGAGCGCGATCAGGATGAGCAGGCCGCTCAGCGGATTGTTCTGCAGCACCACCTGGGCGGCGCCGCGCAGGCACGCGTCGACGAACCGGACCAGTGGGTTCCGGTCGGCCAGGTGGCGCCAGCCTCGTCCGATGTCGGCCATGTCGGTCTTCTCCTCGCCTCAACGCCAGCTGAAGACCGGCGGGAAGGTGCAGCCGGTCACCTCTTCACGGGCGGCCGTGCAGAACGCGCGTACCGCGGCGCGGACCGGTTCGGTCTCCTGGCCCAGCACCTTGAACACCAGGCCGGCGTCGTTCGGCAGCCGGCTGACAGCGGTGGCCAGCGGCGTCTGCTCGTCCCACACCGGCGTCGCGGTCCGCTCGAAGACCCGGGCCGCCCGGTCCGGGTCGGTGAGCAGCACGGCGTTGCCGAAGACGTGGAAGCGGTCCATCACGCCGATCCGCGTCACCGGGACCCGGCCGGGAGTGATGACGAACTTCTCCACGAACAGCGGGCGTCCGTCGGGCCGCTGCGCCCGCAGCGTGGTGGAGAACAGGTCGTACGCGAAGATCTCGCCGTCGCGGTAGTACTTGCGGCCGGGCTGGAGCACCTCGGCGTACAGCATCGTCGCGGTCTGCGGCAGGCGGACCACGGTGTCGGAGACGAACCGGCTGCGCCGGAACGGGATCACCGGCTCGGGCAGGAACTCCAGGTAGGCGTCGTCGGCCAGGGTGAAGCTCTGGGTCTGGGTGCCGTAGTTGGCGTCCATCTCCTGGATCTTGGTGGCAGCCTGGGTGACCAGGTGCGCCTGCGCGCCGGGCCCGAGGCCGACGTCCATGCGCAGCCGGTCGCCCTGGAGCACGCCGCCGGAGGTGGTGAGGATCATGACGCAGGGCAGGCCCGGCATCTCCTCGTCCCAGTACAGCGCGCGCTGCACCAGCAGCGGGGACTGCCGGAAGACGTCGCGCATGATGGTCCGGTCGCCGCGCCGCTCGAACCCCAGCCGGAGGATGCCCACCTTGCCGTTCGCGGCAGCCGGCAACTGCGCCGGCTGGTCCTGGTACGGCGCGAGTTCCCGGACGGAGTCCAGAGTGGTCATGCCAGGACTTCGGCGTCGAAGAGCGCGTTGCGGCGGACCAGGTCCACCAGGTCGTCGATGCCCTCACCGGTCTTGCAGTTGGTGAACACGAACGGCTTGCCGCCGCGCATCAGCTCGGCGTCGCGGGCCATCACGTCCAGGTCGGCGTCGACGTACGGGGCCAGGTCGGTCTTGTTGATCACGAGGATGTCGGACTTGGAGATACCAGGGCCGTTCTTGCGCGGGATCTTGTCGCCGGCCGCCACGTCGATCACGTAGATGAAGTAGTCGACGAGCGCGGGGCTGAAGGTGAGCGTGAGGTTGTCCCCGCCGCTCTCGATGAGCACGACGTCGCTGTCCGGGAACCGCGCCTCCATGTCCTCCACCGCGGCGAGGTTCATGCTGGGGTCCTCGCGAACAGCGGTGTGCGGGCAGGCGCCGGTCTCCACCCCGACGATGCGTTCCTCCACCAGCACGCCGGTCAGGGCGCGGCGGACGTGCTTGGCGTCCTCGGTGGTGACCACGTCGTTGGTGATGACCAGGATGCGCAGGCCCTGCTCGACCAGGCGGGGCACGACGGCCTCGATGATGGCCGTCTTGCCGCTGCCCACCGGGCCGCCCACGCCGATCCGACTCGCTGATTTCATTGTTGAGAAAGCCCTTCAGGTGATGAGCGTTCAGCTCATGAACATCCGTACGTGTGCGTGCTGGTGCGCGCCGGCCAGCACGTCGAGGTGCGGCGCGAAGCTCTGCATGTCGTCGAGCCCGGCGGTGCGCACCTCCTCGTAGTCCTCGCCGACCCGCTCGTTCACCGCGAAGAGGATCGACTGGGTGTCGAGGTGGTCCACCCGCATCAGCCGGACCGCCGCGCCGAGCACCATGGAGGCCGCGCCGTACTGGTGGGCGGCGAACGCGTCCGCCTCGTCCACGCCGAGTTCGGCGAAGAGCACGCCGAGCGCGACCGGGTAGGTGACCGGGACGCCGGTGCCGCTCTCCGCGACGCGCTTGCGCAGCAGGGACTCCCCCACCACCCGTTCGGCGGCCTCGGCCAGCTTGCGCCCCATGCGGACGGTCATCGTCCGCGTCTCCTCGTTGATCTTGCGCAGGTGTACGGCCTCGTCGGCCGCCCGGATCCGGTCGGGGTCCCCGGCGAGGGCGGCGCGGTGCGCCACGAGCAGCGCCACCCCGTCACCGGTGGCGGCGGCGCGGGTGACAGTACGCACGAACTCCTGCAACGTGGCCCGGTCGTGCACCGCGCCCTGCTCGACCGCCGTCTCCAACCCGTTGGAGAAGGAGAAGGCACCGACCGGGAAGACCGAGTCACCGAACTGGAGCAGCTTCAGGGCCTCGGTCACCGTGGACACCCCGGCCCCTCAGTTCAGATCGGCGGGCAGGTGCGTGTGCGGGGTCGAGTCGGCCCCGCCGAACAGGCGCCGCGACTCGTGCGGGGCCAGGTACGCGATGATCTCGGTGCCGGGGATGAACTCGTGGGTGAGGCCGGTGAACGCGTGCGTGCGCATCACCGAGTCCATGACCTTGCGGTCCACAGTGAGCGGGACGTACATCTTGGTGCCCTTCACCACCGCCGGCCAGTGCTGGTTGCCGATCGCGTGGCCGAGTTCGACGGCCGAGCGGATCACCATGTCCAGGGACTCACCGTGCAGCGTGTCGAGGTGCACGACCATGACCTCGCCGAGCGCGATCCGGGCCACCACCGCCGTCGCCGTGGCGTCGTCCCAGGCCAGCACGTCACCGTCGCGCAGCCGTACACCGCGGGCCAGGGACAGCGCCAGTTCGGTGCCGAGGCTGGTGGTCCGGCGCAGCCGGCTCTTCTGGGCGTCCCACTGGTCGAGGACCAGGTCGTCGACCTTGGCCTCCCGGAGCCGCTCGGTCCAGGCCGGCTCGTTCACGTTGCCGAGTACCGTTTCGACGAGCATGTGTTCTCCTTTCACGCGACCCCGCCACCGGACGGGCCGGCTGCGGGCACCGCGCCGGGTCAGCTGAAGAAGTAGAGCTGGCTGAGGGGGAGGTTCTTGGCCGCCGGCACTGTCGCGTGCACGCCGTCCATCTTCACGGCGAAGGTCTCCGGGTCGACTTCGAGCTTCGGCGTACGGTCGTTGCGCACCATGTCGCGCTTGGTCAGGTTGCGGCAGCCGTATACCGGCATCACCTGCCGTTGCAGGCCGAGCTGCTCGGCCACACCCGACTCGTGCGCGGCGCGGGACACGAAGGTCACGCAGTTCCTGGCGAGCTGGGAGCCGGTGGCGCCGAACATGGGCCGGTAGTAGACCGGCTGCGGGGTGGGCAGCGAGGCGTTCGGGTCGCCCATGATCGACCAGGCGATCATGCCGCCCTTGAGCACCATCTTCGGCTTCGTGCCGAAGAACGCGGGCTCCCAGAGCACCAGGTCGGCGAGCTTGCCCGGGCTGACCGAGCCGATGACGTGCGAGACGCCCTGGGTGATCGCCGGGTTGATGGTCATCTTGGCGACGTAGCGCAGGACCCGGAAGTTGTCGTTGGCGTCGGAGTCCTCGGCCAGCTTGCCGCGGACGTTCTTCATCTGGCCGGCGAGCTGGACGGTCCGCAGCCAGGTCTCCCCAACCCGGCCCATGGCCTGCGAGTCGCTCTGCATCATCGAGATGACGCCCTCGTCGAGGAGCACGTCCTCGGCGGCGATGGTCTCGGTGCGGATCCGGCTCTCCACGAAGGCGACGTCCGAGGGCACCTTCGGGTTGAAGTTGTGACAGACCATGATCATGTCGTACAGCTCGGACTGGCTGTTGATGCCGTACGGCACGGTGGGCGTGGTCGACGCGGGCAGCACGTTCATCTGGCCGGCGACCTTGATGATGTCCGGCGCGTGCCCGCCACCGGCGCCCTCGGTGTGGAAGGTGTGGATGGTCCGGCCCTCGAAGGCGGCGATGCTGTCCTCGATGTAGCCGCTCTCGTTGAGCGTGTCGGTGTGGATGCTGATCTGGACGTCGTACTCGTCGGCCACGGCGAGGCAGGACCGGATCACCGCGGGCGGGGCGCCCCAGTCCTCGTGGATCTTGAAGCTGGGCACCCCGGCCATGATCTGCTCGACGAGCGGCGCCCGGCCACTGCTGTTGCCCTTGCCCAGCAGGCCGATGTTGATCGGCAGGTCCTCGAAGGACCGCATCATGTTCTGGATGTTCCACGGGCCGGGCGTGATGGTGACGCCGTTCGTGCTGTCGGTGGGCCCGGTACCGCCGCCCCAGAGGGTGGTAACGCCGTTGCTGAGCGCGGCCCACACCTGCTGCGGGGTGACCAGGTGGACGTGCGCGTCGATGCCGCCGGCGGTCAGGATCAGGTGCTCACCGGAGATCGCGTCGGTGCCCGGACCGGTCACCAGGCCCGGTGTCACCCCGTCCATGATGTTGGGGTTGCCGGCCTTGCCGATCCCGGCGATCTTGCCGTCCTTGATCCCCACGTCCGCCTTGACCACACCGAGCAGCGCGTCGACGATCGTCACATTGGTGATCACCAGGTCCACCACGCCCTCGGCGCTGGTGGCCTGGCTGGCACTGCCCATGCCGTCGCGCAGGGTCTTGCCACCGCCGTACATGACCTCGTCACCGAGGACCCGCAGGTCCTTCTCGATCTCGATGTAGAGGTCGGTGTCACCCAGCCGGATCTGGTCGCCCGTGGTCGGGCCGTACATTCCGGCATATTCCTGCCGTGAGATCTGACTCATGCGTTCTCGCTCCAGCTCTGGCGCGTCGAAGGAAGGCCGGGCTACTTCTTGCCCTTGCCGCTCTTGTCCTGGTCCTTGCCCTTGGCCTGGTCCTTGCCCTGGTCCTTGGCCTGGCCCTGCTGCTGCGTCGTCGTCTTGAAGCCGCGCGTCTGGGCCTGGTGGAGCGCCTCGGCCCGGTCCGGCCGGTACCCGGGGATCGGCCCGTCGCCGGTCCAGCCCTGGACCAGGCCGTTGAAGCCGTAGACCCGCTGGGAACCGCCGTACGGGATCAACTGGACGGTCTTGCGGTCGCCGGGCTCGAACCGGATCGAGGTGGTGGCCGGGATGTTCAGCCGCTTGCCGAACGCCGCCGGGCGGTCGAACTCCAGGAAGCGGTTGGCCTCGAAGAAGTGGAAGTGGGAGCCGACCTGGATGGGCCGGTCACCGGTGTTCCGCACGACCACCTCGGTCACCGGCCGCCCGGCGTTGAGTTCCAGAGGTTGGTCGCTGAGCTTGTAGCCGCCGATGGGCCGAAGGTGCTTGGAGTTCGGTCCCGGGTGTTGCTTCGCCATGTCGCCCCCGCTCTGCCGGAGACCGCGGCCTCCGGTCGCTGCTCTACTGGATGGGTGAGTGGACGGTGATCAGCCGCGACCCGTCGGTGAAGACCGCTTCGACCTGGAGCATCGGGATCATGTCCGCCACGCCGGGGATCACGTCGTCGGCGGTGAGCACATGGCTCGCGTCGTTCATGACCTCCTCGACGGTCTTGCCCTCGCGCGCGCCCTCCAGCGCCGCGGCGCAGATCACCGCCACGGCCTCGGGGTGGTTGAGCTTGACCCCGCGCGCCTTGCGGGCGTTTGCGACCATCGCCAACGAGTGGATCGTCAGCTTGTCGAATTCCTTCGGCGTGAGATGCACTTCGTGACCCCTTCGTCCGCACCTTCTGTACGGTTTCAGCTATCCCGTCACGGTAAGAGAGCTTTGGCCGGTTCGAAGCCCGTTCAGGGAGATTTCAGGGGTTGGTGTGCGCCCGCTCGCGCCGGTCGTAGTCGGCGACCCACATCTGCTGGATCTGCTCCAGCGTCCGGCCCCTGGTCTCCGGCAGGTAGCGCCGCACGAACAGGAAACCGAGCACGCACAGCCCGGCGAAGAGCGCGAACACGCCCGACCGGCCGAGCGCGTCCAGCAGGCTCAGGAAGAACTGCGTGATCAGGTACTCGGTGCCCCAGTGGGTGGCGGTGGCGATCGCCACGCACCGGCCGGGCCGATCGACACGGCGTAGAACGCGACGAAGAAGATCACGCCGACCAGCAGGAACAGGCCCGCGGTGGTGACCCGGCCCTCGCCGCGCCCGGCACCGGCACCGGCACCGGCACCCAGGAAGCTGACGCTGACCACGGCGAGCGAGACCGCCATCCCGGCCAGGCCGACCAGCAGCAGCGGCCGGCGGCCGACGCGGTCGAGCAGGCCGACCGCGACCAGCGCGAACGCGGCGTCCACCGCGCCGACCGCCCAGGTGGTCGCGGAGAGCTGCGCCTGCGGGGTACGGAACCCCGCCGCCGCGAAGATCGAGTCGGCGTAGTAGATGATGCCGTTGATCCCGGTCGCCTGCTGGAACAGCGCCAGCCCCACACCCAGCGCCAGCGGACGCCGCCACTGCGGGGACAGCAGTTCCCGCCAGCTCGCCGTGCGGCCGTGCAGGCTCTTCTCGATCTCGCCGAGGCGCTGCTCCACCCGCTGCTCGGGGACGGTGCGGCACAACGACTCGCGGGCGCGACGGCGGTCGCCCCGCTTGAGGTACCAGACCGCCGAGTCCGGCACCACCACAGTCACCAGGATCAGCGCCACGCCCAGCACGACCGCCGCGCCGAGCAGGTACCGCCACGAGTCGCCGCCGGTGAAGAGCTCGTCCGCCAGGTAGCCGATGAAGATCGCGAAGGTGATGGAGAACTGGTAGACCCCGAGCAGGCCACCGCGGACCCGTTCCGGCGCCGCCTCGGCCGCGAACATCGGCCCGGCGACCGAGGCCACGCCGATGCCCACCCCGAGGAGCACCCGCGCGCCGAGCAGCGCGCCGATGGTCGGCGCCGCCGCCTGCACGATCGCGGCGACGACGTACGCGCCGCCGGCGACCCACAGCGCGCCCCGCCGGCCGGCCCGGTCGGCGAGGTGACCACCGGCGAGCGCGCCGGCCAGCGCGCCCACAGTCACCCAGCTCGCCGCCTCCTCCACCTCGAAGGTGCCCACGTCGAACGTGCGGCGGATGTCGTGCAGCGCGCCGCTGATGACGCCTTGGTCGTAGCCGAAGAAGGCGCCGGAGAGGACGACGATCGACAGGATCGCCACGAGGTTGCGACGGGACGGCCGGCCGGCCGCGCGTCCGCTCGCCGCCATCTCACCCCGTCCGCCGGCGACCGCCAACGAAACGGCCGAAGACCCACATATGCGACATATAGTAGGTTCGCCGCTGCGGTCCGACAGTGAAACGGCCGGACGCCGCCGGGGTGGCTCCTGCACACGGACGGGGGAAGGGTGAACCGGTCGGCGCCGTACGGCTCCGCGGACTCCTACCGCGAGTTCCGCCACCCGATCGCCGCGCTGGTGCTCGCCGTCGTCACCGCCGGCGCGCTGGACGCCTTCGCGTTCCTGCGGTACGGCGCGTTCGTCGCCAACCAGTCCGGCAACGCCATCTTCTTCGGCATGGGACCGGCCGGCGCGCATCCCACCTGGCCGGTCTCGGCCGCGTCCATCGTCGCGTTCGCCACCACCGCCGGGCTGGTCAACCTGCTGCGCCGCCGCACGCGGCCGACCGCGGCCCCACTCGTCGACATCGCGGTCACCGAAGCCGCAATGGCCGTCTGGACGGTGCTCAACCTGGCCCTCGCGTACGGCCGGCACGGGACGGCCGCACGGGTGCTGCTCGCCGCCGCCGGAGCGGTCGCCATGGGCAGCCTGACCACGGTGGCGACGCGTACCGCGGGCATCGCGACGCCGATCACCTACCAGTCGGACACCACGACGAAGACCGGTGAGCGGGCCGCCCGCTGGCTGTTCGGCCCCACCGCCGGCCGGGGACGGGCCCGGCGCGGCACCCTGCTCGGGCTGCTCGCCCTGGTCAGCTACAGCGCCGGCGGCGCGATCGGCACGCTGGCCCAGCACCGGCCCCGCTGGGTGCCGCTGTGGGGGCTGATCGCCCTGGCCGTGCTGATCCCGCTGCTCCGCCGGCACCCGCGGCCGGCGTCGCCGCCCGGCTGAGCGTCAGTCGGCCTGGGCGGCGATCTCCCGGGCCCGGTCCCGGGCCGCCTCCAGCGCCGCCAGCATCGCCGCGCGTACGCCGTGGTTCTCCAGCTCACGGATCGCGGAGATGGTGGTGCCGGCGGGCGAGGTGACCGCCTCACGCAGCTTCACCGGGTGCTCGCCGGAGTCGCGCAGCATCACCGCCGAGCCGATGGCGGTCTGCACGATCAACTCGTGCGCCACCTGGCGCGGCAGGCCGAGCAGGATGCCGGCGTCGATCATGGCCTCGACCAGCAGGTAGAAGTAGGCCGGGCCGGAGCCGGAGAGCGCGGTCACCGCGTCCTGCTGCGACTCGGGCACCCGTACCGTCGCCCCGAGCGGGGAGAACATCCCCTCCGCCAGCGCCAGGTGCTCGCCGCTGGCGTACGCGCCCGCCGAGATCGCGCTGATCGCCTGGTCGACGAGCGCCGGGGTGTTGGTCATGACCCGGACCACCGGGGTGCCCTCGGGCAGCCGGCGGTTGAAGAAGGCGGTCGGCAGGCCGGCGCAGAGCGAGATGACCAGCTTGTCGGCCGGCACCTTCGGGCCGATCTCGTCCAGCAGCGCGGCGGCGTCCTGCGGCTTGACCGACACCGCCAGCACCTCGGCCTCGGCCACCGCGGTCAGGTTGTCCACCACCCGTACGCCGTAGCGCTCGGTCAGTTCCCGCGCCCGGGCCGGCCGCCGCGCGGTGGCGAGCAGCCGCTCCACCGGCCAGCCGGAGCGCAGCAACCCGGAGAGCATCAGCTCGCCGATCTTGCCCGCGCCGATCACCGCGACCGTATGCACCTGACCTGCCATCAGCCGTACCCCTTCCCGGGTCACGTGGGCGCGGCGTGGCGGGCCGGTCGACGGCCCGCCACGCCGCGCGCCGTCGATCAGCTACCGAAGAAGACCTCGGCCTCGGCGTACCGCTCCAGCGGCACGGTCTTCAGCTCGCGGGTGGCGTCGGCCAGCGGGACGCGGACGATGTCCGTGCTCTGCATCGCGACCATCTTGCCCCAGTCGCCCTCGTGCGCCGCGTCGATGGCCTGGAGGCCGAGCCGGGTCGCGAGCACCCGGTCGAACGCGGTCGGGGTGCCACCGCGCTGGATGTGGCCGAGCACCACGGTGCGGGCCTCCTTGCCGGTCTTGGCCTCCAGCTGCTCGGCGAGCCACTGGCCGATGCCGCCGAGACGGACGTGGCCGAACGCGTCCAGCTCCTGGTTGTGCAGCACCATCTGGCCGTCCAGCGGCTGGGCGCCCTCGGCGACCACGACGATCGGGGCGTACTGGTGCTGGAAACGCTTCTCGACGTAGCCGGCCACCTGCTCGACGTCGAACTGCCGCTCCGGCAGCAGGATCACGTTGGCGCCACCGGCGAGGCCGGCGTGCAGGGCGATCCAGCCGGCGTGCCGGCCCATGACCTCGACCACGAGCGTGCGGTGGTGGCTCTCCGCCGTGGTGTGCAGCCGGTCGATCGCCTCCATGGCGATGTTGACGGCGGTGTCGAAGCCGAACGTGTAGTCGGTCGCACCCAGGTCGTTGTCGATCGTCTTCGGCACGCCGATGACGTGGACGCCCAGCTCGTGCAGCTTGGTGGCGACGCCGAGGGTGTCCTCGCCGCCGATCGCGATCAGCGCGTCCACGCCCTGCGCGGCCAGGTTCTCCTTGATCCGCTCCACGCCGTTCTCAATCTTGAACGGGTTGGTGCGGGACGAGCCGAGGATGGTGCCGCCGCGGGGCAGGATGCCGCGCACCTCGGGGATGCCGAGCGGCTTGGTCAGGCCTTCGAGCGGGCCCTTCCAGCCGTCCCGGAAGCCCACGAACTCGTGACCATAGGTGGCGACGCCCTTGCGGACCACCGCCCGAATCACCGCGTTGAGACCTGGGCAGTCGCCGCCGCCGGTGAGCACGCCGATACGCATGATCTGCTCATCCTCCTGGAGCATCAGGTGAAGCCCGGATAAGCCCCAGGATATGTGTCAGATCAGACCATCGGCGCCGTTGCCGGCCCGGGGCGGGCCGTCACTGCGCACTGTAGTCGGCACAGGTGTACGCCGACACCGCACCCCGGGCCGTTCCGGACGGCGGACGGGCTACCCGTCAGTAGCTGACCTCGTGGTTCTCCCCCGACTTCGGCGGCTTGCCGGTCACCGCCGCCTTGGCGAAGCCGAGCAGATTCACCACGGCGCTGCCGGGCGAGTCCCAGTACTCCGCCGACCCGGCGTGCACCTTGATCAACGTGATCCCGGGCGTGTCCAGCCCGTCCGGGAACCACGCCTTCAGCAGCGGGTTCCACAGCTTCTTCGCCCGCTCGGCGTCCCACTCCTCCGTGGCGGTGCCGGCCACGGAGACCCAGGCATGGTGCCGCTGGTCGGAGAAACCGACGTTCACCTGCGGGTTCACCCGGATCTGCCGCACCTTCGCCGAGTCGGCGTACGCGAAGAACCACAGGTCGCCGTCGAACTCCGCCTCCTGCAACCCCATCGGGCGGCTGACCAGACGCCCGTCCACGCCGGTGGTGGTGAGCAGGCAGATCCGGGCGTCCCGGATCAGCTCGGTGACCCGGCGACGGGCGTCCGCGGCGTTTGTCGGCTCCTTGCTCATGGGGCACTCCTGTCCTCGGATCGGCGTAGCTGCCGCTCCGGTGCCCTGGGCGGAACCGGTCAAACCTCCCGCGCGGTCATCGCCCGCCACCGCGCCAGGTTGTGCCGCGCGTCGACGAGCGCGTCGTGCCGGTCGGCCTCGGCGTCCGGCAGCCGGGGACGTCCCCGGTCGTCCCAGAGCTGACGCAGCTCCTTGGTGAAGCGGGGGATCTCCCGGGGCAGCGCCGGCATCGCGCCCCAGAGCTGGGCCAGCACGACGTGGTCGTACGCGGCGTACCAGGCCCACAGCTCCAGCTGCTCACCCGGCCGGTCCCGCACCGGCGCCAGCAGGAACTCGTGCAGGTCGTCACGGATGCGCTCGCGGGAGCGCCAGGCCCGGTCGGCCGGCGAGGGGAGCTTGTCCAGCACGTTGCGCCGCACCCAGGGCACCGCCCGGGAGTCGTCGAACTCGGTGGAGACCGCGTAGAACTCGCGGCCGTACTCGTCGACGACGCCGATCGACACCAGGTCGACGATGCGGCCGTCCTCGATGAATTCGCAGTCGTAGAAATAGCGGTAGACCATCGCACCCATCCTCGCCCATCGGTCGCGCGGACCGGTCGCCGGGGCGTCCGCCGAGGTCGGCGGCGTGCCGGCGGCGACCGGGCATGGTCACGGAAGTGTTTCCGGGGGTGTACAGCACGCGACGGGAGCGTCATGATCTGATGTGTACCGCCGTCGGGCGCCGAACCGGTTGAGCTGCTTCGTACCGGGACTGAGAGCTTCACCCGGTGTGCGAGTCGTGACTTCTGACCGGGGAGGGGTTGAGCCGTGGAGTCTCGCCTGCCGGAGCCGGGTGACGCGCTCACGGGTGTGGAGATGTTCGCCGGGCTTGAGCCGGAGGTGCGGCAGCGTGTCATCGCTGCGGCCGTACCGCGCACCTACCGCAAGGGCCAACTGCTCTTCGTCGAGAACGACCCCGGCGAGTCGTTGATCGTGCTGCGCCGCGGCGCGGTGGCGGTGTTCCGCACCGCCCCCACCGGTGAGCGCGCGGTGCTGTCGGTGATCCGACCGCCGGACGTGCTCGGCGAGGTGTCCCTGTTGGACGCCTCCACCCGCTCGGCGTCGGCCGAGGCGATCGAGGACTGTGCCGCGCTGGCGCTGTCCCGGCCCGCGTTCATGGAGCTCGTGCACTCCAACCCGCGCATCCTGGACGCGGTGATGCGCTCGCTGGGCCAGTTGATCCGCCGGCTCACCGAGCAGAACGCCGACCACGTCTTCCTCGACCTGCCCGGCCGGGTCGCGAAGACGCTGGTCCGGCTGGCCGGTGAGAGCCAGGCCCCGATGATCACGATCGAGCTGAACCAGAGCCAGCTCGCCGAGATGGCCGGCGGTTCCCGGCAGAGCGTCAACCAGGCCATCGGCTCGTTCGCCAGCCGGGGCTGGCTGCGTACCGAGGGACGCCGCATCGTGGTCACCGACGTGGCCGCGCTGCGCCGCCGGGCCGGCATGAACGACCGCTGACACGACGACGGCGGGGGCCGGCGGTCGTCCCGCCGGCCCCCGCCGCGTTCGTCGTACGCCCCGGTCAGTCGTCGTCGGTGTCGGCCGGGGGCGCGGTGGGCCCGGGGCCGATCTTCGACGGGTCGGTCTTCTTCGGCGGCGTGGTCGTGGTGGTCGTGGTCTCGGTCGATCCGCTACCGGCGGGCTGCTCCACCATGCCTTTTTCCTCCAGTTCGGCGAGCGTGACGGCGTCCACGTCGACAGTGTCGCCCACGGCCCACACCGTCCCCCGTGGATCGGTCCATGAGGTGGACAGCCGGACGTGCACGGCAAACTCCCTGTCGAAAGGACTTCCTGCTAGGGGAGACTAGACCCGGCCGAACAGCCGTGACGTCCCGCCGACCCGTCGGGTACCCGACTGCGCGGCCGCGCGGGACACTGGGGACCTCACGCGTACGGAGCCGGACATCGACCTCACCTGTGGACACTGCGCCCGGACCGCCGGGCCGGACGACCGCTTCTGCGGCGGGTGCGGGCGCCCGCTCGCGGCGGCCTGCCCGGGCTGTGGGCACGCCAACGACACCGGCGCCAACTTCTGCACCAACTGCGGGCAGCCGCTGCGCGACCACACCGTCGCGGTGCAGGAGGACCGCCGTCAGGTCAGCGTGCTCTTCATCGACATCGTCGACTTCACCACGTACGCCGAGCGGGCCGACCCGGAGCAGGCCCGCGGCCTGCAACAGGCCTACTTCTCCACCGTGCGCCGGCTGGTGCACCAGTACGGCGGCGTGGTGGAGAAGTACATCGGCGACGCCGTCATGGCGTTGTTCGGCGCGCCGGTGGCCACCGACAACGACGCGCTACGTTGCGTCCGCGCCGGGCTGGAGCTGCAACGCAGCCTGGCCAAGCAGCCGGCCGGACCGCATCCGCCACTCGGGTTCCGCGTCGGCATCGCCACCGGCGAGGCCCTGGTCGACCTGGCCGCGGCCCGCGACGGCGGCCAGGCGTTCGTCACCGGCGACGTGGTGAACACCGCCAGCCGGTTGCAGGGGCTGGCCCCGGTCGGCGGCGTGGTGGTCGACGAGAGCACCTGGGCGGCCACCCGGCGCGAGATGGAGTACGACGACCAGCCGCCGGTGACGTTGCGCGGCCGGTCCACGGTGAGCCGGATCTGGCTGGCCGTGCGGGCCC
This sequence comes from Micromonospora sp. NPDC048887, assembly GCF_040649715.1. Classification (NCBI taxonomy): domain Bacteria; kingdom Bacillati; phylum Actinomycetota; class Actinomycetes; order Micromonosporales; family Micromonosporaceae; genus Micromonospora; species Micromonospora sp. NPDC048887. Next base: position 381,168 of record NZ_JBEZGA010000002.1, on the reverse strand, counting down.
GGCCCCGGCGCGACGGGCAGACCGCCGAGCTGACCCCGATGGTCGACCGCGACCACGAGCGCGGCCTGCTGGTCAGCGCGTTGCACCGCACGCTGACCGAGCGCACCTCGCAGCTGCTCACCGTCTTCGGCCCGGCCGGGGTGGGCAAGAGCCGGCTGCTGCGCGAGCTGGCCCGGCACGCCGCCAGCCTGCCCGGCACGCACGTCACCTGGCTGACCGGCCAGTGCCCGCCGTTCGGCGAGAACGTCACCTACGCGGCGCTGGCCGACATCGTCCGGGGCTGGGCCGGGCTGACCGGCGTCGACGACCCGGCCACCGTCCGGGAACGGCTGCGCGAGCGGCTGGGCCGCCTCGCCGACCCGCACGCGGTACGGCTGGCCGAGGCGCTGGGCCCGCTCGTCGGCGTCTCCGGCGAACGGCTCACCTCGGCCGAGACCGAGGCGGCGTGGCGGCGTTTCCTGCTCACGCTGGCCACGACCGGCCCCACAGTGCTCGTCTTCGAGGACATGCACTGGGCCGACGAGGCGATGCTGTCCTTCGTCGAGCAGCTCGGCGCGGCGGCCCGCAACGTGCCGCTGCTCGTCGTCGCGACCGCCCGCCCGGAGCTGCGCGAGCGGCACCCCGCCTGGACCGGCACGATCAGCGGGGCGATGTCCATCTCGGTGCCGCCGATGCACGACGGGGACATCGACACGCTCTACTCGCTGCTGCTCGGCCAGGCCACGCTGCCGCAGGACGCACGGGCACCGCTGATCGAGTTCGCCGACGGCAACCCGCTCTACGCCCAGGAGTACGCGCGGATGCTGCTCGACGGCGGCCTGGCGGAGCGGACGGCCCCGCTCACGCTCGTCGACCCGTCCGGGGGCGCCGGGATGCCGCGTACCGTGCAGGCGGTCATCGCCAACCGGCTGGACCTGCTCGACCCGGCCGACCGCGCGGTGCTCCAGGCCGCCTCGGTGGTCGGCGTGCAGTTCTGGGCGGCGCCGGTGGCGCTGGCGCTCGGCCGCCCGGTGGAGTGGGTCGAGCGCGCGTTGCATCGCCTCCAGCGCCGTGACCTCGTCTACGAGCTGCCCGTCTCGACGATGCCCGACCAGGCGGAGTACCGGTTCCGGCACGTGCTGGTCCGGGACGTCTGCTATCAGCGGCTGCCCCGGGCCGAGCGGGTCGGCCGGCACCAGCGCACCGCCGACTGGCTGGAGCAGCTCGCCGACGGCCGGCAGCACGACCGGGCCGAGGTGCTGGCCAACCACAGATGGACGGCGCACGAGATCGCCCGCACCGTCGGGCTGGATCAGACCGCGCACGCCGGCGCGACCCGGTCCGCGCTGCACCGGGCCGCGCGCCGGGCGTACGAGCTGCACGCGCTGGAGACCGCGGCGACGCTGGTGGACCGCGCGCTGAGCGTGGAGTGCGGTCCGGACCCGGCACTGGAGCTGTTCCGGGCCGAGCTGGCGTTCTACCGGGACCGGGACGGCTTCCTCGACGGCGGCGGGACGGCGCTGCTCACCGACCTGGCCGGCCGGCTGGCCGACACCGGTGACCGGCAGGGCGCGGCGAAGGCGTGGCGGCTGCTGGCCACGGCGGCCTTCGCCCGGGCCGACCGCTCGGAGCTGATGCGCTGCCTGGACCGGGCCATCAGGCTGCACGCCACGCTGCCGGACAGCGAGGACAAGGTGGGCGTGCTGCTGGAGCTGGCCCGGGCGCACATGCTCGACGCGGAGACCGAGCCGGCGTGCATCGCCGCCCGCACCGCGGCCGAACTGGCCGAGCGGCTGGGGATGCGGGAGGCCCGGGCGAACGCGCGCATCACGCTCGCCGTGGTCCGTTACCAGGCCGGCGCCGAGGAGGCGTACGCCGAGCTGGCCGAGGTGACCGAGGAGTGCCGGGTGGAGCGGCTGACCGGCCGTAGCCGCGCGGTGCAGAACCTGGCCTGGGTGCTGCAGGAGGAGGGCGACCTGGCCGGCTCGGCCCGGCTTGTCGACGAGCAGCGGTCACTGGACCTCGCCGGCGAGCACGCCCTGACGGTGAACTTCAGCGACCAGTGGGCCCGGTCGTACTACAGCGGGGACTGGACGGCGGCGCTGCGGATGGCCGAGGGGTCGACGCGGCGCCCGACCGACGAGTGGGACATGCACATCGTGGCCGTGTCCGGCTGGATCCGGGCGCTCAGCGACGACCCGGCCGGTCCGGGCACCGGCGAGGACCTGGTGGACCAGGCGCTCGTCGCGGCCCGGCGCAGCGGCTTCCAGCGGGTGCTGCGCTCCACGCTGGCGCACGCCGCGCTCTGCCGCGCGGTGCAGGGCCGCCGGGAGGAGGCGATGGCGCTGCTGACCGAGCTGGACGAGGACTGGCGGCAGACCCGGATGATCCCGTTCGCCGAGTGGGTGCCGGCGATCGGCCACGTCGCCGCGCTGCTCGGCGGCGACGCCGCGGTGCTGGTGCGCGACCTGCTGGCGAGGTCGCCGCGCACCACCCGCTGGGCGCGCTCGGCCGGGCGGTCGGCCGAGGCGGCCCTGGCCCGGGACGACGGCGACGCCGCGCGGGCGGGCCGGCTGCTCACCACAGCGGCCGAGGGGTACGCGGAGATGACCGACGTGACCGACCAGATGATCGCGTCCGCGCTGGCTGTCGTGCCGCTGACCGAGGCGGATCCGCCGGCCGGCGCGGCGACGCTGGACCGGGTACGCGCGTTCGCCGGCCGGCACGCCGCAGCGGGCCTGCTGCGGATCGCCGGGGCGACCTGAGCCGGGGCGGCCTGCGGATCCGGCCGGGACCGGTGAGCGGGCCCTTGAGTCCCCTTACCGGGGAAGTATTCGGCTTTGGCGATGAATGTGACTTTTCGCTTGACGATCAGCGGAGTGAGGAGGGCATCCGAGGAAAAGAGGTGGCTGCTGGCCAGTACAGCACCGGCCTCCGTCCCGTGTCGGTGGCGGCGGACGGGTCGCCGCACGGCCCCGGAGCGCCGTCGGTGCCGGCGGGACACCGGGAAGAGAGCACGAACGACGAGCGGCACGCCACAACGCACTCCCGGAACCGGGTGCCGACGTGTCACGATTCAGGGCACGGGCAGGGATCGGCGAAGGGGGTGTCCGTTGTCAGGGGGCGGGCCCCGTCGGGGACGACGGGACAACGGGCTCGACGCGGCCGAGTACGCGGTCGCGGGCGACGTCGATCCACGCGTCGGCGAGCACCTGCTCGACGTGCTCGCCGCCGGTGGCATCGCGGCCTACCTCCAGCCCTCGGCCGACCTGAATCCGGTGACCCGCACCACCACCGTCCCGGCCCGCCCGGTCGACCGGCTCTACGTCGACAGGTCGCACCTGACCACCGCCCGCGACTACCTCACCCAGCTCGCCGACGAGGGCGGGGGTGACGCGCCGCGCGCCGACGAGCCGGACATCGAGGCCGAGTGGGCGAAGATCGTCGCCGGTTTCCACACCGCGCCGAGCGCCGGCAGCCACCCCTGGCCCGCCGCGGAGGACGTGGACGACCCGCCCGCGCCGGGCACCGTCGCCGGTGGCCGGGCCGAGGAGCCCGCCGGCCCGACCGCCACCGACGTACGCCGGCTGCCGTACGCGGCCGACGTCTCCGGCGTCTCGCTCAGCCGGGACCGGCACGACGAGCCCTCGCTGCTCGACGGCCTGGACACGTTCGGCGCGAACCTGCCCGACGAGGCGTCGGACGAGGAGCACTACACCCCGCCCCCGCCGCCCCCGCTGCCCCGCTTCTCCAAGTACGCGGTGCTCGGCGTGGCCTGCATCGTGCTCGGCTTCCTGCTGTTCCTCTCCCCCACCGTGGTGTCGCTGGTCGACCCGCAGGTGGTGACGCTGCTCGGCTTCACCGGCATCCTGGCCGGTTTCGTGATGCTGATCTGGCGGCTGCGTCCGGGCGACCGGGACGACCACGACCCGGACGACGGCGCGGTCGTCTGACAGCCGCGTCACCGGGCGCTGCCCGGATGCCGGGACGCCGGGGGCCCTGGGCCGGGGCGTAACAAGCGTGTAACTTACAGTCAGTAGGAATAGGCTGAACGTCACGTCCCGCACCGGCTGTCCGGCTTGCGTCTCCTTCCGGGTCGCCGGTCCCCTGCTGAGCGGATTGCCCGAGATGCGACAGAGCCCCCTCGTGGTGGTGGCCAACCGCCTCCCCATCGACGACAGCGTGGCGCCCGACGGCGCCTTCGAGTGGCGCCGCAGCCCCGGCGGCCTGGTGAGTGCCCTGCACCCGCTGCTGCGGCACACGCCCGCGACCTGGGTGGGCTGGGCCGGCGGCACCGGCCCCGCACCCGAACTGCCGGACGTGGACGGCGTCCGGATGCACACGGTGCCGCTGAGCGCCGAGGACTTCCGCGACCACTACGAGGGCTTCGCCAACGCCACCCTCTGGCCGCTCTACCACGACGCCGTCGAACAGCCGGAGTACCACCGCCGCTGGTGGGAGGCGTACCAGCGGGTCAACCAGCGCTTCGCCGAGGCGGCGGCCCGGGTGGCCGAGCCGGGCGGTCTGGTCTGGGTGCAGGACTACCACCTCCAACTGGTGCCCGGCCTGCTCCGCGAGCTGCGCCCCGACCTGCGGATCGGATTCTTCCTGCACGTGCCGTTCCCGCCGCCGGAACTGTTCATGCAGTTGCCCCGCCGGGCCGAGTTGCTCCGCGGCATGCTCGGCGCCGACCTGGTCGGCTTCCAGCGGGCCCAGGCCGCGCACAACTTCGCCCAGCTCGCCACCAAGGTGCTCGGCCTGCCCGCCACCGACCGGCGGATCGGCGTGGACGGCCGGGTGGTGCGCGTGGGCGCCTTCCCGGTCGCCATCGACACCGCCGAGATGTCCGCGCTCGCGTCACGTCCCGAGGTCGCCGAGCGGGCCCGCCGGCTCCGGCAGGACCTCGGCCAGCCGGAGCAGGTGATCCTCAGCGTCGACCGGATGGACTACACGAAGGGCATCGAGCAGCGCCTCAAGGCGTACCGCGAGCTGCTCGCCAACGGCGACATCAAGGTGCGCGACACGGTGCTGGTCCAGGTGGCGGTGCCCAGCCGCGACCGGGTGGCGCAGTACCAGATCCTGCGCGACCGGGTGGAGCACCAGGTCGGCCGGATCAACGGCGAGTTCGGCCGGGTCGGCGAGCCGGCGATCCACTACCTCACCCAGCCGTTCGACCGTGCCGAGCTGGTGGCGCTCTACCGGGTCGCGGACGTGATGGCGGTGACGCCGCTGCGCGACGGCATGAACCTGGTCGCGAAGGAGTACGTGGCGGCCCGGGTCGACGGCACCGGCGCGCTGCTGCTGAGCGAGTTCGCCGGCGCCGCCGCCGAGCTGGAGCAGGCGTACCTGGTCAACCCGCACGACCTCGACGGCCTCAAGCAGGGGTTGCTGGCCGCGTTGCGCGCCGGTCCGGAGGACGTGACGGCCCGGATGCGCGCGATGCGCGAACACCTGGCCCACAACGACATCCACGCCTGGGCGGCGTCCTACCTCAGCGCGCTGGAGGAGAGCGGAACGCTCGTCGGCCGCCGCCCCGCCACCAGGTGACCGGCGCCCGGCGCTCACCCGCTGGTGGGCGCCGGGTCCTTCTCCAGCCAGTCCAGGATGGCGTCGATCGGCTCCCGCCAGCGGGCGTCGAGCATCATGTCGTGGCCCATGCCGGGGAACAGCAGCGGCGCCGAGGCGTACCGCCGGGCCGCCTTGGTCAGCGCCGTCGCCGGCAGCACCCGGTCGTCCGGGCTGCCGAGCACCAGCACCGGTGGCCGGCCCACCGCGGGCTCCGGTGACCGGCCGGTCAGCAGCTGCCACTGCGCCCGCCGCCCGGCGCGGCCCAGCCGGGCCAGGTGCCGCCGCGCGTCGGCGTCCGGCAGCTCCGGGCTGAACAACTGCCGCCGGTTGAGCCGCAGCCCGCCGCCGAACACCGCCGGCACCGTGCCGACCGGGTTGCGCCGCAACGCCGTACCGAACGTCGCCCAGCCGCCGAGCACCGGCGCCACCAGCACCGCGGCCCGCGCCGGGTAGCGGGCCAGCGCGTGCGCCACGACCCGGGCGCCGGCGCCGTGCCCCACCAGCACCGCCTGCCGCGGCAGGCTCGCCGCCACCTGCGTCACATCATGGGTGTACGAGCGCAGCGTCGCCTCCGGCGCCGGCTCGCTGCCGCCGTGCCCGCGCAGGCTCAGCGCGTACGCCGGGAAGCCGCGACCGGCGGCATGCCCCAGCCAGTGCTCGGCGAACGCCCACGCGCCGTGCCCGAACCCGGGCACGAACAGCAGCGGCGGCTTCGCCTCCTCCCGGTCCGGTACGGCGGCGAGCACCTCGCGGCGGGCGGGCCGCTCCGGGCGGGCCCACTCCCACGACCGGACCACCCGCACCCGCTCGGTCGTCATTTGGAGCCCTCCAGCTCGTGCAGCGCCCGCTGGAGCGCGCGCAGGTAGTCGGCGTGCCCGACCTCGAACCAGTGCCGGGTGCTGTCCTTGACCTTCGCCGAGTACCGCTCACCGAGGCCGGCCCGGACCCTGCCGTCGAACGCGGCGGCCCGCTCCGGCCGGGTGGCGCGCAGCGTGAGCAGCCGGGCGAACAGCACGCTCTGCCAGTGCGAGATCGCGAAGATGCCGGAGTCCGGCTGCACCAGGCCGACCACGGCGAGCGTGGGATGACCGGCGGTGAACGCGTTGAGCCACAGCCGGGGCCGCCCGGAGCCGTCCTCGTCGCCGAGCACCCGGCCCTTGAGGAACTCGAAGCGCGGCAGGTAGCCGGTGGCGAAGACGACAAGCTCCGGGTCGATGCGCCGGCCGTCGGTCAGCTCCACCGCGCGGTCGTCGAACCGGGCCACGTCCGGCACCGGGGTGACCTCGCCGTGGCCGACGTAGTAGACGAGCTGGCTGTTGGCGATCGGGTGCGTCTCGTAGACCCGGTGGTCCGGCTTGGGCATGCCGAACCGGGTCAGGTCGCCGACGGTCAGCCGCAGCGTCCAGTGGTAGAGCCACTGCCGCACCCGCAGCGGCACCCGCAACGCCAGCAGCGTGTCGTTGACCTGGTCGGCGGGGCGGCCGAGGACGTACTTCGGGGCGTACCAGTAGCCACGTCTGGTGGAGTGCCAGCACTGCGACGCCTGCTGGGCGGCCTCCACCGCGATGTCGCAGCCGGTGTTGCCGGCGCCGACCACGAGCACCCGCTTGCCGCGCAACTGAGCCGGGTCCTTGTAGGACGAGGCGTGCATGACCTCGCCGCGGAACTCCTCAAGCCCTTCGTAGCGAGGCAGCTTCGGCGACCAGTTGTGGCCGTTGGCGAGCACCACGGCGGCGTACCGGGAGGTGCGCTCGGGGCCGTAGCCGCCGGTGCTGCGCGTGGTCACGTCCCAGCGGTCCCCCTCGACCGGCTCGACGCGGACCACCTCGGTGCCGAACCAGATGTGCTGGCGCAGGTCGAAGTGGTCGGCGTACCGCTCGAAATAGGACAGCAGCTGACTGTGGTGCGGGTAGTCCGGCCAGTCGTCGGGCATCGGGAAGTCGGGGAACTGGGTGAACGGCCGGGACGAGATCAGGTGCGTGCTGGCGTACACCGGACTGCGGTCGTGCCGCCAGTTCCAGGCGCCGCCGACACCCGTCTCCCGCTCGTAGCAGTCCACGCCGAAGCCGGCCTCGCGCAGGTTCTTGACGGCGGTCAGACCGCTGGCGCCGGCGCCGATGACGCAGACCGTTTCGCCCCGGTCGGAGACCGGGCGCTCGTCACGGCTCGGTGCGACCGTCCGGTCCGGATCGGGACGGCCGGGGTCGGGGTCGGTGGAGGAGGACACCGCGAAATCCTGCCGAGAATGCCCGCCGTTGTCCAGCCACCGATTCGGCACCGCCCGCCCGCCCGGTGCCGTTGACAGAGCGTCACCGCAGAGCCGGTGACCGAGCGTGAGTGGACCGGCCGCGCCGAAGGCGTACACTCGTCGGCCCTTTGCTCTGCCGCCACTGACGCAGCACCGTCTTTAGCTGCGCTGATGCCTCGCGGCCGTCTGGCCGGACGCGACCCGTCGGTCACGGCGGGTAGCTGGCGCGTATGTGGCGGCAGAGCAAAGGCGGCGAAGCGGTACGCCTTCCGGCAGCCGATCACATGACTGTGCGTAACGGCAGTCGCCCCGGCTGGGACGCGCTCGGCGGTCCGCGCCGGTCAGGCGGTGGGCAGCAGCAGGTCGACCAGGACCGGGAAGTGGTCGCTGGCGCGGCGGGTCAGCGGTGTGTCCACCACGTCGTAATCCACGACGGTGATCCGGGGGTCGACGAACAGCGCGTCGATGCGGCGGCGCGGGTCGGCGCAGGAGAACGTGTGCCGGTCGGCCCGGTCGGCGGCGAGCGCCGTGTCGGTCAGCCCTTCGGCGAGGGTCTGCCAGGCCGGGCCGTCCGGGCCCTCGTTGAGGTCCGCGCCGGCCACCACGGGCAGCGTGGACGCGGCCAGCTCCCGCTTGAACGCCGCCGCCTGGGCGGGCCGTTCGGCCGGGTCGGTGGACAGGTGCGAGCCGGCCAGCAGCACCTCGACGCCGCCGACGCGGCACTGCGCGTACGCGGCGCCGCGCATGTGCCGCCCGGGCGTCAGCGGGTACTGCTGGCACCTGGTGTCGGTGACCCGCACCCGCAGGCTGGTCAGCAGCACGTTGCCCAGCGACGGCAGGCCACCGGTGGCCACCACCATGCCGAACGACTCGGCCAACGCGGCGCACTTCTGCCGCCACCGGAACCGGCGCGGTCCCTCCTGGACGATCACCACGTCCGGCGCCGCCGTCCGGACCACCTCGGCCAGGGCGGCGGTGTCGTCGCGCTGGCTGTGGATGTTGTACGACACCACCCGCAGCGGCACACCCGCGTCAGTCATGTCAGATCCGCCGGGCCAGGTCGGCGGCGCCGATGACGCCTGCGGTGTTGCCCAGCTCGGCCGGGCGCACCTCGGCGACGGGCAGGCGGCTGCGCTGGGCCAGTGCGTCGGCGAACGACCGCCGGGTCGGGCCGAGCAGCAGGTCACCGGCGTCGATCACGCCGCCGCCCACCACCAGCACCTGCGGGTCGAGGATCTGCGCCATGTCGGCGAGGCTGGTGCCGAGCCAGCGGCCGACCTGGGCGAACGCCTCGGTGGAGACCGGGTCGCCGCCCTTGGCCGCGGCGGTCACCATCGGGCCGGTGATCGTCTCGGCCTCGCCTCCGGCCAGCTCCAGCAACGCGGTGGCCCGGTGCGGCTCCTGCCGGGCGGCGGCGCGTGCGAAGCGGACCAGGGCGCTGCCGCTGGCGTACTGCTCGATGCAGCCCAGCCGGCCGCAGCCGCACTGGTGGCCGTCCGGCACGGTGAGCATGTGGCCCAGTTCGGCGGCGATGCCGTTGGCGCCGCGGACCAGGTCACCGCCGAGCACGATGCCGCCGCCCACGCCGGTGCCGATGGTGAACATGACCATCGAGTCGTCGGCGTCGCGGGCCGCGCCGTAGCGGAACTCCGCCCAGGCGGCCACGTTCCCGTCGTTCTCCACGATCACCGGCAGGCCGGTGGCGTCGCCGACGTACGTGCGCAGCGGCTCGTCCCGCCAGGCCAGGTTCGGCGCGAACAGCACTGTGGAGCGGGAGGCGTCGATCCAGCCGGCGGCGCCGATGCCGACCGCCTCCACGGCGTGACCGGCGGCCAGCTCGGTGACCACCTCGATGATGACGTCGCGGGTCTTCGCCACGTCGTCGGCGGGGGTGTCCCGTCGCGTCTGCACGAGTACCGTGCCGGCGTCGTCCACGACACCGCCGGCCACCTTCGTGCCACCGACGTCGACTCCGATGGTCAGCGTCACCGCTGCCACTCCCCTCTGCTGTGCTGCCCGCGAACCGGCCGAACCGGCCGTACGGTCCCGGGATGTCCGGTGGTCAGGCCCCGTCGCCTGGTGCGTCCGCGCCCACCTCGCCGGACGCCCGCGAGGCGGGCACCACGGGACGGCCGGCCGGTGACCGGCTCGTGTCCGGCTCCGGCGGCCCGGCGGCGTCGGCGTCGGCACCCGAATCGGCCGCGCCCTCCCCCCGGGTGGCGGCGGACCACACGTCCTGCTCGGGTGCCGGCTGAGAATCATGCCCGGTACGGGTCCCCTCGCGCCACACGTGGTCCCCGGATCCGGCCGGAGCGGCAGGGCCGTCGTCGGCCGTTCGCTCCGGCTCGGCCGGGTTGAACGCGCGCAGCAGGCTGGCCACCCCGGCCGCCAGGTCCCCGGCGCCGGTGGCGAGCCGCTCGGTGAATTCCGGACTCGGGTCGCGCAACGCGGCGATACCGCGACAGACAGGACAGACACAGCATTCCGGGGAGCCGGTGGCGAAACCGGCACTGCCGGACGGCTCCGGGGCGGGACCGGCGCCGGGCGGGGTGTGACCGAGGACACCGGAGATGATCCCACCGAGCGGACCCCAGGCGCCGGAGCCGGGTGCGGCGGCGGCCAGCTTCGCACCGGCGAGCAGGGTGGCGACGAGGCGCTCGGCCTCTTCCCGGGCCGAACCCGGATCAGTGGTGCCCATGGTTCGGCTCCTTCAGCGTGACTACCGGGACGACGATCGGTCAGTGCGCCGCACCGGGTGCTTCTACCCGGCGCTTGAGCTGCTTCAACGCCGCGTCCATGATCATTTTCTCGGCCTTGCGGCGGAACATGCCGAGCATCGCCACGGACAGCTCCACCTCGAGCGTGTACGTCACCGTGGTCGTCCCGTCCGGGTTGCCCACCAGGTCGTACGAGCCGCGCTGGGAGCGCTGCATCTTCGACGGGGCGACCAGGTGCCACTCGATCCGGGAGATGTCCTCGGCGTACTCGTAGGCCAGCACGTACTCGTCGGCCATCACGCCCGCGTCGAGGGTGAACCGGACCTGGCTGGCGTAGCCGTCCTCGTACTCCTCGATCACCTCGGCCCGGCGTACCGCCTCGGCCCACTCGGGATAGCTCGGGAAGTCGCAGATGACGGCCGCCACCCGGTCCGGTGACGCGCCGATGATGATCGACTGGGTGGAGGAGTCCGCCATGGGGGGAGGCTACCCGGCCGCGTCCCGGCCGGTCCCGCTCCACCCGCCGGACGGCGTCCCACCAGCCGGGCGGGCAACCTCCCTGGCAGACCCCCCGGGGTGTGCGGGTAGGTTTCGACAGAGCCGACCAGGCCGGCCCCGCCGGTAGAGCACGAGGGAGTGCAGGTGCGCGAGTTCTCCGTCCCGCCGATCGTCACCGTCGGCGACGCGGCCAACCTGACCGACCCGGTCTGGGAAAACGCCGAGGTCGCCCCGGACACCGTGCAGTTCGTCCGCCCCGGCGCGGGGACGGCGGTGCGCGAGGAGGTGACCTGCCGCCAGTTCCGCGACGAGGTGGTGGCGCTGGCGCAGGGCCTGATCGCCGCGGGTGTCTCCCCCGGTGACCGGGTCGGCCTGATGAGCCGCACCCGCTACGAGTGGACGCTGTTCGACTACGCGATCTGGGCGGCCGGCGCGGTGACCGTGCCGATCTACGAGACGTCCAGCGCCGAGCAGGCCGCCTGGATCCTCGGCGACTCCGGCGCCGTCGCCGTGGTGGTGGAGAGCACCGCGCACGCCACCCTGGTCGCCGGTGTCCGGGACCGGCTGCCGGACCTGCGCGAGGTCTGGCAGATCGAGCTGGGCGCGGTCGACGAGCTGGTCGCCTCCGGCGCGTCGGTGGACCCGGCCGAGGTGGCGACCCGCCGCTCGCTGCTCAAGGCCGACGACGTCGCCACGATCATCTACACCAGCGGCACCACCGGCCGGCCCAAGGGCTGCGTGCTGACCCACCGCAACATCTACACCGACATCGCCAACGCGGTGCCGGTGCTGCCGAACCTGTTCCGGCAGGGCGCCTCGACGCTGCTGTTCCTGCCGCTCGCGCACGCCTTCGCCCGGCTCATCCAGGTCGGCGTGGTGCACGCCCGCGCCACCATGGCGCACTGCGCGGACACCAAGAACCTGGTCGCCGAGCTCCAGGACTTCAAGCCGACGTTCGTGCTCTCCGTACCCCGGGTCTTCGAGAAGGTCTACAACGGCGCGCGGCAGAAGGCCGAGGCCGAGGGGAAGGGCAAGATCTTCGACCGGGCGGAGAAGGTCGCCATCGCGTGGAGCGAGGCGCAGGAGCTGCCCGGCGGCCCCGGCCTGGGCCTGCGCGCGCAGCACGCCCTCTTCGACAAGCTGGTCTACCGCAAGCTGCGGGCGGCGATGGGCGGCCGGTGCCGCGACGCCATCTCCGGCGGCGCGCCGCTCGGCGCGCGGCTCGGCCACTTCTTCCGCGGCGTCGGGGTGACCATCTGCGAGGGGTACGGGCTCACCGAGACCTCGCCGGCCGCCGCCGCCAACCTGCCCACCGGCACCCGGATCGGCACCGTCGGCCGGCCGCTGCCCGGCGTCACCATCCGGATCGACGACGACGGCGAGGTCCTGATCGCCGGCGACATCGTCTTCCAGGGCTACTGGCACAACGACGCGGCCACCGCCGAGGCGATCACCACCGACGGCTGGTTCCGCACCGGCGACCTCGGGCATCTCGACGACGACGGCTACCTGAGCATCACCGGCCGCAAGAAGGAGATCATCGTGACCGCCGGCGGCAAGAACGTCGCCCCGGCGGTGCTGGAGGACCAGGTACGGGCGCACCCGCTGATCAGCCAGTGCGTGGTGGTCGGCGACCGGCAGCCGTTCATCGCCGCCCTGGTCACCATCGACGAGGAGGCGCTGCCGAAGTGGCTGGCCGGGCATGGGCTCCCGGAGACCACCAGCATCGCCGAGCTGCGCGAGGACGCGGCGCTTCGCGCCGAGGTGCAGTCCGCGATCGACCAGGCCAACCAGGCGGTCTCCAAGGCCGAGGCGATCAAGGTGTTCCGGATCCTGCCGCAGGACTTCACCGAGACCACCGGTGAGCTGACCCCGTCGTTGAAGGTCAAGCGTCAGGTCGTGCACAAGACGTACGCCTCGGAGATCGCCGAGATCTACCGGGGCTGACTACCATCCGTCACGTGCCCGCCTCCACATCCCGCCAGCCGTCGACGCAGCCCCTCGCGGTAGCGGCTCGCGCGGTCCTCCTCGCGCTGGTCGCCGCCCTGACCCTGTTCGCCACCCGTGACGCCGCCCAGCTCTGGTGGATCGCGCTGCTGGGCGTCGCGGGCCTGCCCGCCGTGCTCGCACCGCAACACCGGCTGCTCGCCCCGTTCAGCCGCTTCGCCGAGGTGGTGGTGCTCGGGCTGGCCGCCAGCCAGGTCGCCGCCGACACCCACCTCACCGGCGTGACCGGCGGGCTGGGCGCCTCGGCGGTGCTGCCGTACCTCGCCGTGCCGGTCACCGTAACCGCGCTGAGCCGCCGGTTCCGCGAGGGCGCCGCGCTGCTCGTGGTCGCGGCGGCGACGCTGCTTGCCAGTGCCGCGTTCACCAAGGTCGACGGCGGGCCGCAGCTCGGCCAGGTCGGCTACCTCACGGTCTGCGCCCAGTGGCTGATCCTGGCCGGGCTCGGCCTCTACACCGCGGGCACGCTCCAGCGCGTCATGCGGGTGCGCGGCGAGGGCAAACCCCAGCCGTACGCCGAGGCGACCCGACTGCTCACCCAGCTCCGTACGGTGGCCCGGCAGTTGCCCGGCGCGACCCTGGACCCGGGTGGCATCTCCGAGCACCTGCTGGAGGAGCTGCGGGTGGTGGCCAAGACCGACCGGGGCGCGGTGCTGTCCGCCAGCGGCGGCGGCCGGCTCGTGGTGCTCGCGCAGATCGGCGCGGACCGGGTGGACTGGGAGACCACGCTCGACGCCGACTCGGCCATCGCCGACGCCTGGGCCAGCCAGCAGCCGACCGTCTCGTCGCGCTCGCAGGCCCGGTCGCGGCGCTCCGGCGAGGTGTCCGCGCTGATCGTCCCGCTGGTGGCGGGCGTACGCACTGTCGGCCTGGTGGTGATCGAGGCGGACACCGCCGCCGCGTACCCGCCGCCGGTGGTGTCCCGGGTGACGGCGCTGACCGGCCCGGCGGCGCTGCGGCTGGAGGCGGCGCTGCTCTTCGACGAGGTGCGCTCGCTGGCCACGAACGAGGAGCGGCAGCGGCTGGCCCGGGAGATCCACGACGGGGTCGCCCAGGAGCTGGTCATGGTCGGCTACGGCATCGACAACGCGCTGGCCACCGTGCACGAGGACGCGGACGAGACCGCCGACTCGCTGCGTACGCTGCGCCAGGAGGTCACCCGGGTGATCACCGAGCTGCGGCTGAGCCTGTTCGAGCTGCGCAGCGAGGTGGACCGGCACGGCGGCCTGGCCGCCGCCATCGCCGAGTACGCCCGCACCGTCGGCGCCTCCGGTGGCCTGCGGGTGCACCTGTCACTCGACGAGTCCACCGCCCGGCTGCCCGCCGCCACCGAGGCCGAGTTGCTGCGGATCGCGCAGGAGGCGGTGACGAACGCCCGCAAGCACGCCGGCGCCTCGAACCTGTGGGTCACATGCGAGGTGGATCCCCCGTTCGCCCGAATCGAAGTGTCGGATGACGGTCACGGCATCGGTGACCAGCGCCCGGACGGGCACTATGGCCTTGCGATCATGGCGGAGAGGGCGGAACGTATCCGAGGCCGGTTGGAGATCAGGCCGCGGCAGCCGAGTGGGACGACTGTGGCGGTGGTGCTCGGTTCGTCGCCCCGGCGCGATAAGGTGCGCGGCAGCGCCGCAGCAGCAGAAGGGGAGTAACCCGAGGATGACCAGCAGTCCGACACCGGCCACCCGTACCAAGGTTCTCCTGGTCGACGACCACGACCTCATCCGCAAGGGGCTGCGTCACGCGTTCGAGCGCGACCGTCAGTTCGAGGTCGTGGGCGAGGCCGCCACCGCCGCGGAGGGCGTGCGCCAGGCCGGCGCGCTCCAGCCCGACGTGGTGATCATGGATCTGCGCCTGCCCGACGGCAGCGGCCTGGAGGCCACCCGCGCCCTGCGCAAGTCCAGCGCGTCAATGGGCATCGTCGTGCTCACCATGTACGCCGGCGACGACCAGCTCTTCGGCGCCCTGGAGGCGGGTGCGAGCGCGTTCGTGCCGAAGACCGCCCCGGCCGACGAGGTGGTGGCCGCCGCCCGGCACGCCGCCTCCTCCCCCAGCGCGTTCACCGCCGCCGACCTGGCCGAGGCGATGAAGCGCCGGCTGGCGCCGTCCGGCCCGCAGCTGTCCCCCCGCGAGGGCCAGGTGCTGCGCCTGCTCGCCGACGGCATGAGCGTGGCCGGCATCGCCAAGCAGCTGTTCGTCAGCGAGTCGACCGCCAAGACCCACATCTCCAAGCTCTACGAGAAGCTGGGCGCGGCCAACCGGGCGCAGGCGCTGATGACCGCGCTGCGGCTGGGGCTCCTGGAGGCCCCGGACGCCCCGAAGTTCTGACGCACCGCCGCGAGAGGCCCGGTCCGCCACGGACGCGGGCCTCTCGCGGCGTTCACGCCATGCGTGGTCGCGTACGGTGAACGGCCGGACGCGTAGCGACGGCGGTCTTTGCACCGCGACGGCGGAGGGGCAGAATACCCGGGTGGTCCACGCGGCGGCGGGGACCGCGTGTCGCCGACACCCGAGGGGCAGGACATGCAGCGGCCGGACTGGGCACCCGAGACGATCGACATCGAGCGCCCCAGCGTCGCCCGGATGTACGACTACTACCTCGGCGGCTCGCACAACTTCGCGGCCGACCGGGCGGCCGCCCGCGCGATGGTGGAGGCGGTGCCGGAGGCGCCGCTGATGGCCCAGGCCAACCGCGCGTTCCTGCGCCGGGCGGTGCAATACCTGGCCCAGGCCGGCGTCCGCCAGTTCCTGGACATCGGCTCGGGCATCCCGACCGTCGGCAACGTGCACGAGATCGCCCAGCGGATCGATCCGGAGTCGCGCGTGGTCTACGTCGACGTGGATCCGGTGGCGGTGGCGCACAGCCAGGAGATCCTGGCCGGCAACGGGAACGCCACCGTGCTCCAGGAGGATCTGCGCAGGCCGGAGGCGATCCTGGCGCACCCGGAGGTCACCCGGCTGCTGGACTTCACCGAGCCGGTCGCCGTGATGATCGTGGCGGTGCTGCACTTCATCCCGGACGCCGACCGCCCCGAGGAGATCCTGCGGAAGCTGCGCTCGGCGCTGGCGCCCGGCAGTCACCTGGTGCTCTCCCAGGCGAGCGAGGACGGCCGTGCCGGCACCGGCGAGCGGGCCGAGGCGGAACGGGTCTATCGGCGCACCGACAGCCGGCTCTGGATCCGCAGCCGGGCCGAGCTGACCGCGCTGTTCGACGGCTTCGAGCTGGTCGACCCGGGCGTGGTGTGGGTGCCGCAGTGGCGGCCGGACTCCCCCGACCAGGCGGAGAACGCCGAGCGGGCCGTCTTCATGGGCGGGGTGGGGCGGCTCGGTGCGTGACGACGCGGCCCCCTGCCGCCCGGGCGTCTTCGCCCGGGCCTGGGCCAAGGCGGTCTCCGGCACCAGCTACCTGCCGATGACCCAGTCGCAGCTCGAGGAGATGCTGCAACGGCTCACCGAGCGGCTGGCCGAGGCGCTGCGTGCCGAGCCGTTCGACCTGCGGATCGGCCAGCAGGTCGGCGCGGAGCTGGTGCAGGCGCACATCGCCTCCGCGGAAGGGCTGGGCCGCACCGTCGAGGTGATCCAGCTGCGCCTGGTCCGCGACCTCGACCTGGTCGTCGACGACGTCGAGGACCGGATGGCGCGGCTGCTCGCCACGGTGGCCACCGGGTACGCCCGCGCCCTGCGCGACCGCACGCTCGACGAGCAGGAGTCCATCCGCCGGGCCGCCATGATGGCCCGGGCGCAGGCGGAACGGGCACTGCGCGACAGTGAGGCCCGGTTCCGGCACCAGGCCACCCACGACCCGCTCACCGGCCTGCCGAACCGCACGCTGTTCACCGAACGGCTGACCGACGCGATCACCGCGCCCGGGCGGGGCGCCGACCGGGTCGGTGTCTGCTTCCTCGACCTGGACCGGTTCAAGGTCGTCAACGACTCCCTCGGCCACCAGGTCGGCGACTCGCTGCTGGTGACAGTGGCCCAGCGCCTGCACCGGGCGCTCGGTGAACACCTGGTGGCCCGACTCGGCGGCGACGAGTTCGTGATCCTCGTGGAACGCACCGCCGGCACCGACGACGCGGTGAAGGTCGCCGAGGCGGCGCTGGCGACGGTACGCGAGCCGGCGCTCGTCGAGGGCCACGAGCTGACCGTGTCCGCGAGCATCGGCATCGTGGAGCGGCCGGTCGCGGGCACCTCGCCGATGGATCTGATGCGCGCGGCCGACAGCACGCTGCACTGGGCCAAGGCCGCCGGCGGGGCCCGCTGGTCGTTGTTCGACGCCGACCGCAACCGAAGGGAGCTGGCCCGGTACGCGCTGTCCGCGGCGATTCCCGCCGCGCTGGACCGGGGCGAGTTCTACCTCGACTACCAGCCGCTGACGTCGTTGCGTGACGGGCGGGTGCTCGGCATGGAGGCGCTGGTGCGCTGGCGTCACCCGGAGCTGGGTGTGCTGCGGCCGGACAGCTTCATCCCGCTGGCCGAGGAGACCGGGTTGATCGTCCGGCTCGGCAGCTGGGTGCTGGCCGAGGCGTGCCGCGAGGCGGGCAGCTGGCCGGGCGTGGACGGGGACGCGCCGTTCGTCAGCGTCAACCTCGCCGTCCGGCAGTTGCACCGCAGCGACCTGGTGACCGAGGTACGCGGCGTGCTCGGGCACACCGGCCTGCCGCCGCACCGCCTGCAACTGGAGATCACCGAGAGCACCATGATGAGCACTGTGGTCGAGCCGGTGCGGGCCCTGCGGGTGCTCCGCGACCTCGGTGTCCGGATCGCCATAGACGACTTCGGCACCGGATACTGCAACCTCGCGTACCTGCGGGACCTGCCGGTCGACGAGTTGAAGGTGGCGGGCGAGTTCGTGACCGGCCTGCGCGCGCCGGGCAGCCGCACCGACGAGCGGATCCTCGCCTCGCTCGTCGCGCTGGCCCACGCGCTGGACCTCACCGTCACCGCCGAGGGCGTGGAGACGGCCGACCAGGCCGACCGGCTGCGCGCGATCGGCTGCGACGCCGGTCAGGGCTGGCACTTCGGCCGTCCCGGCGCGGCCGCGCCGCACCTGGGCCGGGTACCCGCCCACGTAGACGCCGCCTCCTGACCCGGCCGGCGCCGCTCCTGACCGGCCGGCCCGCCGCCTGATCCGGCCCGCGCCGCCTGATCCAGCCGGCGCGCGGGATCCGGCCAGCGCGCGGTCAGCCGGCCAGCAGGGCGGCCATCCGCTGCGCCTGCGTCTCCCAGCGCCATTCCCGCTCCACCCAGGCACGGCCGGCGGCGCCGAACTGCCGGGCCAGATCCCGGTCGGCGAGCAGCGTGGCCACCCGGTCGGCGAGCTGCGCCACGTCCCGGCCACCGACGACGTACCCGGTCTCCCCCTCGCGGACCGCGTCCGGGGCGCCACCGGAGTCGCCGGCCACCACCGGCAGTCCGGTAGCGCTCGCCTCCAGGTAGACGATCCCGAGACCCTCCACGTCCAGGCCCCGGTTGCGGGTGCGGCACGGCATCGCGTAGACGTCTCCGGCCGCGTAGTGGGCGGGCAGCTCGGCCGAGGGCACCGACCCGGTGAAGACCACGTCGCGTTCCAGCCCGGTCTGCCGGGCCAGCTTCTCCAGCGTCGAGCGGTACGGTCCGCCGCCGACCACGAGCAGCGCGGCGTCGGGCACCCGGCGGCGGATCGCCGGCAGCGCGCGGATCAGCATGTCCTGGCCCTTGCGGGGCACCAGCCGTGACACGCACACCACCACCGGGCGGTCGGCCAGCCCGAGCCGCGATCGGACCTGCCGGCCGTCGACGTCCGGGTGGTAGGTGTCCACGTCCACGCCGGGTGCGAGCCGCCGCAGCTCGGTCAGCCCGTCCAGCACGCGGGCCAGCCGCTCCCGGGTGTACTCGCCGAGGTAGGTGGTCACGTCCACGCCCCGGCCGATCCGGCGCAGCGCCGACCGGGCGCCGGGCAGCGCCGCCCAGCCGACCTCGTGCCCGTGGGTCAGCGCCACCGCCCGGCGGATCCCGGCCCGCCGCCGCAGGCCCGCGGCGAGCAGCCCCAGCGGGGCCGCCGCGCCGAACCAGACGGTGTCGCAGTCGTACGCGCGGGCCAGCCGCGCCGCCCGCCGGGCGATCAGCGGGGTGGGCAGCAGCACCCGGGTCCGCTCCCGGACCACCTCGAACGGCTGGTCGGCGTCGAACTTCTCCGCACCGCGCCAGCTCGACGCGTACACCACGACCGAGCCGGGCGGCTGGCGCACCGCCAGGTTGTGGACGAACGACTGGATGCCGCCGGGGCGCGGCGGGAAGTCGTTGGTGATCAGCAAGGTGCGGCTCATCGGCCGTGCTCCCTGGCGTAGGCGCGGGCGGCGGCCATCCGCTCCACGGTGGACGGGTGGGTCGCCGACCAGAGGCGCTCCCAGCGCGGCGGGTCGGGGTCGGCCAGGTTGACCCCGGCCAGCCGCCGCTGCATCGCCTCGAACGTCGCGGGGTCGCCGGTGAGCGCCAGCGCGTGGGCGTCGGCCCGGGACTCGATCCGGCGGGAGACGAGCGCCTGTGCCGGCGTGGCGAGCAGGCCGGCGACCGTGACCAGCGCGATCAGCAGCGGGAACGCCCGGGGCTGGGCGATCGAGTCGACGCCCGCGAGCCGCAGCAGCGGCGTCCAGGACCCGATCAGGTAGAGCGCCACCACCGCGGCGGCGGCACCGAGCGCGCCGAGCAGCGTGCCGGTCCACACGTCCCGGTCCTTGGCGTGCCCCAGCTCGTGGGCGACCACGCTGGTCACCTCCGCCGGCTCGGCCTCGCGCAGCAGCGTGTCGTAGACGACCACCCGGCGCGTCGGGCCGAGCCCGGAGACGTAGGCGTTCACCGCGCTGGTACGCCGGGACGCGTCGGCGACGAGCACGTCGCGCACCGGCACGCCGTCCCGGGCGGCCATCGCGGTCAGCTCGCTGCGCAGCGGGCCCGGCTCCATCGGGGTGAACCGGTTGAACACCGGCTCGACGAGCACCGGCAGCACGAACGACAGCACCACCACGAGGACGGCCGCGCCGGCCGCGCCGAACGCCCACCACCAGCGCGGGGCGAGCCGGACCACGGTGTAGAAGCCGAGCAGGACCAACGCGCCGATCACCGCGCTGACCGCGTACGACTTGAGCAGGTCGACCGCCCAGCCACCCCAGCTCTGGGTGCTCAGCCCGTAGCGAACCAGCACGGTACGGCGCCAGGCCGCGAACGGCAGCGTGAGCAGGTCGGCGAGGAACATGACGGCCAGCCCGCCGAGCACCGCCTGCGCGACCCAGTGCCCGCCGAAGGGCCGGCCGACCAGTTCGACCAGGCGGCCGCCCAGCGGGGTCAGCCCGAGCAGCAGCGCCACCACCAGCCCGACCGCGAGCGCCGACCAGGCCGCCGGACGCAGCGCGCCGTGGAACTCCCGGCCCCGGGCCACCTGCCCGGCCGGAAGGTCCCGCAGCGCCGCGAGCTGGTCGGCCCGGGGCGCCGGCGGCCGGCTCCACGGCACCAGCAGCACCACCGCCACGAGCAGCGCGACCGCCAGGCCGCCCAGGGTCAGCAGCGCCCAGGCACGCGGGGTCACCGAATCACCCCGCCGTGGTACCCCGTCCGCGTCATGCCGCTCCCCTCCCGCCGTGACCGCCCATCATATTGACCGGCGGCGCACCGCCCCGCCTCAGTCCCGACGGGCGTGCGCCGCCGCCGCGACGAAGGCCGCCGCCGCATGGATCACCACGAGTCCCGCGACGGCCCAGACGGGTGTGGGGGCGCCGGCGCAGATGAGGCCCACGGTGACGGGGATTCCCAGCAGCACCAGAAGGATCGCGCCGCCGAGGTAGCCGCTGCGCGGTGGGTCGTACCGGGCGCGGTCCACCGCTGCGGCCGGAACGAGGTCGGCCTTGGCTTCCAGGTATGCGCTTGCCCGCGCAAGCTGTGAAGCCCTGCGGCCGGCCTCGGCGCGTACACGGGCGAATTCATCCCCGTACGCCGCGAGACCGGTGTGCTGAGGATCGACCGCGTACCAGCCGGTGTGCTGGGCGAGGTCGTAGGCGGCACGGATCTGGGCGGCGAGTGTCTGCCATTCCCTGACGCCGGTCCGTGTTCCGAGTTCGGAGAGCCAGTTCAGGACGACGGTGAGATCCGCGTCGCCACGGTTGCCGGCCGGGATCGGGTCGTTGGTGAAGAGCAGGACGAGCCGCCTCAGGTAATCGGTGAGATCGGCCCAGCACTCCGCCGCGTTCCGCCCGTTCTTCTCCGTCGCCGTCGGCAGCTCCTCGTCGAGTTCGGCCAGCAGTGGCTCGGCTTTGAGCAGAGCGAGCCGGCGCTGTTCCAACTGCCTGACGCCAATGGCACGCAGCAGTGTCTCCGCGTCCGCGGCCGCCTCCCTCAGCGCCGCGCGGTCCGGCGACTCACCGCGTTTGGGGAGCAGGTCCTGCCGCCCCGCCGCTTCCAGGTGCAGGTAGGCCAGTCCCCACCTGAGATTCCACTCTTCTTCGTCACCGCCGCAGTACTTGGCCACGGCCACCACGACGGCACGCGACTTGAGCACCTCACCCCGGCAGGCACCTGCCACGCCCTCGACAGAGCGGTAGATCGCCCGGGCGACCTCGTCGAACGACCGGTCGCCCACCAACGCGCGGAGGTCTTCCGCGAGCACTCGCAGGTGCGGATCGAGGCCCGCGCGGTCGAGTGGCTTGCGCGGGCGCCCGCGCTTCCCGCCGTGCTGCACCGCCATCTGCTGACCCATCGAGGCAGGAGGAACGGATGCCCTGTCGGCCTCAGGCTACTCGCGTGAGCAATCGGCCGGCGTTCCGGAGCGCCGGCCGCCGCTCCGTGGAAAATTCCTGACCTGCGCTTTCTGCGCGCTCGCGCAGGCGTGGAAAAAGCTCGGCTCTCAGCCCGTCCGGCTGCGGCTACAACCGAATCACACCCCCCGAGCGGCGGGGCAGAGGACTCTCGAAAGGTAAGGCCATGAGCACGGACCGGACGCTGCACCGCAGCCGCCATCTCGACGTGATCGTCTTCCTGGCCGTTCTGGCCACCGGCATCCTGCTGACTCTCATCGGCACCCCGACCAGCGACCTGGTGACGATCGCCACCGCCCTCTCCGGGCTCTATCACACCTGGAACACCAGGCGGCTCGCCCCGCTTCCGTCGGCGAAGCAGACCCGAGACCGGACGGTGCCGGCTGACCCGAAGGGGCCTCGGCCGGACCCGCGCCGACGGTGACCCGCGGACCCTCGCCTCGGCGTACGCGGCAGCGGGCAGCGGGCGTGTCAGGCGATCCGGCGACGGCCGGGACGGCGGGGTGCCGGCGCCCGTGTCGCGGCGGGCACGGGCGCCGCGACCGGTGCGGGTGGCAGCACCTCGACCTCGAATCCGGCCCGGGCGAACACCTCGATCGCCCGGTGCTCGGCCGGACCCAGGTCGGCCGGGTCGGAGTCGAGCAGTGCGGTCACCAGGCAGCCGGAGCAGCCGGCGCCGCGGTTGCCGCAGGTGTCGCAGTCGATCAGCATCAACGCCTCCTGACGGGTCGCCGGTGGCGGTCGGGGAAGGAGCCACCACCGTCGGTCACCACGACGCTAACGCTCGGGTACGACAGAACCGGACAACGAGGCAGCAGCCGCCGCGAACACGAACCAGTACGCCGAAGTGGCGCGATCGGCACGCACGCGACCCCGCCACCGCACCGAGCTGGAGCCGATCAGGCAGCGGGAGGAGGAGCGGGCTCAGGACCGGGCGAGGCGCCGCAGCAGCGAGTCGGCGCCCAGCGGGTACGCGCCGTGCCGGCGTACCCCGTCGGCGACCTCGCGGTCGGAGGACACCACGACCACCGGCCGCCCGGACGGCTCGGCACGCACCAGGCGGCGGATCAGCTCGTCGGCGGTCTCGCCCTTGCGGGAGAACAGCACCCGCACGCCGCGCGGCGCCGGGGGCAGGCCGTGCATCCGCTCCGCACCGTCGAAGACGACAGTGACCTCGTCCCCGGTCTGCGCGGCGATCCCGCCCAGCCCGGTGATCAGCCGCTTGCGCTGCTGCTCCAGCGACATCTCGCCGAAGCCGCGCTTCGTCACGTTGTAGCCGTCCACCACCAGGTGCGCCCGCGGCAGCGCGAGCAACTGGTCGAGGCGGGCCGGGTCGTCGGTGTCGCGGGCCCGCGTCGACGGCCCGGCCGGTGCGGTGCCCGGCTGCTCGGCGAACGCGTCGGCGACGAAGTCGGCCGGGAGCTTGTCCACCGGGTCGAGCGCCAGCTCCCGGCGCAGCCCCACGGCGGCCTGACCGATGGTCTCCAGCAGCAGCCACAGCCGCGCGTCGTCGACCGAGCGGGCCTCCTTGGCGCTGGCCCGGGCCACCCCGGCGGCGGCCTCCGCCTCGGCCAGCCGGGCCCGGGCGCGGCGCAGCTCGGCGTCCGCGTCGGCGGCGGCGCGGGCCGCCCGCCCCCGCTCGGTGGCGAGCAGCTCGGTGGCCTTGCGCTCGCGGGCCTGGGTCTCCCGCAGGGTACGTGTCAACTGGCGGGCCTCCTCGCGGAGCTGACCCAGCTCCTCCCGGACCCGGGCCAGCTCGTCGCGCAGCTTCTCCGCCTCGACCCGGGCCACGGCCCGGTCGTGCTCAGCGCGGGCGGCCCGCTGCTCGGCCTCGCGGACCAGCTCGGCCACGACCGCGCTGTCGGCCTCGGCGCGTACCGCCTCGCCGCTGGCCTCGATCAGTTCCCGCCAGCCCCGGGGCCGGGCCAGGTAGGCCAGGGCGGCCACCTCGACCGGGTCGGCGGCGGCCGGCGCGGTGCCCTCGACCACCGCAGCGCCCAGGTCACCGGCGTCGGCGAGCACCCGGGCGGTGATCCGCTGCCGGAACAGCGGGTCGGCGGTGAGCTGGGCGGCGATCGCTGGCGCGCCGAGGCGGGCCCGGCGGTTGGGGGCGAACTTCGCGACCCGCCGCAGTGGCACCGGCACCTCGTCGGCGGGCAGGCCGGGCAGCACGGCGGCGGTGAGCGTGACGATCCGCTGCCGGACCGGCTCGGGCAGCACGGGCTCGGGTTCGGCAGCGGGCGGTGTGCCCTCGTCAGCGGGCACGCCGACCACCGGCTCCTCCGCGGAGGAGTGGTCGTCGTACGGCTCGGTGAGGGGCATGAGGCAAGTCTCCCACCCCGAACGGGCCCACCGCCCGGTGAGTGAGCCGATCTCTCATCGTACCCCCGTGGTATCTCCTGGGGCCGCAGTGACAGGAGTGTCGGACCGTGCCGCTAGCGTCCCGCGGGTGACACGAGCGGAGTACGTCCAGGAGTCGCTGGCCGGCCTGGACCCGGCGGGCAGCGGTGTCGACCCGGCGCTGCCGCTCTACGCGACCACCTTCGTCGTGGTCGACCTGGAGACCACCGGGGGCGCGCCCGACGGCGGCGGGATCACCGAGATCGGCGCGGTGAAGGTCCGTGGCGGGGAGGAGCTGGGCGTGCTCGCCACACTCGTCAACCCGGGCGTGCCGATCCCGCCGTTCATCACCGTGCTCACCGGCATCACCCAGGCCATGCTGCTGCCCGCCCCGCCGATCGAGCAGGTGCTGCCGAGTTTCCTGGAGTTCATCAGCGACGCCGTGCTCGTCGCCCACAACGCGCCGTACGACGTGGGTTTCCTCAAGGCGGCCTGCGCGAAGCACGGCTACCGCTGGCCCAACCCCCGGGTGCTGGACACGGCCGCGCTGGCCCGGCGGGTGCTCACCCGCGACGAGGTGCCCAACCGCAAGCTGGGCACGCTCGCCGCCTACTTCCGCACCGCCACCCAGCCCAACCACCGGGCGCTGGACGACGCAAAGGCCACCGTCGACGTGCTGCACGGGCTGATCGGCCGCCTCGGCGGGCACCGGGTCGACACGGTCGGCGAGGCGATCGAGTTCGCCCGCGCGGTCACCCCGACCCAGCGCCGCAAGCGGCACCTCGCCGACGGGCTGCCCAAGGTGCCGGGCGTCTACATCTTCCGGGCCGCCGACGACCGGCCGCTCTACGTCGGCACGTCCGGCGACATCGCCACCCGGGTCCGCAGCTACTTCACCGCCGCCGAGAAGCGGGCCCGGATCTCCGAGATGCTCGCCGCAGCCGAACGGGTGGAGGCGGTCGAGTGCGCCCACTCACTGGAGGCGGAGGTCCGCGAGCTGCGGCTGATCGCGGCGCACGCGCCGCCGTACAACCGCCGGTCGAAGTATCCGGAGCGCCAGGTGTGGCTGAAGCTCACCGACGAGGCGTACCCCCGGTTGTCGATCGTGCGCGACATCGCGCCCACCGACACGGCCTACCTGGGGCCGTTCCGGTCCCGGCAGGCCGCGGAGCTGGCCGCCGCCGGCTTCCACGACGCGGTGCCGCTGCGGCAGTGCACGCACCGGCTCTCCCGGCGCACCACCCTGCCGGCCTGCGCGCTGGCCGAGCTGGGTCGCTGCCCGGCGCCCTGCGAGCACCGGATCACCCCCGAGGAGTACGACGACCGCGCGGCGACCCCGTTCCGCACCGCCACCAGCGACGACCCCGGTGTGGTGGTGGACGCGCTGCTCGCCCGCATCGAGGTGCTGTCGGCCGCCCAGCGCTACGAGGAGGCGGCGGTGGTACGCGGCCGGCTGGTGGCGGTGCTGCGCGCGGCGGTCCGGATGCAGCGGCTGGCCGCGTTGACAGGCATCGCCGAGCTGGCCGCCGCCCGCCCGGCCGCCCGGGGCGGCTGGGAGCTGGCGCTGGTGCGGCACGGCCGGCTCGCCGGGGCCGGGGTGTCCCCGCCCGGTGTCCACCCGCGACCCACGATCACCGCGATCCGGGCCACCGCCGAGACGGTGCTGCCCGGGCACGGTCCGGTGCCGGCCGCGACCGCCGAGGAGACCGAGCGGATCCTGTCCTGGTTGGAGCGACCGGAGACAAGGCTGGTCGAGACGACCGCCGGATGGGCCTCGCCGGTGGCCGGCGCGGGGCGTTTCCGCGACCTGCTGGCGAAGGCGGAGGGTGGCGGATCCGCCAAACTCTCGACCGAACGCTCATGACCAACTGACCGATCGGACTACCTCGCCTCCCTTAGTCTGTTAAAGGAGTGCAGACCTGCCCGATTCGCGGGCTCTGCTCCCGGCCGCCGGTTCCCGGTGGCCGAGGGCCGGGGTGAGGAGGTGTCCCAGGTGGACGTCGACGCCGGACACGGCGCCGCCCTGGGTGGCGCGCTCCCGACCCAGGGCGAGTTGCCGCTCACCCGCCGCCTGCGTTCCCTGCTCACCTGGCCCACCGCTGACGGCGACCCGGTCACCACACTGGTCCGCGCCCATCGCGGCATCCATTCGAGCGCCGACGCCTCGGTGCTGCGCCGGGCCTACACGATCGCCGAGAACATGCACCGCGGCCAGTTCCGCAAGAGCGGCGAGCCGTACATCACCCATCCGCTGGCGGTGGCGCAGATCTGCGCCGACCTCGGCATGGACACCATCACGCTGGTCGCCGCCCTGCTGCACGACACGGTGGAGGACACCCGCTACACGCTCCAGGCGCTCCAGGAGGACTTCGGCCGCGAGGTCGCCCACCTGGTCGACGGCGTGACCAAGTTCGACAAGGCGTTCTACGGCAAGGCCGCCGAGGCGGAGACCGTCCGCAAGATGATCGTGGCGGCCGGCAAGGACGTCCGGGTGCTGGTGATCAAGCTGGCCGACCGGCTGCACAACATGCGTACGCTCGGCGTCCGTTCGGCGGCGTCCCGGGAGCGGATCGCCCGCAAGACCCAGGAGGTGCTGGTCCCGCTCTGTGACCGGCTGGGCATCCAGACGCTCAAGCGCGAGCTGGACGACGTGGTGCTGCTGCACCTGCGGCCGGAGGAGCACGCGCGGATCGCCCGGTTCGTGCACGACCGGCCCGGCTGGGACGCCTACCTCGCCGACGTCGTGGCCCGCACCCGGGTGGCGCTGCGCCGCAACCGGGTCGACGCCGAGGTCTCCCCCCGCCCCCGGCACCTCTACTCGATCTGGAAGGACACCGTCGCCGGCGACCACGCCGCCCCGTACGACCTGCCCCGCATCGCGATCGTGGTGGACGGTCCGGCGACCGACTGCTATGCCGCGCTGGGTGCCGTGCACGGGCTCTGGCGTCCGGTGCCGGGCCGCTTCAAGGACTTCATCGCCTCCCCGAAGAACAACCTCTACCGGTCGCTGCACACGAGCGTCTGCGGGCCGCAGGACCGCACCGTCGAGGTGCTGATCCGCACCACCGAGATGCACCGCTCGGCGGAGTACGGCGTGGCCGCCCACTACCGTTTCCCCCGCACCGCGGGCCGGGCCGTCGACCGGACGGACGAACTGGCCTGGCTGCGCCGGGTGCTCGACTGGGAACAGGAGACGGTCGACCCGACGCAGTTCATGGAGTCGCTGCGCTGCGACCTGTCCGAGGCGCAGATCCAGGTGGTCGCCGACGGGCGGCAGGTGGTGCTGCCGGCCGGCGCGACCCCTGTCGACCTCGCGTACGAGCTGGGCACCGAGCGCGGCGACCACTGCCTGGCGGCCCGGATCAACGGCCGGCTCGCGCCGCTCGCCTCCGAACTGGAGGAGGGCGACGTGGTGGAGATCTTCACCGAGAACGACGCGGAGAGCGGATTCGAGGCGGACGTGGCCCCGCGCGGCCCGCGCCGGGAGTGGCTGGGCTTCGTCAAGTCCCCGCACGCCCAGATGCAGATCAACCGCTGGTTCGCCGAGCACACCGAGCCGGGCATCTCGATCGCCGACAAGGTCCGGCTCGGCCGGGCCTCGATCGGCCTGGCGTTGCGCAAGCACAACCGGGGGCTGGCCAACGACCTTCCGCTGCTGCGGCTGTCCGAGGAACTGGGCTACCCCGACCTGGAGACGCTGCTGGTGGCGGTCTTCGACCGCACCGTCGAGCCGGACACGGTGGTCCAGCAGCTGATCGATCTGGTCGACCACAGGCAGTAGACGGAGCCGGCCCGCGCCCGGACCACTAGCCTGAACGGCATGATCCCCCGCGCGCGTGCCACCGGACGGGCCCTCGGCTACAAGTTCTTCTACCGGCTTCCGGTCCCGCTGCGGCGGCGGCTGGTCCGGCTGGCCGTACCGAAGTACATCGTCGGCGCGGTCACCCTGCTGCGGGACGCGGAGGCCACCGGCGCGGGCCGTCTCCTGCTGCTGCGCCAGCCGCCGGGGTACAGCTGGACGCTGCCCGCCGGGCTGCTGCAACGCGGCGAGGCCCCGGTCGTCGGCGCCGCCCGCGAGCTGTACGAGGAGTCCGGCGTCCGCCTGTCCCCCGACGCGCTGCGCCCGGCGGTGCCGAACGCGGTGGTGCACGCCAAGGGCTGGGTCGACGTGGTCTTCGAGGCGGAGGTGCCGGCGTCGCGCACCGAGCTGAAGGTGGACGGGGCCGAGGTCATCGAGGCGGCCTTCCATCCGCTCGACGACCTGCCCCGGCTCAGCCGCGCCACCGCCAACCTGCTCGGGTACTACGGCATCGGCCCCCGCGCCGGCGAGCACCCGCCGGCCCCGTGAGCACCCCGGTCCCGTACGCGGGTGTCGCGGCCCCGGCCGTCGTGTGCGCCGTGGTGCTGGCCGCGGGCGAGGGCACCCGGCTGCGTCCGCTCACCGAGCGGGTGCCGAAGGCGCTCTGCCCGGTCGGCAACGTCCCGCTGTTGGACCGGGCGCTGGCCCGGCTGGCCGGGCTCGGCCTGACCGGCCCACGCCGAGTCGCGGTGAACGCCTGCTACCTGGGTGACCAGGTGGTCGCACGGGTGGGCGGGCGGGCGCACCTGTCCGTCGAGCCGGGCGCCCCGCTGGGCACCGCCGGTGGTGTGGGCCGGCTGCGGGACTGGATCGACGGCCGGGGCGTGCTGGTCGGCAACGCCGACGCTTACCTGGCCGATCCGCAGGCGCCACCCGGCGAGGACATCGCCGCGCTGCTGGACGGGTGGGACGGGCATGGCGTACGCCTGCTCGGCCGGCCCGCCGGCGACCCGGACGCCCCCGGCACCTTCGGCGGCCACGACTTCGTGGGTTTCTCGCTGCTGCCCTGGCGGCTGGTCCGCGACCTGCCGGCCACGTTCGGCGACCTGGTCCGGGCCGTGTGGCGGCCGGCGGAGGCAGCCGGCGAGCTGACCGTGGTGCCCTACCGGGGCACGTTCTACGACACCGGCACCCCGGCCGACTACCTGGCCGCCAACCTGCACGCGGCCGGCCCGGACGGGCTGGTCGACCCGACCGCGACGGTGACCGGCCGGGTCACCGGCTCGGTGGTCGGCGCCGGGGCGGTGGTGCACGGCGACGTGGACCGGTCGGTGGTGTGGCCGGGCGCGCGCGTCGCGGCCGGGGAACGCCTGCGCGAGGTGATCCGGGCCGGGGACGACCTGACCGTCCCGGCGGCGCGGTGAGGGTCACTGGCTCTAGCATTGGCCTCGTCGCCGACGAACGGAGAAACGTCCCGTGATCACCGCGATCGTGCTGATCGACTGCGCCACCGACTCCATCCCCGAGGTGGCCGAGGCCCTGGCCGACCTGCCCGGCGTCAGCGAGGTCTACTCGGTGGCCGGGCACGTCGACCTGGTCGCCATGGTCCGGGTCCGGGAGTTCGAGCAGATCGCGCAGGTCATCGCCGGCAGCATCTCGAAGGTGCCGGGCGTGCTGAACACCGAGTCGCACATCGCGTTCCGCGCCTACTCGCAGCACGACCTGGAGTCGGCGTTCGCGATCGGGCTGGCGAACGCCGACTGACACGAGCCGGTGACCGGCCCACCCTGGCGGGGCGGACCGGTCACCGTCGACCGTGCGGTACGTCAGCTCTGGCTGGGCACCGGGGTCTCCGTGGTGCCCGGAGCGGGCGCCTCGGTCTCGGTGCCGCCCGGAGCCGGCGACTCGGTGCCACCCGGGGACGTGGTGCCGCCCGGGCTGGGCGTGCCGCTGGCGCTGGTCTGCGGCACCGGGACGCCCAGGGTCTGCGCCAGGGCCACAAGCGCGTCGTAGTGCGCCTGGAGGACCGGCAGCGCGTCCTGCGCGATCTGCACCACCGACTGTTCCGAGCCCTGCGAGATCTCGGTCTGGGTGGCCTGGATCGCCTGGACGTGACCGGCGAGCTGCGCGGTCACCCACGCCTTGTCGAACTCGGCGCCGCTGAGGTTGTTCAGCTTGTCCAGGACCTTCTGCTGGTCGGCGGTCGGATCGGCCGGCAACTGCACGTTGAGCTGCTGCGCGGTCGACTGCACCGTCTGGTCCAGCTGGGTGTGGTCCGTCACGAACATCTTGCCCAGGTCCTTGACCTGCTGGTTCTGGCCCTTCTGCTGGGCCAGGTTACCGGCGGTGATCTCGAACAGGTTGACCTGGTGCACCGCCTGCAGGTACTGCGTGTCCTGCGTCGACGGCTGTGCCGCCGCCTGCGCCGCGGCGGCGGGCGCCAGCCCCACGACCACCAGCGCGGCCAGCAGGCCCAGGCGTTTGATTCCCAACATTCGTTCCTCCCCCATGAGACGTCGGACCGCACGGATACCCGGCTGACCGGGGTTATTCCTGCGATTCCACCCGTCCGTGTCGGGGGCGACGGCGGTCGGCGCACCGGCCTCCGGGCGTGCTCGGGAGGCAACCGGACGTCCGGGCCGGAAACGGCAGTGGCGCCCGCCGGATGATCCGGCGGGCGCCACTGTCAGTCGTACCGGGGAGGGTCAGCGACGGCTCTCGCCGCTGCCGATCTCCTCCCGCTCCGGCCGTGCCTCGACCGGCGGGTGCCCCGGCGAGACCGGCGCCTCGGCCGGCTTCTCGATCGGGTAGAAGAAGCCCCGGATCGCCGGGCCGAGGGCACCGAGCCGGTTCATCTTCTTCGGCACCACCCAGCCGACGTAGTCGAGCGCCGGCGGGTGACCGTCGTGGCCCTCGGCCGAGGTGAGCGGCTGGTGGACCTCGACGAACCGGCCGTCGGGCAGCCGCTTGATGATGCCGGTCTCCACGCCGTGGGCCAGCACCTCCCGGTCGTGCTGCTGCAGACCCAGGCAGATCCGGTACGTGATGTAGTACGCGATCGGCGGGAGGATCAGCAGGCCGATCCGGCCGCCCCAGGTCATCGCGTTCAGGCTGATGTGGAACTTGTCCGCGATGACGTCGTTGGCGCCGGAGAGGGTCAGCACGATGTAGAAGGCGAGCGCCATGGCGCCCACGGCGGTCCGGGCCGGAACGTCCCGGGGCCGCTGGAGCAGGTTGTGGTGCTTGTAGTCCTTGAGGCGGCGTGCCTCCAGGAACGGATACATCGTGGACAGGCCGACCAGGATTCCGGGTAGCACCACCGTCGGCCAGAACAACGGTGGGATGACGTACCCGTTGCCGATCGGGATGTGGATCTCCCAGCCCGGCATGAGCCGGGTCGAGCCGTCGAGGAACATGACGTACCAGTCGGGCTGGCTGGCCGCCGAGACGACCCACGCCTCGTACGGGCCGAACAGCCAGATCGGGTTGATCTGGAACAGGCCGCCCAGCAGCGCGATCACGCCGAAGACGACCATGAAGAAGCCGCCCTGCTTGAGCGCGTAGCGCGGGAACATCCGCTCGCCGACCACGTTGTCGTTGGTCCGGCCGGGGCCGGGCCACTGGGTGTGCTTCTGCTTGAACACCAGGCCCAGGTGGACGCTGATCAGCGCCACCAGCAGGCCCGGGACGAGCAGCACGTGGGCGATGAAGAAGCGGCTGATGATGATGGTGCCGGGGAACTCCCCGCCGAAGATCGACGAGCTGACCCAGGAACCGATCACCGGGATCGACAGGATGATCGCGGAGGCGATCCGCAGGCCGGTGCCGGACAGGCCGTCGTCCGGCAGCGAGTAGCCGGTGAAGCCGGCCAGGAAGCCGACCCAGAACAGCAGCGAGCCGATGATCCAGTTGGTCTCACGCGGCTTGCGGAACGCGCCGGTGAAGAAGACCCGCAGCATGTGGACCACGATCGCGGCCATGAACAGCAGGGCCGACCAGTGGTGCATCTGCCGCATGATCAGACCACCGCGGACATCGAACGAGATGTCCAGGCTGGAGGCGTAGGCGGCCGACATCGGGGTGCCCCGCAGCGGGGCGTAGCTGCCGTTGTAGATGACCTCCGTCATCGCCGGCTCGAAGAAGAACGTCAGGAAGACGCCGGTGAGCAGCAGGACGATGAACGAGAACAGCGCGATCTCGCCCAGCAGGAAGGACCAGTGGTCGGGGAAGACCTTGTTCAGCAGCTTGCGCAGGGGCGTGGCCACCTGGAAGCGGTCGTCCACCGCCCGCGCGCTCTTGGCCGGCAGCGCTGCTGCATCAAACTTTCGGCGCTTCATGGCCGCTCCCAGAAGTCGGGACCGATGGTCTCGGTGTAGTCGGACTTCGCCACGAAGAAGCCCTCCTCGTCCACCTCGATCGGCAGCTGCGGCAGCGGCCGGTTCGCCGGGCCGAAGATCGGCTTGGCGTTGTCGGTGATGAGGAACTGGGACTGGTGGCAGGGGCAGAGCAGGCGGTTGGTCTGCTGCTCGTAGAGGCTGGCCGGGCAGCCGGCGTGCGTACAGATCTTGGAGTACGCGACGTAGTTGCCCCACATGTAGTCGCCGTGGCCCTTGCGCTCGTTCGCGGCGCGCGACTTCTGCGCGTCGTCCTCCCGCAGGTGGATGAGCAGGGTGGGCGAGTCGGCGTGCAGGTTGCTCACGCCGCCGTCGATGCCCGGGAACACGGTGAGCTGGCCGCCGACGCTGACGTCGGCCGGGCGGATCGGGCGGCCGTCCTCACGGATCAGCCGGATCTTCTTGCCGCCCTCGCCCGGCTGGAAGCCGGTGGTGAACATCTGGTTGTTCTTGTGCGGCTGCTCGATCAGGCCACCGATCAGCGGGGCCGCGGCCACCGCGCCCACCGGTGCCAGACCGGCGAGCAGCGAGATGCCGAGCAGCGGCCGGCGGCGCACGCCCATCTCGTCGGCGAGGTAGAGCATGGTCTCACCGGTGATCTTGCGACCCTCCGGGTCGGCGGCCTGGTCGTGCCGGTCCTGGATCGAGACCTCCTTGGGCAGCAGCTTCTTGCCCCAGGTCAGGATGCCGAAACCGATGCCCAGCAGGGCCAGGCCCAGCGTCAGGCCGAGCAGCGGCGTGTAGAGCTTGTCGCCGCCGCGACCCGGCTCCCACTGCCACGGCCACCAGATGTAGACCACCAGGAAGGCGGTCGCGAAGACGCCGGTCAGCAGGAACATCAGGGCGACCGTACGGGTCAGCCGGCGCTCGGCCTTGCTGCCCGGGACGACCTGCGCCTCGTAGTGGACGATCTCGATGTCGTCGCGCCGCGCGCCCTCCTGGACGATGTCGAACCGGGAGAGCCGGGGGTCGTTCACGTCGAGCGGCTCCGGGCCCTGCTGAGCCTGGTGCTCGGTGTGGGTGCTCATGCCGTCACCTCGCTACGGGTGACGCCGGGGGTCGGCGCCACAGCACTGAAAGCATTGATCCGTCCGGTCACGACTTGCCCGCGATCCACAGGCTCGCGAAGACCAGCGCGACGATGCCGACCAGGAAGATCGCCAGACCCTCGGTCGACGGGCCGTACCGGCCCAGGTTGAAACCGCCCGGGTCGCCGTCGTGCTTCAGCGTCTCCTGGATGTAGGCGATGATGTCCGCCTTCTCCTCGGGCGTGATCTGGTTGTCGCCGAACACCGGCATGTTCTGCGGGCCGCTCAGCATGGCGGCGTAGATCTGCCGGTCGCTCGCCGGGGCGAGGCTCGGGGCGTACTTGCCGGAGGACAGCGCGCCGCCGCCGCCGCCGAAGGCGTGGCACTGCGAGCAGTTGATCCGGAACAGCTCACCGCCGGTGGACAGGTTGGCGCCCTCACGCAGGTCGCCGTTGGGCACCTCCGGGCCGCCACCGAGCTCCTGGATGTACTGCCCGAGCTGGCGCACCTGCTCGTCGGTGAACTGCGGGGGCTTGCGCATGGCCTGGGCCTCCTGCCGGGCCATCGGCATGCGACCGCTGCTGACCTGGAACTCCACCGAGGCCGACCCGACGCCGATCAGGCTCGGACCGCGGCCCTCGACGCCCTGGGCGTTGCGACCGTGACAGGTCACACAGCTCACGTCGAACAGCGCCTTACCTTCGTTGCCTGCGGCGGTCAACGGAGGGTTGTCCTGCGCCTGCACGCCGGGGGCGAAGACGGTGTAGGCACCGCCGGCCAGCATCAGCGCGGCGAACAGCCGGACCGCGGCGCCCAGCCGGCGGCGGCCCCTGCTGCGCGCCACGGGCCGCCCGCGCAGCCGCGCGAGCAGACCGCGTCGGCGGTCGTTGTCAGAAGTCATGACCTGTGTCCTTAACCGGTTGGACCTTGTCTCAGGGGACGGAGCAGCGGCGCGGTTCGTGACGCGCCAAGATCACTGGAGCCAGTAGATCATGACGTAGAGCCCGATCCACACGACGTCCACGAAGTGCCAGTAGTAGGACACGACGATCGCCGAGGTCGCCTGGGCGGGGGTGAACCGGCCCATCGTGGTACGGATCATGAAGATCACGAAGGCGATGAGACCGCCGGTCACGTGCAGACCGTGGAAGCCGGTGGTGAGGTAGAACATCGACCCGTAACCGTCTTCGTTGATCTTCACACCCTCGTGCACCAGGGTCCGGTACTCGTTCAGCTGACCGAGCACGAAGATCAGACCCATCACGAAGGTGATCGTGAACCACCGGCGCAGGGCGTGGACGTCGCCGCGCTCGGCCGCGAACACGCCGATCTGGCAGGTGATCGAGGAGAGCACCAGGATCACCGTGAACGTGGTCGCGTACGGGATGTTCAGCACCTCGGTGTGCTTCTCCCACTGCTCCGGCGCCGCAGCGCGGATGGAGAAGTACATGGCGAACAGCGCCGCGAAGAACATGAGTTCGCTGGAGAGCCACACGATCGTCCCGACGCTGACCATGTTGGGTCGGGTCAGGGAGTGGATCCGGCTCTTGTCAATGGCTGGGGCCGCAGTCACGCGGTCATTATTGCCCCTGACCGGGACCGACGATCAGCGGGGTGCCAAACCCGGCCCTTTCGTGGCCCGATCGTGGTGGTCCGCTTCGCCTGACCTACCCTGAAAAGCGTGCTGCACGTCGATCAGATCCGCGCCGTCACCTCGGCTGTTCCGGCGACGCTGGCGGCGGGAGGCGAGGGCGCCCCGCCGCCGTTCACCGTGACCCGGGTGTTCACCGAGACCCGGCTGGACAGCTGGCTCACGCTGGGCATCGTCCTGGCCGCCGGCCTCTACCTCTACGGGGTGCACCGGCTGCGGCTGCGCGGCGACCGGTGGCCGGTCATCCGTACCGTGTCGTTCCTCGGCCCCGGCCTCGGCGGCATCGCGCTGGTCACGCTCACCGGCCTCGGCGCGTACGACACCGCGCTGCTCTCGGTGCACATGGTCCAGCACATGGTGCTGTCCATGGTCGCGCCGATCTTCCTGGCGCTCGGTGCCCCGGTGACGCTGGCGCTGCGCACGCTGCCGGTGCGGCCCCGCAAGCGGCTGCTCGCGATCGTGCACAGCAAGGTGATCCGGGTCTACAGCTTCCCGCTTGTGGCGTTCGCCATCTTCGTGGTGAACCCGTTCGCGCTGTACTTCACCGACCTCTACGAGTTCACCCTGCGCCACGAGTGGGCGCACGAGCTGGTCCACGCGCACTTCATCGCCACCGGCTGCGTCTTCTTCTGGCCGCTGCTCGGCCTGGACCCGCTGCCCGGCCGCTGGCCGTACCCGGGTCGCGCGCTCCTCATGCTGCTCTCGGTGCCGTTCCACACGGTCCTCGGGCTGACCATCATGCAGAGCACCACGCTGTTCGGCGGCGACTGGTACCCGTCGCTCAACCTGTCCTGGTCCGACCCCTGGAACGACCAGGTGGTGGCCGGCGGCATCCTGTGGGCCGGCGGCGAGTTCGTCAGCGTCACCATGCTCGCCGTCCTGGTCGTCCAGTGGGTCAAGCAGTCCGAGCGCGAGGCCCGCCGGCTCGACCGCGAACTGGACCGCCAGGAGGCCCGCCAGCGCGCCGCGGAGGCGAGCGCCTGAGGCCCGTTCCGGGGTACGCCCCGAGCCCGGCCGGGCGGGCCGACGGCCCGGATGTGACAACGGCTACGATCAGCGGGCAGCTACGAGGTGGGAGCCACGTCACGATGAGCGATCGTCTTTGCACCGTCCTGCTCTACAGCGACGACCCGAAGGTCCGCGACCGGATGCGACTCGCCGTTGGCACCCGGCCGGCACCGGGAATCGAGATCGAGTTCGTCGAGGCCGACGACTACAACGCGTGCATCCGGCTGGTCGACGACTACGAGATCGACCTGCTCCTGCTCGACGGTGAGGCGAGCCCGGGCGGCGGCATCGGCATCGCCCGCCAGATCAAGGACGACCGGGACGACGCGCCGCCGACCTGCGTGGTGCTGGCCCGCGCCGCCGACCGCTGGCTGGCCGCGTACGCCGAGGTCGACGCCACCCTCACCCACCCGCTGGACCCGGTGGTCGCCGGCAGCACCGTGGCGGAGCTGCTGCGCCGCACCCACGCCGCGGCCTGACCCCGGCCTTCGCGCGCCACGGCGACGCGGCCGTGGCGTGCCCCAACCGCTTTCCTCACGCCGCTCGGGAGGCCCGTCATGGGCGAACGGACCTGGCCGCTTCTGCTCAACGCGCTGCTGCGCGGCGAGGAGCTCTCCACCGCCGACACGGCGTGGGCGATGGGCGAGATCATGGCCGGCTCGGCCACCCCGGCGCAGATCGCCGGGTTCGCCGTGGCGCTGCGCACCAAGGGCGAGACGCCCGCCGAGCTGGGCGGCCTGGTCGAGACCATGCTGACCCGCGCGGTGCCGGTGCACCTGCCCGAGGACGTGCGCGCGAGCGCGCTGGACGTGGTCGGCACCGGCGGCGACCTCGCGCACACGGTGAACATCTCCACCATGGCGGCGCTCGTGGTCGCCGGGGCCGGGGTGCGCGTGGTCAAGCACGGCAACCGGGCCGCCTCTTCCTCCTGCGGCACCGCCGACGTGCTGGAGCAACTCGGCGTACCCCTTGATCTGGCGCCCGAGCAGGTGGCCCGCTGCGTCACCGAGGCCGGCATCGGTTTCTGCTTCGCCGCCCGCTTCCACCCCGGCATGCGCCACACCGGCCCGGTCCGCCGCGAGATCGGCGTACCCACCGCGTTCAACTTCCTCGGCCCGCTGACCAACCCGGCGCGGCCCCGCGCGGGTGCCGTGGGCTGCTTCGACAAGCGGATGGCCCCGGTGATGGCCGCCGTCTTCGCGGCCCGTGGCGACTCCGCGATCGTGGTACGCGGCGAGGACGGCCTGGACGAGTTCAGCACCGGCGCCCCCACCCGGGTCTGGGTGGCCCAGCAGGGCACCGTCACGGAGGCCCTGCTGGACGCCGCGGAGCTCGGAGTGCCCCGGGCCACCCTGGCCGACCTGCGCGGCGGCGACGCGGTCTACAACGCCGACGTGGTACGCCGGCTGCTGGCGGGTGAGACCGGCCCGGTACGGGACGCGGTGCTGGTCAACGCGGCTGTGGCGCTGGCGACCCAGGGCCCGCTCGACGGCGATCTGCACGAGGCGCTGCGGGCCAACCTGGACCGCGCCGCCGAGGCGGTCGACTCGGGCGCCGCAGCGGCAGCGCTGGAGCGCTGGCTCGAGGTGGCGCGCGCCGCCTGACGGCGGCCTGACGCGGGTGTTGTCATACCCGCGTGCCAAACTACACGGGAGTTATTTTCCGTTTTGGACCTGCGATCCAGCCGAGCCTTTGGTCCACCGGCCGGCGGCTCCCCGCCCCGACCGGTGCCCGGAGCGAGAGGAGCCACCCGTGTCTGACCGCGAGCTGCACTGTGACACCTGCGAGGGCGTCGTGCTGTTCGAGGCGCCGCCGTGCGGCGACGGGCACGGCGCCGACTGCCCGGAGCTGATCTGCACCGGTTGCGGCGCGGCAGTGGTGATCGCCACCTTCACGTTCCGTCCGACCCGCTTGTCGAGCCGCCGCGCCCCTCGCCGGCCGTCCCACCCCAAGGCCGCCTGACCTCCACTCGCCCCCACCCCTTCCCCTCCCCTCCCCGCCACGCCCGACAGCCCCACCGTCCGCCGCTCGTGATCAAGGAGTTTGTGTCACCCACGGTCGTCCAAGCGGACACAAACTCCTTGATCACCGCTTACTGGCCGGCAGGTGGCGGGCGGGCACCCCCTCCGAAGCGGTGATCAAGGGGTTTGTGTCACCGGCGGCGCGTGAAAGTGCCGCAAAATCCTTGGTCAACGGGGACGGGCGGCGCGGGAGCGCACGGTGACCGACGCTCGCCGGGGGGCGCAGGGGGGTGTGGGGCCTTGGGCGGGAGTGCCGGCGGTGGGCCGTCACGGCACCCGGCGTTGGGAGCGGACTGCGGTTCCGCCCATCGGACGAGCCGCGCGGCGAAGGGAAAGCGGCAGGCCCGCCGCCCCGGTGGGGTGGCGGGCCTGCGGTGGTGCTCGGGTCAGTGCTCGGCGGTACGGCGGGTGCCCGAGTAGTACTCGAACAGGAGCCCGCAGCTGGCGAAGACGACCGCCACCAGGCCCAGTCCCAGCAGCCAGAACTGCCAGAACACCAGGCCCAGGCCGGCGATCGCGGCGGCCAGCGCCAGGCCGAACGGCCAGTAGCTACCGGGGCTGAAGAAGCCGACCTCGCCGGCGCCGTCGGCGATCTCGCCGTCCGGCCGGTCCTCGGGGCGCAGGTCGATACGGCGGGAGACGAACCAGAAGAAGCCGCCGCACATCGCGCAGAGCAGGAAGGACAGGAGCAGCGCCACAGTGCCGATCCACTCGATGTGGCCGCCGCTGTCGCCGTACGTCCAGGCGCCGTAGAGGATCGTCGCGCCGAGGAGGAACGTGGCGATGGTCAGGAAGATCTTCCACTCGGTCTTCATGCCGAACCCCTCAGCTTCCCGCGCCGGCCGACGCGTCGGACGGGTTGAAGTTGTTCACGTCGCGCCGGGTGTCGAACGGCTTCGTCTCGGTGGCGTACTCTTCCTCACCGATCTCGCCGAGCGCCTCCTGGGTCGACTTGCCGGCCTTCTTGGCCGCCAGGAACTGGTCGTACTTCTCCGGCGAGACGACCCGCAGCTCGAAGTTCATGAAGGCGTGGTAGCTGCCGCACAGCTCGGCGCAGCGGCCGACGAACGCGCCTTCCTGGTCGATGCTGGACACCTCGAACGTGTTGCGCACGTTGCCCGGCATGACGTCCCGCTTGAACAGCAGCTCCGGCACCCAGAACGAGTGGATGACGTCGCGGCTGGTCTCCTCGAAGCGGATCGAGCGCCCGCTGGGCAGCACCAGGATCGGGATGACCTCGCTGGTGCCGAGCACCGAGGCGACGGTGTTGGCCTCCGGGCCCTGGCCGTCGCGGTAGTTGAACTGCCAGTTCCACTTGAACGCGACGACCTCGACGGTGACGTCCGGGTTCCTCGACTGCTTGTTCACGTCGGTCTGCACGACCGCCGTGTAGTAGAAGAGCACGGAGACCACGAGGATCGGCGCGATGGTGTAGAGGAACTCCATCGGCAGGTTGTAGCGGGTCTGCACCGGCAGCTCGTTGCCGCGCTTGCGGTAGCGGACCACGCACCAGAAGATCAGGCCCCACACGAACACGCCGACGGCGAGCGCCGCGATGCAGGACGCGATCCACAGGTCGTACATGCGCTGCGACTCGGGCGTGATGCCGCCCTGCGGCCAGCCGAACCCGCCGAACGCCTTGCCGACGTCACAGCCGGTGAGCGAGACCAGCAGCACCGCCGCGCCGAGACCGAGCCCGGCGATTCGACCAGCACCACGCCGCCGGCGCACACCGGCCCCCGGGGAAGCGCTGTCCCGTACGGCCGAGCGCCGTACCTCCGAACTCCTTGCGACCACCTGGTCCTGCCTCCCTAGCGCGCCGCGGCGGTTGTTCTCCCTGACACCGACGGCAAAGGCGTCACCGACGGTCGCAGATTACTCGACCATGACCGGCCAGGCCGTCTTGGGGTCGCTGTCCACCCCCTTCGGGGGGATCTTGGGCGTAACCGGGCGATAGCGTGGAACCTCATGAGCGCCTCCCCGGTCTACCTTGACGCCGCCACCGCGGCCCCGCTGCATCCGGTCGCGCGGCAGGCGATGCTGGCCGCCCTGGACGACGGCTGGGCCGACCCGGCCCGGCTCTACTCGGCGGCCCGCCGCGCCCGCCAGCTCCTCGACGCCGCCCGGGAGGCCGCCGCGCAGACGCTCGGCGTCCGCGCCGACGAGCTGTCCTTCACCCCCAGCGGTACGGCGGCAGCACACGCCGCGGTGCTCGGTGGCCTGGCCGGGCGGCGGCGGGCCGGCGCGACCCTGGTGCACTCTGCGATCGAGCACTCGGCGGTGCTGCACGCCGCGCAGCGGCACACCGCAGGTGGCGGCGCGGCGGTGTCCGTACCCGTGGACCGCTCTGGCCGGCTGGACCTGGACGCCTGGGCGGCGGCGGTGGCCGAGCCCGGAGTGGCCCTCGCGGCGCTGATCGGGGCCAGTCACGAGGTGGGCACTGTGCAGCCGGTGCCCGCCGCGGCAGAGCTGTGCGCGGATGCGGGCGTGCCGCTGTACGTGGACGCGGCACAGCTGGCCGGCCGGGTGCCGCTGCCGGCGGGCTGGTCGGTGCTGACCGCCAGCGCGCACAAATGGGGCGGGCCGCCCGGTGTGGGGCTGCTCGTGGTGCGCAAGGGCACCCGCTGGGAGTCGCCGTACCCGGACGACGAGCGGGAGTCGGGGCGTACCCCCGGGGTGGTGAACCTGCCGGCGGTGGTCGCGGCGGCGGCGAGCCTGCGCGCGGCGGCGGCCGACGCGGCGGCCGAGGCGGCCCGGCTGGGCCCGCTGGTGGACCGGATCCGGGCGCGGGTGGCGGCCGAGGTGCCGGACGTGGAGGTGGTCGGCGACCCGGTGGAGCGGCTGCCGCACCTGGTGACGTTCTCCTGCCTGTACGTCGACGGCGAGGCGCTGCTGCACGCGCTGGACCGGCGCGGGTTCGCGGTGTCCTCCGGGTCGTCCTGCACGTCCTCGACGCTGCGCCCGTCACACGTGCTGGAGGCGATGGGGGTGCTGTCGCACGGCAACGTACGGGTGTCGCTGCACCGGGAGACCACCGAGGCGGACGTGGACCGGTTCCTGGCCGAGCTGCCCGGGATCGTGGCGGACCTGCGGGCGGAGGCCGGGGTGACGGACCTGTGAGCGCGAGGAGTGAGCCGCTCCTGCGAGCCCCGCAGTCGGGAACGGAGATGGCACTGTGAGCGAGCCGGACGAGGTGCTGGACTGCCGGGGGCAGCGCTGCCCGCTGCCGGTGATCAATCTCGCCCGGCTGGTGCCCGGCCTGCCGGCCGGCGCGGTGGTGCGGGTGCTGGCCGACGACCCGGCGGCGGCCGTCGACATCCCGGCGTGGTGCCGGATGCGCGGCCACGAGTTCCTGGCGGCGCACGAGGGGCCCGCCTACGACGTCCGCGTGTAAGGAAGGGCCCCTTCTTAACGCCTCCGGTAGAGGAAGGGCCCCTTGTTAACGCACGCCGCCGGCAGTCAGCGCAGGTAGGCGAGGATGCCGGGCAGGGGGTCGGCCTCCACCGCGGTGTCGACCACCAGACGCGGGCCGATCAGCGGCTCGTACTCGGCCCGGCGGCGCAACGTCAGCTCCCAGGTGCCGTCCTCGGACGGGCGCGCCTCGACCCGGCGGCGGTGCTCCGCCTCGTCGCCGCAGTGCACCTCGATCACCCGCAGCGGCACCCCGGCCCGTTCGGCCACGTCGTGCCAGAGGCCCCGGGCACTGGCGACCGGGTTCACCGCGTCGACGACAACGCTGAACCCCAGGCCGAGCTGCACCTCGGCCAGCCCGGCGACAGCGCCGTAGGCGGCCATCCCGGGCACGTCACCGGTGAGCCCGTAGCGGTGCAGGGCGCGCTCGACCGGGTCGACCGGCAGGACCGGGGCGCGCAGCGCGGCGCCGACCCGGGCGGCCAGGGTGCTCTTTCCCACACCCGGCAGCCCGGCGAACGCGACGAGCACCGGCTGGCCGGAGCCGGGGCGGGCCGCGTTCGGGTCCAGCCCGCCGGCCGGGCCGGTCACAGCAGGTGCGGCCGGACGTCCTCGGCGGCCGCGTCCCCGTACGACTCGGCGAGTCGCTTCACGAACAGGTCCCGGCGGACCTCGTACTCCTGACCGCCGAAGTTCTCCAGCACGAGCGCGGCGAGCAGGCAGCCGACCTGGGCCGCCCGCTCCAGGCCGACGCCCCAGTCGAGCGCGGCGAAGAAGCCGGCCCGGAAACCGTCGCCGACACCTGTCGGGTCGACCGCCTGGATCTCCCGCGCGATCGGCACCCGGAACGAGCCGATCTCCCGGCCGGCGATCTCCACGCCCTGCTTGCCGAGCGTGGTGACCCGCACCTTGACCCGGTCGAGCAGCTGCTCGTCGGTCAGGCCGGCCTTGCTCTGCAGCAGCGATTTCTCGTACTCGTTCGTCATCAGGTAGTCGGCGCCCTCGACCAGGCCGAGCACGTCCGCGCCGTCCATCCGGGCGAGCTGCTGCGACGGGTCGGCGACGAAGGAGTAGCCGCGGTCCCGGCACTCGCCCGAGTGCCGGATCATCGCGGCCGGGTCGTTGGCGCTGACCAGCACCAGGTCCAGGCCGCCGAGGCGCTGCGCCACCGGAGCGAGCTCGATGTTGCGGGCCTCGCTCATCGCCCCGGCGTAGAAGGAGGCGATCTGGCACATGTCGGTGTCGGTGGTGCAGACGAAGCGTGCCGTGTGCGCGACCTCGCTGACGTGCACCGAGTCACAGTCGACGCCGTGGCGCTCCAGCCAGGAGCGGTAGTCGGCGAAGTCGGCGCCGACCGCGCCGAGCAGCACCGGGCGCAGCCCGAGCTGGGCCATGCCGAAGGCGATGTTCGCCGCGGTGCCGCCGCGCCGGAGCACCAGCTCGTCGACGAGGAAGGACAGCGAGACCTTGTCGAGCTGGTCGGCGATGAGCTGGTCGGCGAACCGGCCGGGGAAGCTCATCAGGTGGTCGGTCGCGATCGAGCCGGTCACGGCGATCTTCATGTCAGCCCTCGGGGTCGGGAGCACGGCGCGGTCAGCCTACCGGCCCCCGGGCCGTGCGGACGGCCGTCGGTCGCCAACCGGTCGATCAGCGCACATCCGAAGTCGCGCGCGGGAGGTACGACGCAGCGGCGGGCCGCCCCGTTCGGGGGCGGCCCGCCGCTGCGGTCGGTCAGTCGACTCAGCTGAAGGAGTCGCCGCAGGCGCAGGAGTTGCCCGCGTTCGGGTTGTCGATGGTGAAGCCCTGGGCGTCGATCCGGTCGGCGAAGTCGATGGTGGCGCCGGTCAGGTAGGGGGCGCTCATCCGGTCGACGACGACCTCGACACCGTCGTAGTCGGTGACGACGTCACCGTCGAGCGAGCGCTCGTCGAAGAACAGCTGGTACCGCAGGCCGGAGCAGCCACCCGGCTGCACCGCGACCCGGAGCCGCAGGTCGTCGCGGCCCTCCTGCTCGATCAGGGCCTTGACCTTCTGCGCCGCGACGTCGGTGAGGACGACGGTGCTGGGGGCCTTGGCCTCGGTCGACTCGGTCTGCGCTGGCGTGGTCACGTGGAAGTCTCCCTGCGCGGTATAGGTCCGGACGTCCTGGCCAACGCCGCACGTCCGCCAGTGATTCCCGGTGTGGTCCGTCTTTCGATCGTACGCCGCCTCCGGCGCCACCACCCGGCGGCGTGAGCAGCGGAACCGGTCAGCGGCTCCATTGCCGGGCCAGCCGGGCGCCGAGCGCGCGCAGCCCCTCGGCCGGGCGGGTCATCGCCGCGTCCACTCCCCCGTGCTCCTCGCCGCCGAAG
The DNA here is from genome assembly GCF_040649715.1 of Micromonospora sp. NPDC048887. Taxonomy (NCBI): domain Bacteria; kingdom Bacillati; phylum Actinomycetota; class Actinomycetes; order Micromonosporales; family Micromonosporaceae; genus Micromonospora; species Micromonospora sp. NPDC048887. The sequence goes on along the minus strand of NZ_JBEZGA010000002.1, from coordinate 337,365 downwards.
TGCTCGACCAGGCTGTGTGCCTCGGTCACCCCGGCCGCGGCGGCCTCCCGCCGCCCGGTGCTCACCCGTCCCGCCAGCACCACGCAGGGCACGCCCCGGTCCCGGGCGGCCCCGGCCACGCCGGCCACCACCTTGCCGCGCAGCGACTGGTGGTCGAACGAGCCCTCGCCGGTGATCACCAGGTCGGCGGCGTCGAGCGCGGCGTCCAGCCTCACCGCGCGGGTGACCAGCCCGATGCCGGACTCGCACCGGCCGCCCAGCGCCAGGACCGCCGCGCCGAGACCGCCGGCCGCACCGCCGGACGGCAACGCGCCCAGCCCGGACGGGCAGCCCGGCAGCCGCTCGGTGAGCACCTGCGCCCAGCGGGTCAGCGCGGCGTCCAGCAGCAGCACGTCGGCCCGGTCGGCACCCTTCTGCGGGCCGAAGACGCTGCTCGCGCCGTGCAGCCCGAGCAGCGGGTTGTCCACGTCGGTGGCGGCGACGAGCGTCACGCCGCGCAGCCGGGGCTCGCCGTCGAGCGCGGCCACCTCGGCCAGCGCCGCGCCGCCGTACGGCAGGGCCCGGCCCGCGCCGTCCAGCGGCGTGACACCCAGCGGTACGAGCATCCCCGCGCCGCCGTCGTTGGTGGCCGAGCCGCCCAGCCCCACCACCACAGTCCGCGCGCCCGCCTCGACCGCGGCGGCGACGAGCAGCCCCAGCCCGTAGGAGGTGGTGGCCTTCGGGTCACGTTCGGCGGCGGCGAGCAGGTGCAGTCCGCACGCCTGCGCGCTCTCCAGGTACGCCGTGCCGTCGTCGGTGAGCAGGATCTCACCGGCGGCCGGGCGGCCCAGCGGGTCGACGGTGGGCACCGGCAGCCGGCGTCCGCCGAGTGCCCCGGCGAGCACGTCGACGAACCCCGGCCCTCCGTCGGCCAGCGGCCGGACCAGCAGTTCGTCGCCGGGGGCGACGTCCCGCCAGCCCTCGGCCACCGCGGCGGCCACGTCGGGGGCCGGCAGCGTGCCGGCGAACTTGTCCGGGCAGAGCAGCACGCGCATGCGCAGCAGTGTGGCAGGCCACATCCGACGCGGCTGCGGCGCGGGCGCGCTGTGCGACCATGGGGGGCGTGACTTCGACCTGGGTTGAGCCGTCCAACACCGCCACGGCGCTGCTGCTCCTCGGCCGCGGCAGCGACCCCGCCACCGAGCGTGGCGTGGAGTGTCCGGGTGATCTCCCCGCTCCGAGCGACCCCGGCCTGGTGGCCCGCGCCGCCGCCGCGAAGGCCGCGCTCGGCACCAAGGTGTTCGTCCTGGGCCACCACTACCAGCGCGACGAGGTGATCCAGTTCGCCGACGTGACAGGCGACTCGTTCAAGCTGGCCCGGGAGGCGGCGGCCCGCCCGGACGCGGAGTACATCGTCTTCTGCGGCGTGCACTTCATGGCCGAGAGCGCGGACATCCTCACCTCGGACGCGCAGAAGGTGATCCTGCCCGACCTCGCGGCCGGCTGCTCGATGGCCGACATGGCGGTGCTGTCGCAGGTCGAGGCCGCGTGGGACACGCTCACCGATCTGGGCATCGCGGCGGACACCGTCCCGGTGACGTACATGAACTCCTCGGCCGACATCAAGGGCTTCGTCGGCCGCAACGGCGGCGTGGTCTGCACCTCGTCGAACGCCAAGCGGGCCCTGGACTGGGCCTTCGAGCAGGGCCGCAAGGTGCTGTTCCTGCCCGACCAGCACCTGGGTCGCAACACCGCGGTGCTGGAGATGGGCTTCTCGCTCGACGACTGCGTGCTCTACGACCCGCACAAGCCGAACGGCGGGCTGACCCCGGAGCAGCTGCGCGACGCGAAGATGATCCTGTGGCGCGGCCACTGCTCGGTGCACGGACGGTTCACGCTCGACAGCGTCAACGACGTGCGCGAGCGGGTGCCGGGCGTGAACGTGCTGGTGCACCCGGAGTGCCGCCACGAGGTGGTGAACGCCGCCGACCTGGTCGGCTCGACCGAGTTCATCATCCGGACCATCGAGGCGGCCCCGGCCGGCTCGGCGTGGGCGGTGGGCACCGAACTGAATCTGGTCCGCCGGCTCGCGCTGGCCCACCCGGACAAGCAGATCATGTTCCTCGACCGGGCGGTCTGCTACTGCTCGACGATGAACCGCATCGACCTGCCGCATCTGGTCTGGGCACTGGAGGAGCTGGTCGCCGGTCGGGTGGTGAACCAGATCACCGTCGATCCGGCGACCGCTCGACACGCCCGGTCGGCGCTGGACCAGATGCTCGCGCTCCCGGGAGCTTGATCACCGTCGGTGACGCAGCTGGCACGGAAACGCACCTGACACCCCGGTTCGTGCCCTCGCTGGCGATGTGACCGATTCCATTTCCGTCACGGAGGGCTATGCTGCCGGGGCGACGACACACGCGGCCCGTTTTCCCATGACCGCGTTCCGGGTAGCGATGAACTTCGTGCACCCATCACTAGACACGGCAGCACCCAACGCGCTGGAGGTTGCGTTGACCGACGACGTCCTGGTCGTACACGGAGGTACTCCGCTCGAAGGGCGGATCCGCGTGCGCGGCGCGAAGAACCTGGTGTCCAAGGCGATGGTGGCCGCCCTGCTGGGCGACACACCCAGCCGGCTGTTCGACGTGCCACGCATCCGTGACGTCGAGGTCGTCCGCGGCCTGCTCGGCCTGCACGGCGTCAAGGTCAGCGACGGCGACGAGGAGGGCGAGCTCGTCTTCGACCCCTCGAACGTCGAGAGCGCCAGCACCGACCAGATCAACGTGCACGCCGGGTCCAGCCGGATCCCGATCCTGTTCTGCGGCCCGCTGCTGCACCGGCTCGGCCACGCCTTCATCCCCGACCTGGGCGGCTGCCACATCGGCCCGCGCCCGATCGACTTCCACCTCCAGGCGCTGCGTGAGTTCGGCGCCACCGTCGAGAAGACGCCGGAGGGACTGCACCTGTCCGCGCCCAACGGGCTGCACGGCACGAAGTTCTCGCTGCCGTACCCGAGCGTGGGCGCCACCGAGCAGGTGCTGCTCACCGCGGTGATGGCCGAGGGCGTCACCGAGCTGCGCAACGCGGCGGTCGAGCCGGAGATCGTCGACCTCATCTGCGTGCTGCAGAAGATGGGCGCGATCATCAAGGTGCACACCGACCGGGTGATCGAGATCCAGGGCGTCAAGAAGCTGCACGGCTACACCCACCGGCCGATCCCGGACCGGATCGAGGCGGCGAGCTGGGCGGCGGCGGCGCTGGCCACCCGCGGCCACGTCGAGGTGCTGGGCGCCCAGCAGGCCGACATGATGACCTTCCTGAACATCTTCCGGTCGGTCGGCGGCGAGTACGAGGTCACCGACCTGCGCCCGCCGCGCGGCGGCAGCCCCGGCCAGGAGGGCGGCATCCGGTTCTGGCACCCGGGCGGCGAGCTGAACGCGGTGGCGCTGGAGACCGACGTGCACCCGGGTTTCATGACCGACTGGCAGCAGCCGCTGGTGGTCGCGCTCACCCAGGCCCGTGGCCTGTCGATCGTCCACGAGACGGTCTACGAACAGCGGCTCGGCTACACCGAGGCGCTGAACACGATGGGCGCCAACATCCAGGTCTACCGGGACTGCCTCGGCGGCACCCCGTGCCGCTTCGGCCGGCGCAACTTCAAGCACTCCGCGGTGATCGCCGGGCCGAGCAAGCTGCACGCGGCCGACCTGGTCATCCCGGACCTGCGGGCCGGTTTCAGCCACCTGATCGCGGCGCTGGCCGCCGAGGGCACCTCCCGGGTGTACGGCGTGGACCTGATCAACCGGGGCTACGAGGACTTCGAGGCCAAACTGGCCGACCTCGGCGCGCACGTCGAGCGTCCCTGACCGTCCCGCCCGCCCGACCCGGCCGCGTCCGGTGCACCCGTGATGTGCACCTGGCGCGGCCGGTTGGCTACCCTTGCCGCGTGCCGTCGCTGTTTCGCCGCAAGTCCGCCGACCTCGTCGAGGATTCCGTCACCACTGTGACGGCCGACGAGGAGTCCGCCGCCGCCCGCCCCCGGGGCTACACGCCCAGCAAGAAGGAGCTCGGGCAGGTCACGCCGAAGCGTCCGGTCGCCGGCCGCCGGCCGACCGCGCCGGCCAAGCCGCTGACCAAGGAGGAGGCCCGCGCGCAGCGTCGCGCCGCCCGCGCCGAGGCGGCGGCCGAGTTCCGCCGCGAGGGCGGCCCGCGTGACAGGGGCCCGGAGCGGCTGCTGGCCCGCAACGTGGTCGACTCCCGGCGCACGATCGGCACATGGTTCTTCGGCGGCGCGCTGATCGTGCTGTTCGGCTCCAACCAGGCCATGCCGCCGATCGTGCGGCTGCTGTCGAACGTGCTCTGGGGCGCGCTGGCCCTCGGCGTGCTGATCGACTCGGTGCTGATCTCCCGGAAGATCAAGCGGCTGGTCCGCGAGCGCTTCCCCAAGAGCACCGAGAAGCTCGGCTCGCTCTACTTCTACGCGATCATGCGGTCGATCACGTTCCGCCGGATGCGTGCGCCCGCACCCCGGGTGAACATCGGCGACAAGGTCTGACCGACCCCGGACCGGCCCTTTCCCGCCCCGGCGGGGAGGGGCCGTCGTCGTTGTCAGGCCACCCCGAGCAGGCGCAACACCCCGGTGGTGGCCGCCGCCGCGACCACGACCAGCACGAACGGGGCCCGGCGCCAGGCGAGCAGCAGGCCGACGAGCACTCCGGCGGGCCGGGCGTAGCCGGCGAAGCCGCCGGCCTCGGTGAGCGCCGCGGTGGCGGCGAGCGCGGCCAGCAGCGTCGCGGCGCCGACCGGCAGCAGGTGGCGGGCCCATTCGGGCAGGTCCAGCCGGTCCCGCAGCAGCACACCGGCGACCCGGAAACCGTAGGTGCCGGCGGCCAGCGCGAGGATCACCGCGATCAGCACGAGACCTCCCACGCCCGCACGCTCCGGCCGTCAGCCGCCTCGCCGGCGGTCCCGTCCGGGGCGGCGTCCCGGTCGGACGGCACGGCATCCGCGTCCAGCAGCGCGGCATCCGCGCCGGGTCGTGCGGCATCCGCGCCGGGCCGTGCGGCATCCGCGCCGGGCCGTGCGGCATCCGCGCCGGGCCGTGCGGCGTTCGCGCCGGGCGGTGCGGCATCCGCGTCGTCCGCCGCGGCGGGTGAGCGGCGGCGGGCCAGCAGCGGCAGGGCCAGCGCGGCGAGCGCGAGCAGCACCGGCAGCCCGGCCGGCAGCAGCGGGGTCGCCAGCACGGCGAGTACGGCGCCGAGAATCGCCACCCGGCGGGTCTCCCGGTCGCGCAGGCTGGGCAGCAGCAGGGCGGCCAGTCCGGCCGGGAACGCGGCGTCGAGTCCCAGGGCGGCCGGGTCGCCGGCCGCGCCACCGGCGAGCACGCCGAGCGCGGTGCCGGCGTTCCAGGCGAGGAACAGCAGCACCCCGGCGAGCCAGAACGCCCGGCGCCGCTGCGGCCCGGCCGGACGGGCCAGCGCGAACGCCGTCGCCTCGTCGGTCATCAGGTGGCTGCCGAGCAGCCGCTGCGTCCGCCGGGTGCCCAGCGCGCCGCCGAGAGCCAGGCCGAACGGCAGGTGCCGGGCGTTCAGGAGCAGGCCGGCGAGGACGGCCGCGAGCGGGCTGCCGGCCGCGACGAGCCCGACGGCCATGAACTGGGCGCCCCCGGCGTAGACCAGCACCGACATGGCCAGCGTGGCCCAGACCGGCAGGCCGGCGGCCACCGCCATGGCACCGAACGACGCGCCGACGGCGAGCATCGCCGCGCCGATGGCGGCGACGTCGCGGAGCACCCGGGCGTCGCCCGTTCGGTATGCCGTACGCATGTCCATTATCCTGAACGGGAACACGCTTGTTCGTCAAACCGAACAAACCGACCGATGGAGCGAACACATGGCGATAGACCCCGCTCCCCCGCTCGCCACCATCGCCGCCGCGCTGCGCCGCGAGCGCGAGCGGGCGGGCCTGTCGCTGACCGAGCTGGCCCGCCGCGCCGGGATCGCCAAGTCCACCCTGTCCCAGTTGGAGTCCGGCGCCGGCAACCCCAGCGTGGAGACGCTCTGGGCGCTCGGCGTCGCGCTGGACGTACCGTTCAGCCGCCTGGTCGAACCGCCCACCGCCGCCGTCCGGGTGGTACGCGCCGGGCAGGGGCCCCGGATCCGGTCCGAGCACGCCGACTTCTCGGCCACCCTGCTCGCCGCCGGAGCGCCGCACGCCCGCCGCGACGTCTACGTGATGGAGCTGGAACCCGGCGCGGTACGGATCGCCGAGGCGCACACCCCGCGCAGCGTCGAGCACGTCGTGGTCGCCGCCGGCCGGATGCGCGTCGGCCCGGAGGCCGACCCGGTCGAGCTGGGACCCGGCGACTACGCCGCCTTCCCCGGTGACATCCCGCACCGGTACGAGGCGCTGGCCCCCGGCACCTTCGCCGTACTCGTCATGGAGCACCCGTGACCGCTGACGTCTCGGCCGGCGCCCGGTAGAGCCGCGTCACCACCTCCTCGATGTCCGGCTCCACGATCGAGATGTCCCGCAGCGTGGTCAGGCCGGCCAGCCCGGCCACCACCTCGGCGACGCTCGCCCGCTCCAGCGCGAAGACCAGCCGCCGCCCGTCCGCCTCCACCCGCTGCACCGGGGCGCCGGGCAGCACCGGCGGCTCGGGCAGCGCCGCGTCCAGCTCGGCGACCACCATCCGGCGTGAGCCGTACCGGCGGTGCAGCTCGGCGATCGACCCGTCGTGCACCACCCGCCCGTGGTCGATCACCACGAGCCGCCGGCACAGCCGCTCGATGTCGGCCAGGTCGTGGGTGGTGAGCACGAGCGTGGTGTCCCCGGCCCGGCCCAGCTCGGCCAGGAAGCCGCGTACCGCCTGCTTGCTGACCACGTCCAGGCCGATCGTCGGCTCGTCCAGGAACAGCACCTCCGGGCCGTGCAGCAGCGCCGCGGTCAGCTCGCCGCGCATCCGCTGACCCAGCGAGAGCTGCCGGACCGGAGTGTCCAGGAACCCGTCCAGGTCGAGCAGTTCCCGGCAGCGCGCCAGCCGGGCCGCGTGCTCGCCGGCCGGCACCCGGTAGACGTGCCGCAGCAGGTCGAACGAGTCCCGCAGCGGCAGGTCCCACCAGAGCTGCGAGCGCTGCCCGAACACCACACCGATGCGCAGCGCCAGCCGGGTCCGGTCGGCCACCGGGCGCAGCCCGCACACCCGAGCCCGCCCCGCCGACGGCGTCAGCACGCCGGTGAGCATCTTCAGCGTGGTCGACTTCCCGGCGCCGTTCGGGCCGATGTAGCCGAGCATCTCGCCGCGCTCCACCCGCAGGTCGACCCCGTCGACGGCGGTCACCGTCCGCTTCTCGCGCCGCAGCGGCCCGGCCTTCACCCGGACCGTGAACTCCTTGCGCAGACCGTCCATCTCGATGACGCTCATGACCCCGTACTCCGGTAGTGACGGACCCCGACGCGCCAGGCCAGGGCGGCCAGCGCCGCGGCGACCACCGCGACGCCCGGCGCGGCCCAGCCCGTCCAGGACGGCAGGCCGAGCGGGTCGGCGCGGCCCAGCAGCGCCAGCGCCGGGTGGTAGCTGACGAAGGCGAACCCCATCCCGTACGCGAACAGCGCGCGGAACCACCCGCCGTACACGGTGACCGGGTACGAGGTGAAGTCGCGCCCGCCGTACGTGACAGCGTTCGCCAGCTCACCCGAGTCGACCCAGTAGAACGACACGGTCGCGGTCAGCACGAAGACCGAGCCGAAGAAGACCACGGCGGCCAGCGGGGCGACCACCGCCAGCGCGACCCGCCCCGGCGTCCAGTCGATGCCGGCCGAGGCGAGCGCGAACAGCAGCACGGCGAGCCCGAACACGGCCCGGGACAGCTTGCGCAGCGGCAGGTCCATCAGCAGCAGTTGCGGCAGCGCACCGAGCGGGCGTACCAGCACGGCGTCGAAGAGGCCGGTGCGCACGTACCGGGGAAGCCGTTCGATGTTGCCGACCAGCAGATCGGCGGTGGCGAAGCCGCACGACGACAGGCCGACCACGACGAGCGTCTCGCGCAGCGTGAAGCCGCCCAGCTCCCGCGTCACGCCGAAGATCACCAGGACGGTGACCACGTCGAACACGGTGGCGCCCACGTTGCCGACCAGGTCCACCACGAACGAGGTGCGGTACGACGCCTGCGACCGCGCCTGCGCACCGAGCAGCGCCCGGTACGCCCTCAGCTCAGCCAGGTCAGCCAGGTCAGCCACCCTGGACCACCAGACGGCGTTCGGCGCGGCGCTGCACCAGCCGGCACAGCGCCAGCAGCAGCACCGCCCAGCCGGCCTGCACCGCGACCAGGGTGAGACCGGTGGCCATCGGCTCCCGCTCGACCAGCACGTCCAGCGGCACCTGGAGGATGCTGGGGAACGGCGTGGCGTACCGCAGGACCGTCTCCAGCGGGCCCGGCAGGAAGCCGAGCGGGAAGTAGAGCCCGGCCAGCACACCGGAGCCGAGCGTCCACAGGATCATCGGGCCCCGGACGTCCTGCAGCCAGTACGCGGTGGCGTTCACCAGGTAGCGGCAACCGAAGCAGACCACCACCGCGAGCAGCGCGGAGAGCAGGAACAGCGGCACCGTGGCCCAGTGCCGGGGCACGTACACGGCGAAGAAGAACGGGCCGACCACCAGCGGCGGCACCATCCGGACCAGCGACGCGAACCCGGCCCGGCCCAGGTCGGTGGCGAGGTAGCTGGTCACCGGGTGCACCGGCCGCAGCAGGTCGGCGGCCACCTCACCGGTACGGATCCGGTCGGCCAGATCGGTCCAGCCCCAGATGGCGATCACCGCGAGCAGTCCCTGACCGGCCCAGACGAACGTGGCGAGCTGCGCCCGGTCGTAGCCGGCCACGGTGCCCGCCGCGCCGGTGGCGGCGAGGAAGATGTAGCAGCGCAGGAAGCCGAACACGGTGTTCGTGCACAACCCCGCCACTGCCGCCTGACGGTAGGTCGCGTGCCGCCGGAACCCGGCCGCCGCGATCGCGCCGAATGTCCGAAACCATGGGGTAACGTGTGCGCCGGTGGGTGGTGCCACAGTGGCGGTGACCGAGCCCACGCCGTTACCCTCCTTCCGCAGCCACGACGTGCTGGACCGGGCGACTGTACCGGCATGTCCGGGCCCCAGCGCGAGAATTTCCAATGAGGTGACACCGCCGTGAGCGAGCGACGCGAGCCGGCCCCGGGGCCGTCCCGCGCGAGCGGCGGGAGGGGTTGCCGATGAGCGGCTGGGGCAGCTGGCGCGAGCCGGCCGAACCGGCCTGGGCCGCCGAGCCCACCCACGAATGGCAGCCGCAGTTCCCCGGGCAGCGCTACCCGGGTGACATCGGCATCGAGAACCTGACGCCGCGCCCCCGCGCCGTGGTCGGCCGGGCCGAGGTACGCCCGGTCAATCCCGCCGCCGACCCGGTCAGCCCGGCCGCTCCCCGTGACGCGTACCCGGTCAGCCCGGCCGGTCCACACGGCCCCTACCCGGTCAGCCCGGCTGCGCCGCACGACTCGTATCCCGTCAGCCCGGCCGGCCCGCACGGTACGCACCCGGTCAGTCCGGCCGGGCCGCACGGCACGCATCCGGTCAGCCCGGCCGGTCCGCGCCGGGCCGATCCGGTCAGTCCGGCCGGCGCACATGGGCCATACCCCGTCAGTCCGGCCGGCGTGCACGGCACCCCCGTCAGTCCGGCCGATCCGTACGGCACGTACCCGACGAGTCCGGCGGGCCCGCGCGGGGCCGAGTCGAACGGTCCGGCGGCTTCCCGCGGGGCGTACCCGGCGGGTCGCGGCGGGTTCGCACCGGACGACCGGCGTGGGCACCCGGACGGACCCGGCGCGGACGGACGGCGGCCCTGGCCGGAGGACCGGCATCGACCCGGACCGCCGGTGCCGCCCGAGCGTCTCGACCAACGCTGGACGCGCCCCGACGCCGCGCCGCGCCGGCCGTCCCAGCAAGGCTGGATGCCGGAGCCGAACGAGTTCCCGCACGCCGCCGAGCGCCGGGCCGATCGCCCGCACCCGGCCGACGGCCGGCCGGCCGCGTCGGGACAGCGGTGGGGTGCCGCGCCCGACGCGCGGCAGCCCGACCACTCCCCCACCGGGCGTCGCGAGTCTCCGTCCGACGGACGCCGTGGCGTCTTCCCGGACGACCGCCGGGAATCCCCGTCGGACGGACGGCGTGACCACGGCACCGGGCGCTCCGTCGACCGGCGCGACGGCACTGTGACTCCGCCGGTGCGGGACGCGGCGGGATGGGCCGGACCGGCGCGCGACGGCTGGCGCGAACCGCACCGTGACGGCCGGCGCGAGCCGGACCGGCGCCCTCCGGCGGACGGGCATGAGCCGGTGGACCGGCGGGAGCCGGTGGACGGCCGCGCGCCGGGCCGGGAGGCTGCCGCGTACTCCGAGGCCCAGCGTCGCGCGCCGGAGAACGGCCGGGCGCAGACCGAGCCCGACCGCTACGGCGCCTCGCGTCCCGCTGCCGACCAGCGGTGGCACGATCAGCGTCAACCGGCCGACCGCCCCCGCCCGCACCAGGGCGAGTGGCCGATCGTCGGGCCACGTTCCCGCCCGGAGGCGGATCCACGGCAGCCGGACGAACGCCGGCGCCCGACCACGGACCGGCCGGCGGCGCAGCGGTACCCGATACCGCCGTCCGAAGCCGCCCGCGCCGACGTACGCCACCCGGAGCAGGGCGGTTCCGGCCGTCCGGCCACCCGGCCGGCCGGCCCGGGCGACCAGCCCGACCTCGCCGGTTCCCGCGACGAGCCGCGCTCCCGGCCCTCCGCCACCCGGCCGCCCACCGCCCCGCCCCGCGCTGAGCCCGGCCGGCCGCAGCCGGACCTCACCGCCCGTCCCGAGGCCCATGCCCCGCAGTGGCCGGCACGCCCGGACGGGCACCGGCCGGGATCACCCGATCGGGGTCCGGCACCGCCGGCCGACCACCGTACGCCGCCGGCACCGTCGCACGACCGGCTGGCGGCGCCGGGCGATCCCCAGGCGGCACCGGGCGTACGCAGGCCGGCACCGTCGGATTCGCCCAGGTCCTCGCCGCCGGCGCAGTGGCCGGTACGGCCTGCCGCGCACCCGCCTGCCCCGGTCGGTGACGGCCGGGAGACGGCACCCGTCGAACCGGCCGCACACACGCGCCCCGACGCCCGTCCCCGGTTCAGCCCGGAACGACCCGGCCCCGTGCCGCCGCCGGCTGCGCCCGTCCGCCCCGGTGACGGCCCGGCCGTGCCCCGAACCGGCGACGCCCCACGACCCACGTCTCCTGCGCCGGGGTCCGGCGTGCCTGTCGCGGGCGCCCCGGCTCCCGGCACGGGCACCCCCGTGGCGCCGTCGGCAGACCGGAGCGAAGGCGCGACCCGGCCGGCACCACAGCAGGACCGGAGCGGCGATCGTCACGGCCCGCCTCCCGTCGATCGGGCGAACCCGGTTGCGGCCGCGTCGGCTCGTCCGGCACCGCCGGCCTACCCCGGCGCCACACCTGCCGGGGCGCCCGCCGACCAGTCGGCCGTACCCGCGCCGGCCGGTCCGACCGAGCCGGCCATGCCCACGCCCACCGACCCGGTGGAGCGCCAGGTCACCCCACCGGTTCCGATCGTCTCCCGACCCGCCGCCGAGGCGGGCGTGGCCAGCTGGCCCGAGGCCACTGTGGACGGCGCGGTCACGCCGGGCACTGTGGACGGCGCGGTCACGCCGGGCACGGCTGCCGATCGTCGTCAGTCCGAAGTAGCCGCCCTGCCCACACCGGCCACCGAGGCCGACCGCCAGGAGGGCGTCGTGGACGCCGCAACGACGGCCGGCACAGCACGGCGTGAGGCCGGGGAGACCACCGCCCGCACCGTCGAGCCGGCGGAACGGGCAGAGCACGGCCCGACGGACAAGACCTCCCCGGTCACGGCCTCCGGCGCCGAGGCGTGGTTCCGCCCGAACCAGCCCGTCCCCTCACCCTCGCAGAACGCGGAACCGTCAGAGATCTTGGAAGATTCCGGCCCTTCCGAGGGCCCTTTCGTACCAAGAGCTTCGACGGACGGGGCCGAGCCGGCGACCGGCGATGCCACGCGGGGGCCCGCCGACGTGGCGGTGCCGCCCGTCGGCGCAGCGGCCGGCCCCGTACCCACATCCACCGCTGGTGGGCCGACCGGCCCCGCCCCGGAGGCGACGACCGAGCCCGCGCCCACCACCGAGCCAACGCGCGTTTCCGCACCGGCCGCCGGCACACAGGTGGACGCCGCGACGACCACCGGTCCGGCGGCCGGGCACCCGCGCACGCCCGCCCGCGCCGTTGACGACGAGCAGGGCACGCCAGGCGGGGCGCCCACGGACCCTGGAAACGCAGACCTCGGCAACGCGCATCCCGGGGACGCTGACCGCGCACCGGCAGGCGGCACGCCGGTATCGGCCGACGCCGATCGTGCGGAGGTCACGCCCACCGCACCCGCAACCGGCGACAGTCCCGGCAGCACGGCGGATCCGGTCGACGCCGGCCACACCGACGTGACGCCGGCCCCGCAGGCGGCCGACGACGAACCCGCGCCCAGCCGCACCACGACCGGCGCCACCGCAACCGCCGAAGCCGACACCACGGGACCTGCCGAGGGCGGCCACACCGGCATCGCGCCCACCGAGCCCGCACCGGCAGACGAGCCTGCCACCGACACGGCCGAACCCGCCGGCACGCCGCAGGACACCCCGGTGACGCCCGCCGGGACGGCGACCGACGAGCCCGCCACCGAACCCGCCGAACCGGAGCACGACAGCGAGCCGGCAGCACGACCCGACCCGGCCGGCCGGACCGACGACGCGCCGTCTCCGCGTACCCCCGAACCGGCGGCGCCGCCCCCGGCGGACCCGGAGCAGGCCCTCGCCGCTGTCGCCTGGCGGCTGGACCCGCGGACGCTGCGCGAGGAGGCGCCCGATCCGGCGCGGCTGCGGGTCATCCGGGACGGGCTGACCGGCAAGCTGGACACGGCGCTCGACAACCGCAGCCGGGCCCGGCTGCTCAGCCTGCGCGCGGTGGCGTCCCGGGTCCTCGGTGACCTTGACGAAGCGCTGGACGACGCGCGGCTGGCCGTCACGTACGCCGAGGCTACCGGCGAGTTCCGGCGGACCGCGCTGGCCCGCGCGCGGCTCGCCGAGGCGCTGCGGTGGCGGGGTGACCACGCGGAGGCGGACCGGTTGTTCGCCGAGGCGAACTCGCCGGAGCTGCCGGACCGGCTGCGCGCGCTGCTGCACGAGCACGCCGGGCGTTGCTGCTACGACCAGGGCCGGCTGACCGAGGCGTGCCTGCACTTCGAGCGGGCGCTGGACCTGCGTCACGGCGAGGACGCACAGCTCAACGCCCGGGTCGAGGTCGCGCTGGACGCGGTCGCCGAACGGGCCGCCGCCGACGGGTTCGGGCCCGCGCCGCGCCGGCCCGAGGAGGTGCTCGGCACGCCACGTCCGCCGGTGGCGACGTTCGACGAGGAACAGCGGCTCTGGGGGTACGCGGACGCCGACGGCGAGATGGTCATCGCGCACCGGTACGCCGAGGCGCAGCCGTTCCACGAGGGACTGGCCTGGGTACGGCGACCGGAGGCGTCCCGCTGGGCGCTGATCGACACGTCCGGCGCGGCGCTGATCGAGGCGAACAACGGCTACCGGTCGGTGCTGCCGTTCTCCGACGGGCTGTCCTGGGTGTCGATGGACGGCAAGAGCCGGTGGATGGCCGTCGACCGGATGAACATCGTGAAGATCCCGCCCGGCTACGAGGAGGCCCGGCCGTTCCGCAACGGCCTGGCGGCGGTACGGCAGAACGGCGGCTGGGGCGCGGTGGACCTCGCCGGCGAGGTGGTGGTGCCGACCCGCTACCACCGGATCGGCACGCCGCTGGCGGACGGGCGGGAGGCCGACGGGTTCACCGCCGACGGACTGGCGGTGGTCGAGCTGGCCGGCCGCCGGGGCGTGGTGGACCGGACCGGACGGGTGGTGGTGACGCCCGCGTACCCGACGGTGGTGGTGCACCCGGTGGCGTTCCTGTTCGCCGCCGAGTCGGGCCGGTGGGGGGCGCTGGACCGGCGCGGCGAGCCGCTCATCGACCCGGTGCACCCGGGCCGCTCGGCGGTGGTCGCGGAGATCGACAGGCTGCTGGCCGACGCCAGCCCGGTGCTCTGACCCGGGCGGGTCTAGGGTCGGAGCATGGAATTCCGTCACCTGGGCCGCTCCGGCCTGATGGTCAGCGAGATCTCGTACGGCAACTGGATCACCCACGGCTCGCAGGTGGAGGAGGACGCGGCGGTCGCCTGCGTCCGGGCCGCCCTCGACAGCGGCATCACCACCTTCGACACCGCCGACGTGTACGCGGGCACCCGCGCCGAGTCGGTGCTCGGCCGCGCGCTCAAGGGCGAGCGTCGCGAAGGGCTGGAGATCTTCACCAAGGTCTACTGGCCGACCGGTCCCGGCCGCAACGACAGGGGTCTGTCCCGTAAGCACATCATGGAGTCGATCGACGGTTCGCTGCGTCGTCTCCAGACCGACCACGTGGACCTCTACCAGGCCCACCGCTACGACTACAGCACGCCGCTGGAGGAGACGATGGAGGCGTTCGCCGACGTCGTCCACTCCGGCAAGGCGCACTACATCGGCGTCTCCGAGTGGAAGGCGTCCCAGCTGCGCGAGGCGCACGCGCTGGCCCGCGAGCTGCGCATCCCGCTGATTTCGAACCAGCCGCAGTACTCGATGCTGTGGCGGGTCATCGAGACCGAGGTCGTCCCCACCAGCGAGGAGCTGGGCATCGGCCAGATCGTCTGGTCGCCGATGGCCCAGGGGGTGCTGTCCGGCAAGTACCTGCCGGGCCAGCCGCCGCCGGCCGGCTCCCGCGCCACCGACGAGAAGTCCGGGGCGGGGTTCATCGCCCGGTTCATGACCGACGACGTGCTCACCCGGGTGCAGCGGCTCAAGCCGCTGGCCGAGCAGGCCGGGCTGACCATGGCGCAGCTCGCCGTCGCGTGGGTGCTGCAGAACCCGAACGTCTCCTCGGCGATCGTCGGCGCGTCCCGGCCGGAGCAGGTGCACGACAACGTGAAGGCGGCGGGCGTGAAGCTCGACGCCGACCTGCTCAAGGCGATCGACGAGATCGTCGAGCCGGTCACCGAGCGGGACCCGGCGAAGACCGAGAGCCCGGCCCAGCGCCCGTGACGTCGCGTCGTTCCCGGGCCGGTTCGCGCCGGCCCGGGGACGACCGGGCCGGCTACTCCCAGAAGCGGATCAGGGCGTAGCCGATCTGGTACAGCTCGCGCGGCAGGCCGAGCGCGTCGCCGACGGCGAAGACCGCGCCGAAGAACGCCCTGTTGATCTGCGGGCTCCACAGCAGCGCGAACAGCAGGATGAAGCCGTACGGGGCGAACAGGTCGTACATCCGCCGGTAGGCGGGACTGAGCCAGGGCTGGAGCATGTTGCCGCCGTCCAGGCCCGGCACCGGCAGCAGGTTGAGCACGCTGGCGGTGAGCTGGAGGAACGCGAGCAGTCCGACGCCGGCCCAGAACTCCAGCGGCCCGCCCAGTTCCGGCCCCCACGCCACGGCCGCCACCAGCACCAGCGTGAACAGCACGTTCGTGGCGGGCCCGGCCAGGCTGACGAGCGTGTGCCGCAGCCGGCCGGGGATGGAGTGCCGGTCGACCCAGACCGCGCCGCCGGGCAGGCCGATGCCGCCGAGCAGCACCACGACGACCGGCAGCACGATGGACAGCAGCGGGCTGGTGTACTTCAGCGGGTTGAGCGTGAGATAGCCGCGGTGCGCGATGTCCCGGTCGCCGGCCCGGTACGCGACCACGGCATGCGCGTACTCGTGCAGGCAGAGCGAGACCAGCCAGCCGGAGACGACGAAGAGGAACACGTCGAAGCCGACGTTGCCGTACCGGTTCCAGGTCATCACCCCGGAGGCGACGAAGAGCGCCACCAGGGCCAGGAAGATCGGGCTCGGCCGGAACGCCGCCCGGGGCACGCCGAGGACCAGCGGCTCACCCGGGCGGTCGTAGCCGGTCATTCGGCCGGGGGTTGCAGGCTCATCCGGTAGTCCACCCGGTCGTCCTCGACGAGCACGACTGTGGTGACGCCGGATGCCGCGAGCTCCCGCCAGGTCTGGCCGATCCACGACTCGGCGTCCGCCTGGCTCGTGAACGATTCGGCGGGTCCGTCGACCGCGTCGCCGTTCGTGCCCTCGTACCGCCAGCTCCACGCCATGCCGCGTCTCCCCTCGCCGCCGTCGTCCCGCAGGACGCCAAACCTCCGCAAGCCTAGTCGCCCGCCCACGACGCTTCACCCCTCGACCGGCGCGGGCCGACGCGCGGGTGCCCGCAAGGTTCGGCCGTCACCAACGGGGTATCCACGCCCGACGTCGTCAGCGAGGGAGGACACCATGCGGCCGTTGCGGGAGATGGACACCGAGGAGGTGCGGGCGATGGCGGTACGCGGCGGCATCGAGGCGGCCCACGAGATGGACCGGGAGGAGCTGCTCGACGCGCTCCTCGCCCGCCCCGGCGAGGGAGCCTGGCAGGAGGATCCGAAGCCGGTTGACGTGAATCCCAACGACTATCGCTTCGAGGCCCCCGAGCGCCGACCGCGATGAGCCACCTCTCACTGCCCCGCCCGGGCGGCGGCATCTAAGGTACGGGGCATGTCCGTTGACGGGTGGCACACCCTCCTCGTGCTCGGCGGTATCCGCTCCGGCAAGTCCGAGTTCGCCGAGTCGCTGGTCGCCGACGCGCCCACGGTCCGGTACGTGGCCACCGCCCCCGCCGGGGACCCGGAGGACACCGAGTGGGCGACCCGCCTCGCGGCGCACCGCGCCCGCCGGCCGGGAAGCTGGACCACCGAGGAGACGGCCGCGAACCCGGGCCGGCTGGTCGAGGTGATCGCCACCGCCGGACCGAACGAGACGCTGCTCGTGGACGACCTGGGCGGCTGGGTGACGGTGCTGCTCGACCCGGCCCACCAGCCGGCCGACGACACCGCCACGATCACCGAGCTGGCCACGGCGGTGCGCTCCACCGCGGCCCGGGTGGTGCTGGTCAGCCCGGAGGTGGGCCTGTCCCTGGTGCCCACCACGCCGCTGGGCCGGGCGTTCACCGACGCGCTCGGCGCGACGAACCGCGCGGTCGCCGACGCCTGCGACGCGGTCGCGCTCGTGGTCGCCGGGCAGACCGCGTGGCTCAAGCCGGCCACCCCGGCGCACGCCGTGCCGCCCGCCGCCACGTCGCCCGAGGCCGCGTCGATCCGCACCGCGCCGACCGGGGCCACCACGAACCAGACCGTGTCGGCCCAGGCCGTACCGGCCGACCTCGGTGCCGGGGACGTGACGCTGCCCGAGGTGCTCACCCCCGCCGCCGCCCCGGTGCCCGCACCGGCCACCCCCGAAGCACCGGATACCGGCGACTGGGCCGCACCGACCATGGCGCTGCCGATGATCGCCACCGGCCTGGTCATCCAGCCGGGCATGGAACTGCCGATGCCCGACGACTACACCGGGCCGCAGGCCGTCGACCGGCTCGCCACCCTCGACCTCCCCGGCGCCGGCCTCGGCGTGCTGGAACAGGTGGTCGGTTTCGCCGCCGCCACCCAGGGCACCTCGACGCCGCGTCCGTGGGACTCGGTTCGCGTACTTCTGATTCAGGGCGACCACGCGGGCGGCGCGTCGGCCGGCGCGACGCCCGGTGAGTCGGGCCGCCGCGCCCGGCAGGCCCGCGCCGGCCGGGGCGCGCTGGCCCGGCTCGCCGCCGAGAACCGCGCCGGCCTCCAGATAGTCGAGGCGCCCGCCTCGGCGCCGATCGAGGACGGTCCGGCGCTGTCCGCCGACGAGGTGGAGGCGGCGCTGCGCTACGGCTGGCGGCTCGCCGAGCAGGCTGCCGACGCGGGCGTGCGGTTGCTGGTCCTCGCCGCGTGCGGTGCGGGCGCCGAGACCGCCGCCGCGGCGGTGCTCGCGGCCACCGCGGGCGCGGAGCCGCCGACGGTGCTCGGCCGGGTGATAACCGAGCAGGGCGAGATCGACGACGCCGCCTGGATGGTCCGCTGCGCGGCGGTGCGGGACGCGCTGCACCGCACCCGGCGCTCCGCCCGCGAGGCCAAGGACGTGCTGGCCGAGCTGGGCGGCGGCGACATCGCGCTGGCCACCGGCGTGCTGCTGGGCGCCACCGCCCGCAAGGTACCGGTGCTGCTGGACGGTCCGGTGGGCACCGCCGCCGCCATGGTCAGCCGCGACCTGGCCGGCCAGGCCCGGCACTGGTGCCTGCTGCCCGACCACGGCGGCCGTCCGGGCGTACGCCTCGCCGCCGACGTGCTCGGCCTGACCCCGCTGGTGGACCTGCGGCTCGACCTGGGCGAGGGGGCGACCGCGCTGGCCGCGCTGCCGCTGCTGCGCTCCGCGCTGACGCTCGCCGCCACGCTGCCGGTGCACCCGTCGCTGGGCGGGCCCGACGACGACAGCGACACCGGCACCGACGACGGCCGGACCGACGACGACGAACCGGACTTCGCCGAGCCGGAGCCGGCCGGCCCGGGCCCGGCCACGACCGGGTCCGACGAACCGGTCTCCCCCGGCCGACGTGCCGACTGAGGCACGGCTCGCCGACGGCATCCGGCTGGCGCTCACCACGTTCACCACCGCACCGGTACGCGCCGGACGCGTCGACCGGGCCGCCGCAGGCACCGCGATGGCGCTCGCCCCGCTGGTCGGGGCGCTGCTCGGCGCCGTACTCGGCGGGGTGCTGCTGCTCACCGCCGCGCTCGCGCCACCACTCGTCGCCGCCGTGGTCACCGTGGGACTGGGCGCGCTGCTCACCCGGGGCCTGCACCTGGACGGGCTGGCCGACACCGTGGACGCACTCGGCTCGTACCGGCGCGGGCCGGCCGCGCTGGAGATCATGAAGCAGCCGGACGTCGGCCCGTTCGGGGTGGTCGCGCTGGTGGTCGTACTCCTGCTCCAGAGCGCGGTGCTCGCGGAGCTGGCCGGCCGGGGGGCGCTCGCCGCGTTCGCCGCCGTGGTCGCGGCCACCGCGGCCGGGCGGCTCGCCGTCGGCCTGGCCTGCCGGCGCGGCGTGCCGGCGGCCCGGCCCGAGGGCCTGGGCGCGCTGGTCGCAGGCACGCTCGGGTGGGCCGCGCCGGCGCTCGGCGCGGTCGCCGTCGCGCTGGCGGCCGTGCCCGCGGTGCCGGACCGTCCGTGGCAGGGGCCGCTCGCCGTGCTCGGCGCGCTCACCGTCGCGGCCGGGCTGCTGCGGCACCTGGTACGCCGCTTCGGCGGCATCACCGGCGACGTGCTCGGGGCGCTCGTGGAGATCGTCACCACGCTGTCCTACCTGGGACTGGTGCTGACCGGCTGAGCGTCACCGGTCCGGGCGGGTAGCGTTCGGGGCGAGTGCACCGGCGCGGTCGAGGGGGACGGCATGCTCATCACGGACGACTTCCTGCCGGTACCGGTGCCCGAGTCGCTCGACGCGACCTACCTGGTGCCGATCACCGGGCTGCCGAAGGTGAGCCCGAAGACGGCTGTGGAAGGGCTGGCCGGACGGCTCGCCGAGCCGGTGCACGGGCTGGCCCGGCAGATGCTCGACAGCCCGCTGATGACCGTTGACACCCGTACCGTCGACGAGTTCCCCGAGCTGCCGCCGGACCTGCTCACCGCGTTCGGCGCCACCGAGGAGCAGCTCGCCCG
Source organism: Micromonospora sp. NPDC048887 (assembly GCF_040649715.1). Taxonomy (NCBI): domain Bacteria; kingdom Bacillati; phylum Actinomycetota; class Actinomycetes; order Micromonosporales; family Micromonosporaceae; genus Micromonospora; species Micromonospora sp. NPDC048887. The sequence goes on along the minus strand of NZ_JBEZGA010000002.1, from coordinate 317,681 downwards.
GCTGGCCGCCGCCACCCACCTCGTGGTGGTGCAGGCCGAGTACCGGCCGGGCTGGCCGCCCGCGCACGAGTGGGCGGCCCGCGCGGTGGCCGCGGCGGTCGCCGAGACGGTCGGCGGGGACGTGGTGGACGTCTTCGGGCTCCAGTTCCTCGACCCGGCCACGGCGTTGCGTTCCCTGCCCGACGAGCAGGGCCGGATCCGGCTCGTCGACTGGGTGCTGGTGCCCTACTCCTCCGACGCCGACGGGTTGTGGTTCACCACGAAGGGGCTGCGCCGGTTCGGGCTGCTGGAGTTGCAGGCCCAGGGCGTGCCGGACCACCTGACCCGGGCGTGGGGCGCGGTGATGACGGGCGCGGCCCGGCGGTTGCTGCGGGACTGGACCGACGGGCTCACCGGCGAGGAGGTGCCGGCGTTCGTGCAGCTGCCGGTGCTGGCCACGGTGACCGGGCACGACATCGCCGTCGCGTACGGCAATCCGGAGCAGCACGGCGCGACCGCGCCGGTGCTGCTGCGGCTGGAACTGGACCCGGCCACCGACCCGGACGCGGACTCGTTCCTGAGCCTCAGCCCGCCGCCCGGGCATCCGGGGCCGCCCGGCCGCTACTTCGCCGCCGCCTGCGCGACGCTGTTCAACGGCATCCAGCCGGACGTGCGCTACACCCGCACCGGTGACGCGATGAGCCGCGCGGTGGAGACCGCCCGCGCGGCGCTCGGCGACATCCGGGCCCGGTTCCTGGCCGGGCGGCTGCCCGACGAGAGCCAGCTCGTGGTCAAGTACGGGCTGCCCGGCGACGACGGCCCCGAGTACGTCTGGGCCGGGGTGACCTCGTGGGACACGCCGGAACGGATCGTCGCGGCCAGCGCCAGCGACGCCAACACCGACCCGAGCGTGCGGATCGGCTCGCCCGTGGTGGTGGAGGCGTCGGACGTGGTCGACTGGGCGGTGCTGGACGGCACCGGCGTGCTGGAGGGCGGCTGGACGCAGGCGGTCCTCGACGCCGGGGAGCGCGGCGAGGGCTGACCCGCGCTGCTCAGCGCACCGACGGCTCGACGAACGGCGGCCTGGTCAGGCGCATCCGGGCCCGGCGGCCCCGGATGTCCACCTCCAGCTCGTCCCCGTCGGGCAGCTTCGGGTCGGTGTCGACCAGCGCCAGCGCGATGCCGTGCTTGAGCGTCGGGCTGAACGTGCCGCTGGTGACGGTGCCGACCCGCCGGTCGCCCGCGTACACGGCCATGCCGGGTCGCGGGATGGCCCGGTCGACGGCGGCGAGGCCGCGCAGCGTACGGGCCGGGCCGGCGGCCTTCTCGGCGCGCAGCGCGTCGCGGCCCCAGAACGCCGGCTTGTCCCAGCCCACCGCCCAGCCGGAACGGCCCTGCACCGGGGTGATCTCCGGGGAGAGGTCCTGTCCGTGCAGCGGGTAGCCCATCTCGGTGCGCAGCGTGTCCCGGGCGGCCAGGCCGCAGGCGCGTACGTCGCCTGCCGCCGCGAAGAGCGCGTCCCAGACGGCGACCGCGTGCTCGGACGCCACGACCAGCTCGAAGCCCAGCTCGCCGGTGTAGCCGGTGCGGCAGACGGTCAGCTCCACACCGTCCAGCGTGGCGGTGGAGAAGCTCATGTAGTCGTGCCCGGTGGGCAGCCCGAGCGCGCCCAGCAGGTCGGCGGAGCGCGGCCCCTGGACGGCGAGCACCGCGTACGCCTCGTGCTCGTCGGTGACGGTGACGCCCTCGGGCGCGGCGGCGCGCAACCGGCGGGCGACCTCGGCGGTGTTCGCGGCGTTGGGGATCAGGAAGACGTGGTCGTCGGCGTGCAGGTAGGCGATGATGTCGTCCACCACGCCGCCGGTCGCGTCGTCGCAGCAGAGCGTGTACTGCGCCTGGCCGGGGCCGATCCGGCCGAGGTCGTTGCTGAGGCAGGCGTTGACGAAGTCCGCGGCGCCCGGCCCGGTGACCCGGATCTTGCCCAGGTGGGAGACGTCGAACACGCCGACGCCCTCGCGGACGGCCGTGTGTTCCTTGAGCACGCCGCCACCGGCGTACTCGAGCGGCATCTGCCAGCCCCCGAAGGGGGCGAACTTCGCGCCGAGCGCGGTGTGCCGCTCGTGCAGCGGGGAGCGGCGCAGCCGGGTCTCGGCGGCGTCGGAGGTCACCTCGGTCATGGGTGGCAACTTACCGGCCGGGGCCGCTGTGGATAGCATCGGCGGGATCCCGTCGGCACGCATCGGCGGGACAGCCACGCCTCCCGGCGGGTAGGTTGCCGCCGGAGACACCTTCATCGCCGGTACGCGACGACGCGGCCGGCCCGGCCCGCCCGGAGTAGCTTTCGTGACATCGCCCCGCACCACCCTCAGCCTGGTCGACACCGACCCCGCCGAACTCGCCGTCGACGCGATCGTGATCGGCGTGCACAGCCAGACCACGGAGCCGGGCAGCGGCGCACCCGCCCGCGCCCTGCTGCTGGCCACCGGCGGGGAGAGCATCGCCGCCGCGTTCGACGGAAAGCTGACCGAGACGCTGGCCCTGCTGGGCGCGACCGGTGGCCCGGGCGAGGTGATCAAGCTGGCCACGCTGGGCACGGTGACCGCGCCGCTGGTCGTGGCGGTCGGCCTCGGCCCCGAGCCGTCGGGCGCCGCTCCGGCGCCGGAGTCGCTGCGCCGGGCCGCCGGCGCGGCGGTGCGGGCGCTGGCCGGCGCCTCGCGCGTCGCCCTGGCCCTGCCGCTGCCCGACGACGCCGACGCCCCGGCCGCGCTGCGCGCGGTCGCCGAGGGCGCGCTGCTGGGCGGCTACCGGTTCGCCGGCTACAAGACCAAGCCGCAGCCGGCCCGGCGGGAGCCGGTGGCCGAGGTGCTGGTGGCGGTGCCGGACGCGGCCGACGCGACCGCGCAGGCCGAGGTCGCGCGGGCGCAGGCGGTGGCCGGCGCGGTGCGGACCAGCCGGGACTGGGTGAACACCGCGCCGAACGAGCTGCGTCCCCCGGCGTTCGCCGACGTCGTCTCCGCCGCCGCCCGCGAGGCGGGGCTGGAGGTCGAGGTGCTGGACGAGGCGGCGCTGGCCGCCGGCGGCTACGGCGGCATCCTGGCCGTCGGGCAGGGCTCCGAGGCCCCGCCGCGGCTGGTGAAGCTCACCTACACCCCCGAGGGCGGCGGCAACGGCAAGCGGGTCGCGCTGGTCGGCAAGGGCATCACGTTCGACACCGGCGGCATCTCGATCAAGCCGGCGCAGGGCATGTGGGAGATGAAGTCGGACATGGCCGGCGCGGCGGCGGTGGGCGCGGCCATGCTGGCGGTCGCGGCGCTGAAGCCGTCGGTCACGGTCACCGGCTACCTGCCGATGGCGGAGAACATGCCGTCGGGCACCAGCTACCGGCCGGGCGACGTGATCAGCATGTTCAACGGCAAGAAGGTGGAGGTGCTCAACACCGACGCCGAGGGCCGCATGGTGCTTGCCGACGCGATGGCGCGGGCCTGCGCGGACGGCGCGGACTACCTGTTCGAGACCTCGACGCTGACCGGCGGGCAGGTGATCGCGCTGGGCAAGCGGATCGCCGGCGTGATGGGCACCCCGGAGCTGTGCGAGCGGGTGCGGTTGGCCGGTGACGCGACCGGCGAGCCGGCCTGGCCGATGCCGCTGCCGGACGACGTGCGCAAGGGCATGGAGTCCGACGTCGCGGACATCTCGCAGGTGAACGCCGGGATGGACCGGGCCGGGCACATGCTCCAGGGCGGCGTGTTCCTGCGCGAGTTCGTCACCGACGACGTGGCGTGGGCGCACATCGACATCGCCGGTCCGGGCTACCACTCGGGCGAGGCGACCGGCTACTGGACCAAGGGCGGCACCGGCGTGCCGGTGCGTACGCTCGTGCACCTGGTCGAGGACGTCGCCACCAACGGCTGACGTGTAAGGAAGGGCCCCTTCTTAACGCCTCGCGTTGTAGAAGGGGCCCTTTTTAACACCCGCGTCAGAACAGCTCGGGACGGCGCTTGCGGCGCTCGTTGTAGTCGCGCATGCGCTGCGGGTAGCCCATCAGCCGCACGTCGTAGATCGGGATGGCGATCCGGTGCGCCCACCGGCGAGCCTCGTCCGGCCCGCCGACGCGGCGCCGGGTCCACTCGCCGTCGTCGGCGATCAGCATGATCGTGGTCTCGGTGACAGTCGTCCGGGGCTCGATGTACGCCTCGACACCCTTGCGGGTCCGGACGAAGTTCTCCAAATGGTCCAGATCGGCGCGGTCGGCAGCGCGATCGCGGCTCGCCGGGGCCGCCCGCTTGCGTCGTCGGAACAGCCCCACCGAATCCACTCCTCCCCCACGCGTGATCGAAGACGGTGCCAAGGGTACGTGTCACCGACGTGTCGTTGGGCACCTCGGTACGCGCCCGGTCCGTGGTGGTGACAAGATGACCGAGGTGGGGTGTGCCTGTTACTCCGCCGTAACCCCCGATGCAGTGACGCGACCTGGGAGTTGGATGTGAGCGAGCCGAACGACACGACCTTCGACATCGTCATCCTCGGAGGTGGTAGCGGCGGCTACGCGGCGGCGCTGCGTGCCGCCCAGCTGGATCTCTCCGTCGCCCTCATCGAGAAGGGCAAGCTGGGCGGGACCTGCCTGCACAACGGGTGCATCCCGACCAAGGCGCTGCTGCACGCCGCCGAGATCGCCGACCAGACCCGCGAGTCCGAGCAGTTCGGCGTGAAGGCCGAGCTGGTGGGCATCGACATCACGGCGGTCAACTCGTACAAGGACGGCGTGATCTCCCGCCTGTACAAGGGCCTGCAGGGCCTGGTGGGCAGCAGCAAGAAGATCACCTTCGTGGCCGGCGAGGGCAAGCTGGTCGGCAAGAACGTGGTCGAGGTGGACGGCAAGCGCTACACCGGCCGCAACGTCGTGCTGGCCTCCGGCTCGTACGCGAAGACGCTGCCCGGCCTGGAGGTCGACGGCGAGCGGATCATCACCAGCGACCACGCGCTCACCATGGACCGCATCCCGTCTTCGGCGATCGTGCTCGGCGGCGGCGTGATCGGCGTCGAGTTCGCCAGCGTCTGGAAATCCTTCGGCGTGGACGTGACCATCGTCGAGGCGCTGCCCCGCCTGGTCGCCGCCGAGGACGAGGAGTCGTCGAAGGCGCTGGAGCGGGCGTTCCGCAAGCGGAAGATCAACTTCAAGGTCGGCAAGCCGTTCGAGAAGGTCGAGAAGACCGACAAGGGCGTGAAGCTGACCATCTCCGGCGGCGACACGGTCGAGGCCGAGCTGCTGCTGGTCGCCGTGGGCCGCGGCCCGAACACCGCCGGCCTCGGCTACGAGGAGCAGGGCGTCAAGATGGACCGCGGCTACGTGCTGACCGACGAGCGGCTGCGCACCAGCGTGCCGAACGTCTACGCGGTCGGCGACATCGTGCCCGGCCTGCAGCTCGCGCACCGCGGCTTCCAGCAGGGCATCTTCGTGGCCGAGGAGATCGCCGGGAAGACCCCGGCCGTGATCGACGAGGCCGGCATCCCGCGCGTCACCTACTGCGACCCGGAGCTGGCGTCGGTCGGCCTGACCGAGGCGAAGGCCAAGGAGCAGTACGGCGCCGACAAGATCAAGACCTACAACTACAACCTGGGCGGCAACGGCAAGAGCCAGATCCTCAAGACCGCCGGCCACGTGAAGCTGGTCCGGGTGGACGACGGCCCGGTGGTCGGCGTGCACATGGTCGGCGCCCGGGTCGGTGAGCTGATCGGCGAGGCGCAGCTCATCTACAACTGGGAGGCGTACCCGGCCGAGGTGGCGCAGCTCGTGCACGCCCACCCGACGCAGAACGAGGCTCTGGGCGAGGCGCACCTGGCCCTGGCTGGCAAGCCGCTGCACGCGCACGCCTGACACGACAACCGCGGCGTCCGGCGACGGGCGATGATCCCACCAGGGGAATGAAGGAGTCTGGAGAACATGCCGGTATCGGTCACCATGCCCCGGCTCGGCGAGAGCGTCACCGAGGGCACCGTCACGCGCTGGCTCAAGCAGGAGGGCGACACCGTCGAGGTCGACGAGCCCCTGCTCGAGGTGTCGACCGACAAGGTCGACACCGAGATCCCGTCCCCCGCGGCGGGCGTGCTGAGCCGGATCGTGGTCGGCGAGGACGAGACCGCCGAGGTCGGCAGCGAACTGGCGGTCATCGCGGGCGAGGGCGAGGACGCCGGCGCGGCGCCCACCCAGGAGGCCGAGCCGGCCACCGAGCCGACGGCCGCCGCCGAGGGCACCGGCCCCGAGCCGGAGCAGGCCGAGGAGGCCGACGAGGCCGCCGCCGAGCCGGGCGCCGAGGCCGAGCAGCCGGCCGTCGAGGAGCCGGCCGAGGCCGCCGCGCCATCGGGCGAGGGCACGCCGGTGACCATGCCGGCCCTGGGCGAGAGCGTCACCGAGGGAACTGTCACCCGCTGGCTCAAGCAGGTCGGCGAGACCGTCGAGGTGGACGAGCCGCTGCTGGAGGTCTCCACCGACAAGGTCGACACCGAGATCCCGTCGCCGGTCGCCGGCACCCTGCAGGAGATCAAGGTCGCCGAGGACGAGACCGCCGACGTCGGCGCCGTGCTGGCGATCGTCGGGGTGGCCGGCGCCGCGCCCGCGAAGGCGGAGCCGAAGCCCGAGCCCAAGCCGGAGCCGAAGGCCGAGGCGAAGCCCGCGCCCAAGGCCGAGCCGAAGCCGGAGCCGAAGGTCGAGGAGCCCACCCCTGGCGCTTCCTACAACGAGCCGGCCGCCGAGGCGGAGCAGTCCGCCCAGCCGGTCAAGGCCGAGGAGGCCGCGCAGCCGGCAGCGCCGGCCGCCGCGCAGCGCCGGAGCGTTCCGGCCGAGCACGGCGAGGACGCCGCCGGGTACGTGACGCCGCTGGTGCGCAAGCTCGCCGCCGAGCACGGCGTGGACCTGGGCTCACTCAAGGGCACCGGCGTGGGTGGCCGCATCCGCAAGCAGGACGTGCTGGAGGCGGCCGAGAAGGCGAAGGCCGCCAAGCCCGCGCCGGCCGCCGCCGCTGCCCCGTCCGCACCGGCCCCGGCCCAGCCGGCTGCCAAGCCGGAGCCGAGCGTCAAGCGGGGCACCACGGAGAAGCTGCCGCGGATCCGTTCGATCATCGCGAAGCGTCTTCAGCAGTCCCTGCACGAGACGGCGCAGCTGACCACCGTCGTCGAGGTCGACGTCACCAAGGTCGCCAAGCTGCGGGCGCGGGCCAAGGACTCGTTCCAGGCCAAGCACGGCGTGAAGCTGTCCTTCCTGCCGTTCTTCGCGGTGGCCGCGATCGAGGCGCTCCAGACGTACCCGATCATCCAGGCCAGCATGGACCTGGACGGCGGGACGATCACCTACCCGGGCGCCGAGCACCTGGGCATCGCGGTGGACACCGAGCGCGGGCTGCTCACGCCGGTCATCCACAACGCCGGTGACCTCAACATGGGTGGCCTGGCCAAGCGGATCGCCGACCTGGCCGAGCGCACCCGGGCCAACAAGATCACCCCGGACGAGATGGCCGGGGCGACGTTCACGCTCACAAACACCGGCAGCCGGGGCGCGCTGTTCGACACCCCGATCGTGCCGTCGCCGCAGTCGGCGATGCTCGGCACGGGTGCCGTGGTGAAGCGCCCGGTCGTGGTCAACGACGCGGAGCTGGGCGAGGTCGTGGCGATCCGGTCGATGGTCTACCTGGCTCTGTCGTACGACCACCGGCTGATCGACGGCGCCGACGCGGCCCGCTTCCTCACCGCGGTGAAGGAGCGGCTGGAGGGCGGCAACTTCGAGGCCGAGCTGGGTCTGTAGATCCGAGACGGATCGAGGGGCGCGCGGCGACACGCCGCGCGCCCCTTCTCGTGCCGGGACGGGTTACGCCGCCGGCCGGGCTGACCGGAATCGCCCCGCGGCCCGGACGCGCGCTGACAGACTCGGCCGGTGGGCTCGTACGGGTGGCGGGGACGCCTGGGGCCGGCCGTGCCGGTGGCCCCGGGCGCCCGGGTCGACCGGTTCGAGATCTTCTTCGACCTGGTCTTCGTCTTCTCGTTCTTCATCATCACCCGGGCCACCGCGCTCCAGGTGACCGGCGGGGCGCTGCTGCACGCCCTGCTGGTCCTCGCCGTGCTCTGGTGGTCGTGGGTGGTGCACAGCGTGGTCGCCACCCGGGTACGCCTCGGCGAGGGCTTCGTCCCGGTGCTCATGACGGTCGGCATGGCCGCGCTGTTCACGTTCGCGCTGTCGCTGCCGAACGCGTTCCGCGACCCGCGCGGCAACGCGGCCGGGCCGATGGTCGCGGCGCTCAGCTACACCGTCCTGCGGCTGGTGCACCTGCTGCTCTACCGGCACGCCGTCCGGGACAGCCCGAACGAGCGCCGGCAGCTGATCCGGTTCGCCCCGGAGCTGATCGGCAGCACCGCGCTGCTGCTGATCGCCGCACTGCTGCCGCCGAGGATCGACGACCTGTTCTCGGCGGCCGTGCTCCGGGACGTGCTGTGGGGCGCCGCCATCCTGCTCCAGTACGGCACCGGCATACTCGCCGGCACCTGGGGCTGGGGCGTCGCGTCGGCCGAACACTGGACCGAGCGGTACGACCTCATCCTGATCATCGCGCTGGGCGAGTCGGTCATCTCGGTCGGCGTGGGCAGCAACCTGCTCGGGCAGCCGCCCACCTGGCCGGCCGTGGCGGCGTCGGTGCTCGGCATCTTCTTCACCGCCGCGCTCTGGTGGGCGCACTACGACATGGTCGGGCCGGCCGCCCGGATCGCGTTGCACGCCGCGCAGGACGGCCCCCGGGTGGCGATGGCCCGGGACGCGTACGCGTACCTGTTCCTGCCCATGATCGCGGGCATCATCCTGTTCGCGCTCGGCGCCGAGACGATCGTGCACGACATCGCCGACCCGAACGTGCCGCCGAGCGAGCCGGCACACGGTCCCGGCGTGCCGCTGCTGTTCGGCGGCGTCATCTGCTACCTCTGCGGCAACATGCTGTTCCAGCTGCGTACCCTGCACACGCTGAGCTGGACCCGGGTCGGCACGGCGCTGCTGCTCGGCGTGACCATCCCGGTCGCGGAGCGGGTGCCGGGGCTGGCGGCGCTGGGCCTGCTGACGGCCGTCACGGTGGGCATGGTGGCCGTCGAGGTGATCGTCTTCGCCGAGGGCCGGCACGCGCTGCGGAAGCTGGTGTTCGAGGAACGCGCCAGCCACGAGGCGCACGAGGCGGCCTGGCGGGCCCGCTGGCACGACCGGCCCGACGAGGGCGAGTGAACCCCGGTGCCCGGCTGTTAAGAAGGGGCCCTTTCACCTCCTCAGGCGTTAAGAAGGGGCCCTTCCTTACGGTTCGGCCGTCGGCAGAATCGGCGCGCGCGGGGTGGCCCGCGGCCCGGCGCGCGCCGATGCTGGGGCGATGGCGACCTTCTCCGTACAGGCCCACCCCACAGACGCGGCGAGCTGGACCGAGCTGGCCCGTACCGTCGAGGCGGCCGGCTTCGACGCGCTGTTCGCGGCCGACCACCCCGGCTCCTGCGCGTCGCCGTTCGTCGCGCTGGCCGCCGCCGCGGCGGTGACCAGCACGCTGGGCCTGGGCTCGTACGTCTCCAATGCCGGCGTCCGGGAGCCGATCCTGCTCGCCGCCGACGTGGCCACCCTGGACGTGGTCTCCGGCGGGCGGGCCCGGTTCGGCGTCGGCGCGGGCCACACGCCGGCCGAGTGGCGGGCCGTCGGGCGCGAGCGCCCGGACGTCGCCGGCCGGGTCCGCCGCTGCGTCGAGGTGACCGAGGCGGTACGGGCGCTGCTGGCCGGCGACGAGGTCACCGTGGACACCGAGGACCTGACGACGTACGCCGCACGGCTCGACCGGCCCCGTCCCGTCCAGGACCGGATCCCGCTGACGGTGGGCACCGCCAACTCGACGCTGCTGCGCTGGGCGGGGAGGCACGCCGACGTGGTCGGCCTGGCCGGCCTGGGCCGGACGCTGCCCGACGGCCACCAGCACACCGTCCGTTGGCGGGCCGACCAGATCGAGGCGCAGCTCGCGCAGGTGGCGGCCGGTGCGGCTGGCCGGGAGACGCCGCCGGTCCTGGAGGCGCTGGTCCAGCACGTCGCCGTGACCGACGACGCCGAGGCGGCCGCCGCCGGCACGGCCGCCGAGACCGGGCTCACCCCGGCGGAGGTGCTGGCCACCCCGTTCGTGCTAGCCGGCACGCCCGACGAGATCGTCTCGGCGGTGGCCGGGCACCGGCGCCGCTGGGGCGTCACCCGTTTCGTGGTACGCGCCGGAGCCGTCGACGCGCTCGCCCCGATCCTGCCCCGGCTGGCGGGAAAAGAGCTGGACTTCGAGCCCACTCGAACGTGAACACTGTGGCGCATGACGACGACACGACGGCTGGGCCGCAGCGGCATCGAGGTCAGCGCGATCGGCATGGGCTGCTGGGCGATCGGCGGCCCGCTCTGGGACGGCAGCCAACCGCTCGGCTGGGGTGAGGTGGACGACGACGAGTCGGTGCGTACCGTGCACCGGGCCCTCGACCTGGGCGCGACGCTGTTCGACACGTCCAGCAACTACGGCGCGGGGCACAGCGAACGGGTGTTGGGGCGCGCGCTCGCCGGCCGCCGGGACCGGGCGGTCATCGCCACCAAGTTCGGCTACCCCACCGACGAGGAGACCCGCCAGGCGCTCGGCGAGGACGCCAGCGCCGAGTACGCGCGGCGCAGCCTGGAGGGTTCGCTGCGCCGGCTCGGCACCGACCACGTCGACCTCTACCAGCTCCACCTGGGCGGCCTGCCGGTGCCGCGGGCGATCGACCTTGTCGGCACACTGGAGGATCTGGTCGCCGAGGGCAAGATCCGGGCGTACGGCTGGAGCACCGACGACCCCGCCTCGGCGCGCGCTTTCGCCGAGGCCGGACCGCACTGCGCGGCGATCCAGCACGACCAGTCGGTGCTGCGGGACAACGCCGCGATGCTCGCGGTGTGCGCGGAGTTCGACCTGGCCGCCCTGAACCGGGGGCCACTGGCGATGGGCCTGCTCACCGCGAAGTACCAGGACGCGCCGGCCGCCCGGGGCGGCGACGACGTGCGCGGCGTGGCACCGGAGTGGCTGGACTGGTTCACCGGCGGCGTACCGCGCGCCGAGTGGGCGCAGCGGGTGGCCCGGGTCCGCGAGGCGCTGACCTCCGACGGCCGGAGCCTCGCCCAGGGCGCGCTGGGCTGGCTGCTCGCGCGCAGCCCGCACACGCTGCCGATCCCCGGCTGCCGGACCGTGGCGCAGGCCGAGGAGAACATCGGCGCGCTGGCGTACGGGCCGTTGCCGGAGGCGGCCTTCGCCGAGGTGGAACGTCTGCTCGCCGACCTGCGCACCGCCCCGGCCGACGCCTGACCCGCCCGAACAACTACTGCGCACGCGGGTGTGACGAGTGAGTGATTTCGCTCCACGCATCCGAATCGCGCTCCGTACTCGAAGATGGAAGCATGCGGATCCTCATGGCCGGCGTGTCCGGCTTCCTCGGCACCCGACTTGTCGACTGCCTCGCCGCGGACGGCCACCAGGTCACCCGCCTGGTCCGCCGCCCACCACGCACACCCGCCGAGCGGCAGTGGAACCCGTCCGCCGCGCAACTGGACCCGCAGTGCGTCGCCGAGGCCGACGCGGTGGTGAACCTGGCCGGTGCCGGGGTGGGCGACAAGCGGTGGAACGACGAGTACCGGAGGCTGATCCGGACCAGCCGGGTGGACAGCACCACCACGCTCGCCATCACGATCGCCGGCCTGCCCGCCGCCGACCGGCCCGCGGTGCTGCTGAACTCCTCCGCAGTCGGCTGGTACGGCAACACCGGCGACCGGACGGTCACCGAGGAGGCGCCGGCCGGCGAGGGGTTCCTCGCCGACGTCTGCCGGGTCTGGGAGGCCGCGACCCGTCCGGCCGAGGATGCCGGCGTACGGGTGGTGCGCCTGCGTACCGGACTGCCGCTGCACCGCGACGGCGGCCTGCTCAAGCCGCAGCTCCTGCCGTTCCGGCTCGGCGTCGGCGGCAAGCTGGGCAACGGGCGGCAGTGGCTGCCGTGGATCGCGATGCGGGACTGGCTCGACGCCGCGAAGTTCCTGCTCGCCCGCGACGACGTGGCCGGTGCGGTGAACGTGGTCGGCCCGGCGCCGGTCACCAACGCCGAGTTCACCAGCGAGCTGGCCCGGCAGCTGCACCGCCCGGCGATCATGCCGATCCCGGCGCTGGCGCTGAAGGTGGCGCTCGGCGGCTTCGCGCAGGAGGCGCTGACCAGCACGCGGGTGCTGCCGGGGGTGCTGGACCGGGCCGGTTTCCCGTGGACGCATCCGGACCTGCAGGGCGCGCTGCGCGCCGCCCTCACCGGCTGAGCGGCGAGGGCGGCGCGGCGGTTCAGCAGCCGATCACCCAGTACGCGGGCCCGGTCTGCTTGAGCGTGCTCGTGTAGAAGGTGTTGTAGAGGCCCATCCGCTGCCCGCTGCCGAGCGCGTAGGCGTACCCGCCGGACTGGTACGCCCGCCCGGCCACCACGTGCGCGTAGTTGCTGGCGGTGACGCAGACCGGCGCGGCAGTGGGCGTGGGTGACGCGGTCGGTGTGGGCGAGGCGGTCGGCCTGGGCGACGCGGTCGCCGTCGGGGCCGGGCTCGGCGAGGCGCCACCGCCGCCGAGCCCGAAGAAGACCGCGTCCCGGTACGTCGAACAGATGGTGTCCAGGAAGTACGCCCCGGCGGTGCCGCACTGGTCCGCGCCCGTACCCGGGTCGACGGGGGTGCCGTGGCCCATCCCGGAGACCCGGTAGAGGCGTACCTGGTCGGCGCCGTAGACCTCCAGGCCCGTGCCGGCCGGGAGCGTGGACGTGCTGGTGGGGGTCGTCGACACGCCCAGCACGTTCGTCCACTGGTCCCGCGACTCGGCGGCGTTGGCGGTCGCCACAGTGGTGTCGCTGGTGCCGTGCCAGATCGCCACCCGGGGCCGCTTGCCGGAGTAGCCGGCGTACGCGCCCCGGACCAGGTCGCCCCACTGCGCCGGGGTCTTGTCCACGCCCGGGTTCATGCAGCTGAACGCGGTGACGGTGCTGGTGGCGCAGCGGTACGGGACGCCGGCGATGATCGAGCCGGCGGCGAAGACGTCCGGGTAGGCGGCGAGCATGGCCGCGCTCATCGCGCCGCCGGCGGAGAGGCCGCTGACGTAGACCCGGGTGCCGTCGGTGCCGTACGTGGTCTTCGCGTAGTCGACCATCTGCTTGATCGACAGCGCCTCGCCCTGGCCGCGCGCGGTGTCGCCGGTCTCGAACCAGTTGAAGCAGGAGTTGGCGTTGTTGCCGCTGGGCTGCTGCGGCGCGATGAGCGTGAACTTCCACTGGTCGGCGTACTTCTGCCAGCCGGAGTTGGCGACGTAGGTGGAGGCGTTCTGCACGCAGCCGTGCAGCAGCACCACGGCGGGCGCGCCGGCCGGCAGGCCGTCCGGGCGGTACGCGTACATGGCCAGGTTTCCGGGGTTGGAGCCGAAGCCGGTGACCTGGGTGAGCGTGGCGGCCTGGGCGGGGAGGGCGGCGACCAGCGCGGTGGCCGCGGCCAGCACGACCCCGGCCGCCGCCCCGGCGACGCGGGCGATGAGGGATGAGGAGCGGGGCACGGGACCTCCCGATCGTGGAATGTGAACTGAGTCACCTCCGGGTTGCCGAGACGTTACGGCTGCGTTTCGTCACACCGGAATGGCCGCCGCTCACACATTCACGACCGCCGAAGTGTGCGGGCGAGTTCCGCGTCCGGGCGGTCTGCCCAGGTCCGGTTGGTAACGTCCGCTGCGTGCCCTCCTCCCCGTCCCCGGCCACCGGCCCGGCGCCGACACGCGTCCGCGACCGGCGTGCCGACCTGCTGGTCACGCTCGCCGCGCTGGCCCTCGCCCTCTGGGTGACAAGTGGCATGTGGCGGGATCCGAACAGCCGCGCCATCACCGTCAACTCCAGCGACCAGGCATTGTTCGAGTGGCTGCTGGCGTTCGGCGGGCACGCGCTCACCCACGGGCAGAACCCGCTGTACACCACGTTGATCAACGTCCCGGACGGGGTGAACCTCGCGGTGAACACCTCGATCACCGTGTACGCGGCGGTCTTCGCGCCGCTGACCTACCTGATCGGGCCGCCCGCGACGTTCCTGGTGATCCTGACGCTCAACCTGGCCGCGACGGCGGTGGCCTGGTACTGGCTGCTCAGCCGCCACCTGGTGCGCAGCCGGCTGGCCGCCGCGGTGGGCGCGCTGTTCATCGCCTTCTGCCCGGCGATGGTGTCGCACGCGAACGCGCACCTGAACTGGACCGCCGGATGGCTGGTGCCGCTGCTGATCTGGGGCGTGTTCCGGCTGCGCCGGCCCGGCCGGGCGGTCACCGGCGGCATCGTGCTGGGCCTGCTGGTGGCTGTCGCGTTCTCGATCGCCGCAGAAGGGCTGTTCTTCACCGCGCTGGCGCTCGGCGTGTTCCTCGCCGTCTGGGCGCTGCACCCGGCCCGCCGGTCCGAGGCGCGCGCCGCGCTGCCCCGTATGGCGGCCGGGCTGGGCGTGACAGCACTCGTCGCCGGGGCGCTGCTGGCGTACCCGCTCTGGTTGCACTTCCTCGGGCCGCAGCGGTTCCACGGCACCGGGTTCGACCCGCTGATCCACTCCGAGGACATCGCCGCGTACGGGTCGTTCCCGCGCCGCTCGCTCGCCGGCTGGGCCGGGTGGGGCACCTCGCTGGCACCCAACCCGACCGAGGAGAACTCGTTCTTCGGCGTACCGCTGCTCCTGCTCGCCGTGGCCTGCTTCGCGCTGCTGTGGCGGCGCGCGGACCGCGCGTTCCGGGCCACGCTCGCGGCGCTCGGCGTGACCGCGGTGGTCTTCGCGGTGCTGTCCTGGGGCCCGTCGGTCAAGTGGAACGGCCGCCGCTTCGACCAGACGCTGCCGTTCGGGGTGCTGGACAACCTGCCGGTGATAAACGCGGCCCTGCCGTCCCGGCTGGCGCTGGTGGTCGCGCCGGTCATCGGCCTGCTGCTGGCGTACGCGATCGACTCGCTGCGCGCCCGCCCGCCCCGGCACCGGGTGAGCGGGTTCGCCTGGGCGCTCGGCTTCGTCGCGGCGCTGCTGCCGCTGGTGCCCACGCCGCTGCTGACAAGCGTCCGGGAACCGGTCCCGGCGTTCGTCACCACCGGTGCCTGGCAGCGCTACGTCCCGCCCGACGGGGTGCTCACCCCGCTGCCGCTGACCGTCGACGTCTACCCGGACGGGCAGCGCTGGCAGGCGTACGCGCTCGCCCACCGGCAGGGTGAGTTCCGGATCCCGTCCGGGTTCTTCCTGGGGCCGGGCGGGCCGGAGGGCCGGGGCCGGATCGGTCCGGTGCCGCGCACCTTCGACTCGCTGATGGACCAGGCCGGCCGGACCGGGCTGGTGCCGATCATCACCGACGGCAGCATCCGCGAGTCCCGGGCGGACCTGCGCTACTGGGGCGTCCAGGCGGTGGTGCTGCCGGACCGGGTGCACGGCGCCAAGTTCGACGTCGACGAGGAGGCGCTGCGGCGCACCGCCACCGCGCTGCTGGGCCCGCCCGAGCGGGTGGAGGACGTCTGGCTGTGGCGGGTGCCGGACTGACGCGACGAGGCTCACGGGTCCGGTTCCCGGACGGCGGGACTAGGCTGGACGGGTGAGCGTGACGACTTCCGGGTTGACCGCCGTCCACGCCGGCCTGCTCGACTACCAGGCCGCCTGGGACGAACAGCGCCGGCTGCACGAGGCGGTGGTGGCCGGCGAGCGGGGCGATACCGTGCTGCTGCTGGAGCACCCCAGCGTCTACACCGCCGGCAAGCGCACCGAGCCGTGGGACCGGCCGATGGACGGCACCCCGGTGGTGGACGTGGACCGCGGCGGGAAGATCACCTGGCACGGCCCGGGGCAGCTCGTCGGCTACCCGATCGTCCGGCTGCCCGACCCGGTCGACGTGGTCGCCTACGTCCGCCGCACCGAGCAGTTGCTGATCGACGTCTGCGCCGAGTTCGGGCTGGCCGCCGGCCGGGTCGAGGGCCGCAGCGGCGTGTGGGTGCCGGAGGACGACAGGGGCCCGGCCCGCAAGGTGGCCGCGATCGGCATCCGGGTGGCCCGCGGCGTCACGCTGCACGGCTTCTCCATCAACTGCGACTGCGACCTGGGCTTCTTCGACCGGATCGTGCCCTGCGGCATCCGCGACGCCGGGGTCACCTCGCTGACCGCCGAGCTGGGCCGGCCGATCACCGTCGCCGACGTGCTGCCGGTGGTCGAACGGCACCTGCCGACGCTGACCCGGGTCTGAGCCCCCGTGCGGCTCGACCTGGTCACGCTCGTCGTGACCGAGTACGACCCGGCGATCTCCTTCTTCACCGAGGTGCTCGGCTTCGAACTGACCGAGGACACGCCCTCTCTGACGAACGACGGCCGGCCCAAACGCTGGGTGGTGGTACGCCCGCCCGGCGGCGGCACCGGCCTGCTGCTGGCCCGCGCCGACGGCGAGCACCAGTCCGGTGCGGTCGGCGACCAGACCCACGGCCGGGTGGGCTTCTTCCTCCGGGTCGACGACTTCGAGGCGGTGTATCGCCGGATGCTCGACGCGGGCGTCGAGTTCGTCCGGCCACCCCGCACCGAGCCGTACGGCCGCGTCGCCGTCTTCCGGGACATCGCCGGCAACCCCTGGGACCTGCTCGGCCCGGCCTGACCGCCCTCTCTCCCCCGCCCTCGGCCACCGCGCGTCCGCTCGACGCGCGGTGGCCGACCGGTCCGGCTCGCCGCCCTCCGGATCCGATCTGACGGTCGTCACCGTGAGCGACGTTCCGGCACCCGAGGCATACGTCCTCCTGGCGACTTTGCTCTGCAGCCGGATACGCAGCGGTAACTCATGGTCGATCATTGCGCCCGCGGCTGCAGAGCAAAGGGCGCAGAAACCCATCCCTCCCGCTCGGCCGCCGTTCGTCATAACCCCTGTTCAGCGCGATCCGTCAGCCACCAGGGCCTCCCGGCGACCCCGGACACGCCATCACCGAACGTGACAATCGACGACGTGCCCCTTCCTCACTCTCAGTCGCCACTGAGCCGCCCTCCGCCAACCAGGGCGCCGGCGAAACGCCGACGAGCAAGCCCCCCGGCCGGCAGGGAGCAGGCCGCACCGGCCCGTCGTCAGGGCGTGAGGCGGTGCAGGTCGCGCGGAAAGGCGGTCACCTCCCGGACGTTCGCCGCGCCGGTGAGCCGGGCGACGAACCGCTCCAGCCCGATCGCGAAGCCGCCGTGCGGCGGCATGCCCTGCCGGAACGCGTCCACGTACCCGGCGTACGGCTCCACCGGTTCGCCCCGCGCCGCGAGCGCGGCCAGGTAGTCGGCGTGCCGGTGCAGCCGCTGCCCGCCGGTGACCAGCTCGACGCCCCGGAACAACAGGTCGAAACCGTTTGAGTACGCGGGCCGGGCCGGGTCCGGGTGGGTGTAGAAGGGGCGTTTCGCCATCGGATAGCCGGTGACGAAGAGGAAGTCGCTGCCGTGCTCGCGCAGCGCCCACTCCCCCAGCGCCCGCTCGTGCGCCGGCGCCAGGTCGGGTTCGTCGGCCGGCGCTCCGGCGATCTTCAGCGCGTCGGTGAAGTGCACCGCCGGGATCTCGGCCGGTGCCGCCGGCACCGTCACGCCCAGCGTGGCCAGCGCACCGCCGGCCCGGTCGGCCACGGCGTCGAGCATCCCGGCCAGGGTGTCCCGCAGCACCGCCATCACGTCCCGGTGGTCGGCCACGAACCCCAGCTCGACGTCGAGCGACGTGTACTGGGCCAGGTGGCGGACCGTGTCGTGCGGCTCGGCGCGGAACACCGGCCCCACCTCGTAGACCCGCTCGAAGACGCCGACCATGAGCTGCTTGTAGAACTGCGGCGACTGGGCCAGATAGGCGGGCCGCCCGAACCAGTCCAGCGCGAACACGTTCGCCCCGCTCTCGGTGGACGAGGCGACCACCTTCGGCGTGTGCACCTCGACGAAGCCCTCGCGGTCGAGCGTGGCCCGGAAGCCGGACACGGCCGCCGCCGAGATCCGCAGCGCGGCGGACCGGACCGGGTGCCGCAGCGCGACCGGCGCGTGGTCGAGCTGGGTGGGCAGGGTGGCGGTGAGCACCGGCCGGTACAGGTCGAACGGGGGCGGGACGGCGGGCGGCCCGAGCAGACGTACCGTCGGCTCGACGACCTCGACCCCGGCGGGCGCGGCGGGGTTCGCGACCACCGTGCCGACGACCTCGACGACCGTCTCCTCGGTGAGCGCCTCGACCTGCTCGCGCACGGCGGGTGCGGCGACCACCACCTGGGCGAGCCCGGCGGCGTCCCGCAGGATCAGGAAGGCCACCGACTTGAGCAGCCGGCGGCGGTGGACCCACCCGGCGAGCCGCACGACGGCGCCCACCTGGGCGGGGAGTTCTGTGGACAGGATGCGTTGCACGACGACTACCTCCTTGACCAATCGCAACGCGATCCCCAGGGAGGTGTGGGCGAGCGGGAACCTCGCGGTGCCACCACACCTTCGCCCCCGCCGAAGCGGGAGCCTCGTTCGTCGCCTTTTCACCGGGGCCGGCCGGACGGGCTCTACTGGGCGCGACGCGCCGTTCTTCCCGCAGCTCGGGAGGGTCTTCGCGGACCGGCGCCAGACCGCCTCGCAGCAACCGGCGGCTCTCTGTACTGGCGGAACGGTCCGTTACTCGGCTCCGTCACAGCTCTGCCCGGCACGCTAGCACCGCGCAGGCGTCGCTGTGACCGGGTTTTTTCGCCCTTGGTGTCCGGTGTCACAGCGATTCGGGCGTGACGGCCGTCGCCCGCCGTTCATCGACCGGCGCCGACCGGCGTACGCTCGGTTTTGTGACGATCGAGCAATCCGCGCCGACGACTGAGCAGCCAGCGCGCACCGCGACTGTCGCCCCCGAGGGGCGGCGGATGCTGCGGATCGAGGCGCGCAACGCCGAGACGCCGATCGAGCGCAAGCCGCCGTGGATCAAGGTGAAGGCCAAGATGGGCCCGGAGTACACCCAGCTGCGCGGGCTCGTCTCGCGCGAAGGGCTGCACACGGTGTGCCAGGAGGCCGGCTGCCCCAACATCTACGAGTGCTGGGAGGACCGGGAGGCCACCTTCCTCATCGGTGGTGACCAGTGCACCCGGCGCTGCGACTTCTGCCAGATCGACACCGGCAAGCCGGCCGAGTTCGACGCCGACGAGCCCCGGCGCGTCGCCGAGTCGGTGGCGGCGATGGGCCTGCGGTACGCGACCATCACCGGTGTCGCCCGCGACGACCTGCCCGACGGCGGCGCCTGGCTCTACGCCGAGACGGTCCGGCAGATCCACGCGCTGCAGTCCGGCTGCGGTGTCGAGCTGCTGATCCCCGACTTCAACGCGGTGCCCGAGCAGCTCGCCGAGGTCTTCGGCTCGCGGCCCGAGGTGCTGGCGCACAACGTGGAGACGGTGCCGCGCATCTTCAAGCGCATCCGGCCGGCGTTCCGCTACGAGCGTTCGCTGGACGTGATCCGCCAGGCCCGCGCGGACGGCCTGGTCACCAAGAGCAACCTGATCCTGGGCATGGGCGAGGAACGCGCCGAGGTGTCCCAGGCGCTGCGCGACCTGCACGAGGCGGGCTGCGAGCTGATCACCATCACGCAGTACCTGCGCCCCTCCCCCCGGCACCACCCGGTGACCCGCTGGGTGAAGCCGGAGGAGTTCGTCGAGCTGCGCGAGGAGGCCGAGGAGATCGGCTTCGCGGGCGTGATGAGCGGCCCGCTGGTCCGCTCGTCGTACCGCGCGGGCCGCCTCTACCAGCAGGCGCTCGCCGCCCGCGAGCAGGTCGCCGTCGCCGGCTGAGGCCGGCCGGTCACCGCGTCGCCCACCACCGCCGCGCGCCGGATGTCATGATCACAGGCATGACCGCCGGGGTACGCGAGGAGCCACGCGAGACCGTGCGCCCTCCTACGCCCCGGCGGCTGCCGTCTCCGACGCTGCTCGCGGTGCTCGTCGGGTTCGCCGCTGTGGGCTACCGGCTGGCGCTGCTGTTCGCCGACGTGCCGCCCGCGAACAGCGACGAGGCGACGATGGGGCTGGCCGCCCTGCACATCGCCGATGGTGACGGCTTCCCGGTGTGGTTCTACGGCCAGGCGTACATGGGCACGCTGGAGGCGTACCTGGCCGCGCCGCTGGTAGCGCTCGCCGGGCCGTCGGTGCTCGTACTGCGGCTGCCCACGCTGGCGTTGTACGCGTTGTTCCTGCTGCTGTCCTGGCGGCTGACCCGGCGACTCGGCGGTGACCGCTGGTACGCGCTGCTCGTCGTCGCCGTGCTGGCGCTCGGCTCCGACCGGGTGGTGAAGAACCAGCTCATCGCCGGTGGCGGCTACCCGGAGCTGAACCCGGCCGGCGCCGCGCTGGCGCTGCTGACGGTCGGCCTCTGTGTGACCGGGGCGGGCGCGCGGCTGCCCCGCTGGGCGGCCTGGGGGCTGATCGCCGGGGTGCTGCTCTGGGTGGACCCGCTGATCCTGCCGTACGTGCTGACGCTCGGCGCGCTGCTCGTGGCGTGGCGGTGGCGGGAACTGGCCGGACGGGCCGGGATGGTGCTGGCCGGTGCGCTGCTGCTGGGCGCGGCGCCGATGCTCGCCGACAGCATCCGGCACGGCCGCAACCCGGTGGCCGCGGTGCTGGCGGCAGGTGGCACGGGCGCACCGGCGGACTGGGTGGACCGGCTGCACGGCGGGCTGGTCCTCGGGCCGCCGCTGGCGATGGGTTTCTGCTCGCCCGGCCGGTGCGCCACCTGGCAGCTCTGGTGGGCCGTCGCGTTCCCGGTGCTGCTGGTGCTCGCCGTGCTCGCCGCGTGGCACACGCTCCGCCGTGCTCCCGGCGGCCCGCCCTCGCCGGAGCGGGTGTCGGCCGGGGTACGGCTGGCGCTGCTCGGCGGCGCGGCGGGCGTCCTCGCCGCGTACGCGGTGAGCAACGCGGCCGGGCGGACGCCGATCGAGAGCAGCCGCTACCTGTCGTGCCTGGCGGTCGCCGTGCCCGCCCTGCTCTGGCCACTGTGGCGGGCCGCCCGCCCGCTCGCCGCCCGCCGGACGGCCCGCCCCGCTGCCCGGCGGCGCGGGATGGCCCGGGTGGCGGGGGCCGGGGCGCTGGCGGTGCTCGCGGGCGTGCTCGGCACCGGTGCGGCGGCCACTGTGGACGTGATCCGTACCGCGCCCGACGTGCACGCCGAGGCCGACCGGCACCGGTCGCTCGTGGACACGCTCGGCGCGCTCGACGTCCGGCACGTACGCGGCGGCTACTGGACGTGCAACCGGCTCACCTACGCGACGGGCGAGAACGTGCTCTGTGCCGTGGTCGACGACGACCTGAGCCCTGGGTTCGACAGGCTGCCCGCGTACCGGCGGGAGGTGGCGGCCGACCCGGACGCCGCGTGGGTGGCACCGGCCGGCTCACCGCTGGCCGCGCGGCTGGACCAGCGCGTCGGCACCGCACCGGGCATGCTCGACGTGGTCACGGTGCCCGGCTGGCGCATCTACCTGCCGCGCCGCTGACGCAGGCCCGGCGGCGCAGCTTCGAGCAGGCCGAGGCGGTGGGCCAGCGCGGCGGCCTCCACCCGGTTGGTCACGTCGAGCTTGGCGATGATCCGGGACACGTGCACGCTCGCCGTCTTCGGCGAGATGAAGAGCCGCTCGGCGATCCGGCTGTTGCTGTGCCCCTCGGCGACCAGCCGCAGCACCTCCCGCTCCCGGCTGGTCAGCAGGTCCGGACCCGGTCGCCCGGTGCCCCGCAGCCCGACCCGGCGGGCCAGCGTCGCCGCCTGCTCGCCCAGCGGGGTGGCGCCCAGCCGGGCGGCCAGCTCGGCCGTCTCCCGCACCCCGGCGGCCACCTCGTCGCGCTCACCGGCCGCCGCTGCCGCCTCGGCCAGCCCCAGCAGCGCCCGGCCCAGCGGGTACGGCTGCCCGGCCGTACGCCACGCCGCCACCGCCGCCCGCCACGCGGCGAGCCCGCCGGCCGGACCGGCGGGCGTCATCCCGCCGAGGATCGCCGTGACGTGGGCGGCGTGGGCGTGCTCGGCCGGATGCCGGGCGGGCAGCGCGGCGGCCACCGCCGACACGTCGGCGGCGAGCGTCGCGTCCCCGGTCAACGCGGCGGTACGCGCCACCGCGTTCAGCACCGGCCAGCCCTCGCGGGGCAGGTCGGTCAGGTGCGCGTCGGCCAGGGCGGCGCGCGCCGCGCGTACCGCCTCCGGCCGGTCGCCGGCAGCGAGCGCGGCCTCGACGCGCAGCTCGTGCAGCGGCAGCCGGTGGTTCGGCCAGAGGTAAGGCCGGCCGAGGAACGCCAGCGCCCGCCCGACGACCTCGTCCGCGCCGGGGTGGGCGCGGGCCAGGTGGAGCCCCGCGCGCAGTTGCAGCCAGTGCAGCCCGGACACACCGGGCGGGTCGATCCGGGCCGCCTCGGCGCAGGTGGCGTCCGCCTCGTCCCAGCGGCCCAGCGCGATCAGCGCCTCGGCCCGGTTCGACAGCAGGTACGCCCCGATCGAGCGGCTGATGCCGACCCGGCGTGCCTCGCTCACCCCGGCCGCGGCCGCCTGTTCGGACTCGTCGTAGCGGCCCAGCTCGTAGAGCACGTCGGAGAGGAAGACCAGGGCGCTGACCAGAGCCCACGAGTCGCCTGCGGCCCGGGCCCGCGCCTCCACCCGGCGCAGCTCGGCCAGCCCGCGCTCCGGCGTGCCGTCGATGCGGTGCAGCAGGGCGATCCGGGTGGGCAGCAGCACCAGGTCGGTGCCGACCTCGGACGCGCCGGCGGCGGCCTCGGCGGCGACCGAGGCGGCCTCCCGGGGGTCGACCTTCATCAGGTGCGACGCGATGTCGGCGAGCACGCCGAGGCGTTCCGGGCCGTGCGGCGCGCCCGCCGCCAGCCGGTACGCCTCGCGCAGCTCGGCCGCGCCGTCGCTCTTGCCGAGCAGCGCGAACAGCCGGCCCCGGTGGTCGAGCAGGCGCGCGGCGCGCAGCGGTTCGGCGTCGGGGTCGACCTCGGCCAGCGCGGCCCGGGTGAGCGTGAGTGCCCGGCTGAGGTCCCCGGCGGTGACCGCCGCGGTCAGCGTGTCCTCCAGCACCCGCAGGTGGTCCATGCCGAGCCGGTCGGCGGCGTCGGGCACCTGCTCCCACAGCTCCAGGACGCGCTCCAGCAGCCGGCTCTGCTCGGCGTACGCGTACCGGTCGGCCGCCGCCTCGGCGGCGAGCCGGGCCGCGGTGAGCGCACGCGCATGGTCGTGTGCCGCGTACCAGTGGTGGGCGATCTCGGCCGGCGCGCGACCGGCGGCGACCAGGTGCGGATGGGCCTCGATCGCGGCGGCGTACCGGGCGTGCAGCCGCGCGTGCTCGCCCGGCAGCAGGTCGTCGTGCACCGCCTCGCGGACCAGCGCGTGCCGGAACTCGTAGTCGCCGTCCGGGTCGGCCACCACGAGCTGCCCGGCGACGGCGGCGCGCAGCGCGTCCTCCAGTTCGGCCTCGGGCAGGCCGGCCACCTCGGCGAGGATCTGGTGGGCGAAGCGGGTCCCCCCGGCGGCGGCGATCCGCAGCACCCGCTGAGCCGGCTCGGGCAGCCGGTCGACGCGGGCCAGCAGCAGATCACGCAGCGTCTCCGGGATGGCCGCGCAGCCGACCGGGCCACCGGCGGCGGCCAGCTCCTCGATGAAGAACGGGTTGCCCTGGGTCCGTTCGTGCACCTCGTCCACCGTCCGGGCGATCTGCTCGACGCCGAGCAGGTCGGCCAGCACGGTGGCGGTGCCCTCCCGGTCGAGGCGGCCCAGCTCGATCCGGTCCACGCCGCGAACCCGGTCCAGCTCGGCGAGGAACGGCCGCAGCGGATGCCCTCGGTGCAGCTCGTCGGTGCGGTAGGTGCAGACGACGAGCAGGCGGGTGGCGCGGGCGGCCCGCACCAGGAAGCCGATCAGATCGCGGGTGGACCGGTCGGCCCAGTGCAGGTCCTCGATCACCAGCACCAGCGGGCGTTCCTCGGCGAGCCGCCGGAACAGGTCGGCGACCAGGTCGAACAGGTAGCCGCGCGGGGTGTCGGCGAGGGCCGGCCCGGCGGGCGCGGCCACACCGGCCGGCATCCGCGCCAGCTCGGGCAGCAGCCGGGCGAACTCCGCCTCGTAGCCGGCGAAGGCGGCCGGCCCGTCGTGGCGCAGCACGTCGCGCAGCGCGGCGGCGAACGGCGCGAACGGCAGGCCGGCCTCACCCAGCTCCAGGCACTGGCCCACCAGCAGTCGCGCGCCGGCCGCGTCCACCTGTGTGCCGAACTCCTCCAGCAGCCGGGTCTTGCCGACGCCCGCCTCACCGCCGACGAGCACCGTCGCCGGGTCGCCGGACCGGCACCGGGCGAGCGCGTCGCCGAGCGCGGCCAGCTCGGGCCGGCGGCCGACGAGGACGGTGCTGGCGGCGCGTACGGTCACGCCGTCGAGCATGCCACGGCGCCCCGACGACCCGACCGGCCCGACCGGGCCGACAGAAGCCGCTGGTCCGGCCGCCCCCGTGACGGCCGGACCGGCGTACGCCCTCGCGGCCATGCCCACGAGAGCGGCGACGGCCGGTGGCGCCGGTGCGGTCACCGGCGGGCGTCGGTGGTACGGGCGTGGTGCTGGCGGCGGCCGAGCCATCCGCGCGGGTGCCGGCGCGGCAACGACCGGGCCAGCCGGTCCTGCGCCGCGTCGGCCTGCAACTCGGCGGCGTGGCTGCGGTGGATGCTGAGGATGAGGTCTGCGTCGTTGCCGAACATCTCGGATCTCCCTGTCGTGCGGTGTCTCCCTGTCGAGATCGACTCTCCGCGCGAAGGTGCCCCCGGTGCATGGGTACGCCGCCTGATCTTCGCCCGCCCGGCCTCCTTACCGGCGGGCCGATCCGGGCCGCCGCGGCGGTAAGGTACTCAGCCCTCGGCGCAGGGGCGGCCACGGATCAACGGGGTGCGCGCCGACCACTAGACTCTGCGGTATGGCAAAGCCCCAGGAGAAGGTCTCGTTCGGCCAGCGGCTGAAGCAGATCGGGATGGTGTTCCGGTTCACCGCCAAGCAGGACAAGTGGTTCGCGCCGCTGACCGCGGCGGCGGTGCTGATCCCGCTCGCGCTCACCGTGGTCGCGGTGCTCGCCTGGGGTTGGCTCTGGTTGCCGATCGGCATCCTGCTCGCCCTGCTGGCCGTGCTGATCGTGCTCAACCTGCGCTCGAACAAGGCGATGATGAACGCCGCCGAGGGGCAGCCGGGCGCGGCGGCGCAGATCATGGAGAGCATGCGCGGCGACTGGCGGGTCACCCCGGCGGTCAGCTCCACCACCCAGATGGACATGGTGCACCTGGTGGTGGGCCGGCAGGGCGTGATCCTGCTGGCCGAGGGCAACCCGCAGCGCGTACGCGGCCTGCTCGGCCAGGAGAAGCGCCGCCTGGCGAAGGTGATCGGCACCGCTCCGCTGCACGACTACGTGATCGGGCAGGGCGAGGGTGAGCTGCCGGTCCGCAAGCTGCGGATGACGCTGATGCGGCTGCCCCGCGCCCTGTCCCCGAAGGACGTCAACGCCCTCGACAAGCGGCTCAAGGCGCTCACGGCGCGACCGCAGATGCCCAAGGGCGCGATCCCGAAGAACATGCGGCCGGCGCGTGGCGCGTTCCGGCAGACCCGGGGTCGCTGACTTCCGGCGTACGCGAGAAGGAGCCGCTCCCCGTGCGGGGCCGGCTCCTTCTTCGTGCGGGTCAGCGGCGCGGGGCGTCGGTGACGACCGACCCGGCGAGCCGGTCGTGCAGGCCGCGCCGGTGCTCGTCCATGAGCAGGGCCGGCACCACCAGGGCCAGCAGGAAGCCGCGCAGCAGTCCGCGCAGCACCCCGATCCGGCCGCCGTCGGCCCAGGAGACGCAGCGCAGCCGGGTCAGGTACATGCCGGGGGTCTGGGCGAACAGGCCGATGAAGAAGCCGTACTCCAGGATCAGCACCAGGACCGGCGGCCAGCCGTCGCGGACCGGGTCGGAGAAGGCCCGGGCGACCATCAGGCACAGCACCCAGTCGATGATCAGGGCGCCGAAGCGGCGGCCGAGGCTGGGCGGGGTGAAGGCGGGGTCGGTGGCGGGCGGCACCGGTGTGGCGGCGGTATCGGTCACAGCGGCCAGGGTAACGCCGCCTCGACCGTCGACGAAAATTCCGACATTCCGCACCAGAGAGCGCTAGGATGACGCTCCGCAAGCGACGTAACACGGCGGAAACAGACGAGACACGGCAGGGCAACCCCCCGGCCATAGCGTCGCCAGTAGTTAGCTACCGGAGTGGACCTGCCAGGAGGACGTGTGTTCGCCAATTCCGAGGAACTCCTGCGATACCTCGCCAACGAGGACGTGAAGTTCGTCGACGTACGTTTCTGTGACCTGCCCGGCGTGATGCAGCACTTCAACCTGCCGGTCGAGTCGTTCGACGACAGCGTGTTCACCGACGGCCTCGCCTTCGACGGCTCCTCGATCCGCGGGTTCCAGGCCATCCACGAGTCCGACATGCTGCTGCTGCCGGACGTCGCCACCGCGTTCATCGACCCGTTCCGGGCCCAGAAGACCCTCGCGCTGAACTTCTTCATCCACGACCCGTTCACCCGCGAGGCCTACTCCCGCGACCCGCGCAACGTGGCGAAGAAGGCCGAGGCCTACCTCGCCGCCAGCGGCATCGCGGACACCGCGTACTTCGGCGCGGAGGCGGAGTTCTACATCTTCGACTCGATCCGCCACGAGACCTCGGCGCACCAGTCGTTCTACTACATCGACTCGATCGAGGGCGCCTGGAACAGCGGCCGGATCGAGGAGGGCGGCAACCGGGGTTACAAGACCGCCTACAAGGGCGGCTACTTCCCGGTTCCCCCGGTGGACCACTACGCCGACCTGCGCGACCGGATCGTGCGGCGCCTCGTCGACGGCGGCTTCACCGTCGAGCGGTCGCACCACGAGGTGGGCACCGCCGGCCAGTCGGAGATCAACTACAAGTTCTCCACGCTGCTGCACGCCGCCGACCAGCTCCAGCTGTTCAAGTACATCGTCAAGAACGAGACCTGGGCCGCCGGCAAGACCGCCACGTTCATGCCCAAGCCGCTCTTCGGCGACAACGGCTCCGGCATGCACACCCACCAGAGCCTCTGGCGGGGCGGCGAGCCGCTGTTCTACGACGAGACCGGCTACGCCGGGCTGTCGGACACCGCCCGCTGGTACATCGGCGGTCTGCTGCACCACGCCCCCTCGCTGCTGGCCTTCACCAACCCGACGGTGAACTCCTACCGCCGTCTGGTGCCGGGCTTCGAGGCGCCGGTCAACCTGGTCTACTCGCAGCGCAACCGCTCCGCCTGCACCCGCATCCCGGTGACCGGCAGCAACCCCAAGGCCAAGCGCGTCGAGTTCCGCGTCCCGGACCCGTCCAGCAACCCGTACCTGGCGTTCTCGGCCATGATGATGGCCGGCCTGGACGGCATCAAGAACAAGATCGAGCCCCCGGCGCCGATCGACAAGGACCTCTACGACCTCCCGCCGGAGGAGTGGGGCGACGTCAAGCAGGTCCCGGGCTCGCTGCCGGAGGTGCTCAACGCGCTCGAGGCCGACCACGACTACCTGCTCGACGGCGGCGTGTTCACGCCGGACCTGATCTCCACCTGGGTCGACTGGAAGCGGGCCAACGAGGTCGACCCGGTGCGTCTGCGCCCGACCCCGCACGAGTTCGCGATGTACTTCGACTGCTGAGCACGCTCGTCAGCACCGGCCGGGCCGGCTCCGCGATGGCGGAGCCGGCCCGGCCGTTCATCAAGCACGGCGGCGCAGCGCGGCCCGGACGCCGGCCACCGCGACGACCACCACCAGCACCGTCATCAGCACCGCGCCCGGCGCCTTGCTGAACCGGGCCAGGTTGGATCCGTCCGGCAGGGTGAGCGCCGAGGCGACAGCGCAGGGCGCCACGAACCAGACCTGGCGGGCCAGCGGCACCGCCGCTACCGCGAGCACTGTCAGCGGCCAGATCGCGTACCAGGGGTGGAAGACCGGGGCGAGCAGCACCGTGGCGGCGAGCGCCAGCCCCGCGCCGAGCAGCGCCACCCGGTGCCGGGCCAGCGTCAGCCGGGCCACCCGCTGCCGGGCGTCGTTGAGCCGCCGCAGCGCCGTCCACGCCCGCCACCAGAGCGCCACCAGCAGTCCGGCCAGCAGCACCAGCGCGACCGCCCGGACCACAGGCACCGCCCGTGGCCGCTGCCCGGCCAGCTCCCCGGCGTAGTCGATGACGAAACCGACAGCCGTGGGCGGGGAGGTCCACTGCTGCGAGTCGCCGCTGTGGCCGAGCCCTCCCACCCAGCCCAGCCCGAGGCCGGTGGCGAGCGACACGACGAGCAGCGTGCCGAGCACCGACGCGGCCAGCTGCCCGCCGTCGCGCAGCAGCGCCCGCCAGGTGTAGCGGCCGTGCACGGCGGCGAGCGCCGCGAACGGCAGCGCCACGACCGCTACCGCCTTCACCGCCACGGCCAGGCCCAGCAGCACGCCGGCCACCAGCAACGCGCGTGGCCTGCCCGGCAGGCGGACCAGCACCAGCAGGCCGAGCAGCAGCAGCCCGAGCGCGAGCGCGTCGTTGTGCGCGCCCGCGACCAGGTGGATCCCGACGAGCGGGCACGCGAGCACCAGCCAGGCGGCCCGGCGGGTGGGCACCCCGGCGGCGCGGGCCAGGCCGGGCAGGCACAGCGCGGCCAGCAGCACCCCGGCCACCGCGACCAGCCGCAACGCCACTATCGTCCCGATCAGGCCGCCGCCGGCCAGCACGGCCAGCCCGGCCAGCAGCACGAAGAACGGCCCGTACGGCGCCGGGGTGTCCCGCCAGATCGGCGACACCGACCCGGTCCACGGGCAGCCGGCCGCGGCGACACCCACCCGGTACGGGCTGAGCCCCTGCGTCCACGTCCA
The DNA here is from genome assembly GCF_040649715.1 of Micromonospora sp. NPDC048887. Lineage (NCBI taxonomy): Bacteria > Bacillati > Actinomycetota > Actinomycetes > Micromonosporales > Micromonosporaceae > Micromonospora > Micromonospora sp. NPDC048887. Next base: position 288,764 of record NZ_JBEZGA010000002.1, on the reverse strand, counting down.
GCCCTGGCAGGCGTACGAGTAGACGTCGCGGCTGCCCAGCGGCGGCGCGGCGAGCAGCGGCAGCGACCAGAGCCCGGCCGTCAGGTACGCCCACCGGCCGGACGGCGCGCCCCACCGCAGCGACCACCAGGCGCCGACCAGCAGCAGCGTCCCGGCCAGCCAGCAGCCGAGCGTCACCGGCCCGTGCGGTGCGGCCCAGATCGCGGCGAGCGTGCCGCGCGGGGGCGTGCCGGGCAGCGCGCCGCCGAGCCACCCGGCGACGGTGAGCAGCACCGCACCGGCGAAACCGGTGTATCGGGCGAGACCGGCGGCGACCGGCCGGACGGGTCCGTCGGGCTCGCTCACCGGCACACTCCTCAGTCCACGGGAACCGGCTGCCGACCCTTGCGAGCCGACCGTACCAACCACACGACCACCCCGATCACGAACAGGGTCATCAGCGGCGCACCGGGCATCTTGGAGTACCGGGCCAGACCGGTGCCGTCGGTCAGCACCAGGAACGACGACACCACAGTCACGATCGAGAACCACAGCGTGCGGTGCGCGGTGGCGGCGAGCACCGCCAGCGGCCACAGCCAGTACCAGGGGTGGAACAGCGGGGACAGCGCGACGGTGGCGGTCAGCGCCAGCCCGGCGTGCCAGAACGGCTCACCGCGACGCAGCGAGCGGAACCAGAGCCAGATCAGCACCCCGACCAGCACCACCATGCCGATCGCCCGGGTCACCGGCAGCGCGTCGACGTGCACCCCGAACGGCGCCAGCAGGTAGCCGACGGTCTGCCCCACCGCCGTCGGCGGCGAGGTCCAGGCCACCACCAGCCCGCCCTGTTCCAGGCCGCTGATGAACCCCAGCCCCAGGCCGGAGACGACGGTCACCCCGGCGAGCGCCGCGAGCGAACCGCCGACCACCCACCCGCCGTCGCGCACCAGCGTCCTGATCCGGTACGCCCCGACGATCGCGGCCAGCGCGGCGAACGGCATCACCACCAACGCGGTGACCTTGACGGCGGCGGCCAGTCCGAGCAGCGCCCCACCGGCGAGCAACGGTCCGGGCCGGCCCGGCCGGGCCGCGACCACCGCCAGCCCGGCCACGAGCAGGCCGATCATCAGCGCGTCGTTGTGCGCGCCGGAGACCAGGTGCACGGGCACCAGCGGGCTCGCCAGCGCCAGCCAGAGCGCGCGCCGCGGCGGCACCCCGCAGCGGCGGGCCAGCACCGGCAGCGCCCACGCGGTCAGCGCCACGCCGGCCACGGCGAGCACCCGGAACAGCGCGACGGCGGCGAGCAGCGAGCCGGTGGCCTCCACCACCGCGCCGGCGAGCAGCACGAACAGCGGCCCGTAGGGTGCCGGGGTGTCCCGCCAGATGTAGGAGATGGTGTCCAGCCAGGGACAGGGCAGCGCCGAGACGCCCTGCTCGTAGGGGTTGATCCCGGCCGAGAAGCTGGCGCCCTGGCACGCGTACGCGTACACGTCCCGGCTGCCCAGCGGCGGCGCGACAAGCATCGGCAGCAGCCAGAGCGCGACGGTGACCAGCACCCACCGGGACGACGGCACCCGGTCCCGCAGCGACCACCAGGCCCACGCCAGCAGCCCGGTGCCGACCAGCCACAACCCGATGATCAGCGGCCCGTTCGAGCCCTGCCAGATGCTGACCGGGGTGGGACGCAACTCGCCGTCGGGCAGGGCGCCGCCGAGGAACGCGGCCACGGCGAGCAGCACCGAGCCCGCCAGGCCGATCCAACGCGAGAGGTGGTGAGACACGCCCGACATGCTGCCAGTACGGTGGTTCGCGATCAGGAGGTGGGCATGCGGGGCGGTCGGGTGGTGGCGGTCTCCGCCGTGTCCGCGCTCGTCCTCGCCGTGCTCCAGCTCATCCTGCCGGCCACCGGCTCGGACCTGTCCGCGCAGGTCGCCCGCGCCGGCTTCTTCGCCGACCACGGTGCCGCCCTGGTCGACCTGCGCTGGTACGGCGGCGTGCACCCGTGGGGCTACAGCCTCGTCTCGCCGCCGCTGATGGCGCTGCTCGGGGTACGCCTCACCGGCGCGCTCGCCCTGCTCGCCTCCGCCACCGCGTTCGCCGCCCTGCTGGTGCGTACCGGGGTGCCCCGCCCGCTGCTGGGCAGCCTGGTCGGCGTGGTCACGATCGCCGGCAACCTGGTCTCCGGCCGGGTCACCTACGCCCTCGGCGTCGCGTTCGGCCTGGCCGCGCTGCTGGCGCTCACCATCCCCGCCCGCCGCACCCGCCTCGCCGCCGCCGCTGATCCCGCTGCCGAGCCGGCCGGTCCCAGCGGTGCCGCTGCCGAGCCAGTCATTCCCGGCGCTGCCGCTGCCGAGCCGGCCGGTCCCGGCGCTGCCGGTGGCGGCCGGAGCGTCTGGGCGGCCGTCGCCGCTGCCCTCGCCGCGCTGCTCGCCTCGGCGGCCAGCCCGGTGGCCGGACTGTTCGTCGGGCTCGCCGGTGTCGCGCTGCTGCTGACCCGGCGGTACGCCGGCGGCCTGCTGCTCGCCGTACCGGCCGCCGTACCGCTCGCCGTCACCGGGCTGCTGTTCGGCGAGGGCGGCTGGATGAACATCAGCACGGCCGACACAGTGCACGCCGTGGTGACGAGCCTGGTGGTGGCGGCCCTCGTGGCGTACCGGCCGGTGCGGGTGGGCGCGTTGCTGTCCGCGGCCGGAGTGCTGGCGTCGGCGCTGCTGCACACGCCGGTCGGGCTGAACGCCACCCGCCTGGTGGTGATGTTCGCGCTGCCGGTGCTGGCCGCCGCCGCGACGCCACCCGCATGGCTCACCGCGAACCGCCTCGGAGGCCGACTCGGCGCGGGCCGGGACGGCGCGGGCCCGGACAGCGAGGGCCGTCCCGACATCGGCCCGCGTGGCACGGGCCGACCCGGAGAGCGTCGACTCCGTCGGGTTCTCAGCGCGTTCGGGCTGGCCGCGCTGCTCGCGGTCGTCTGCTGGTGGCAGCCGCCGGTGGTCACCGCGGACCTGCGCAGCGCCGACGACCCGACGGCCGACCCGGCGTACTTCGCGCCGCTGCGCGCGGAACTGGACCGGCGCGGGCTCACCGGACGGGTGGAGGTGCCGCCGACCCGCAACTACTGGGAGGCGGCCCACATGGGGGACGTGCCGCTGGCCCGGGGCTGGCTACGCCAGGCCGACATCGACCGCAACCCGCTGTTCTTCACCACGGTGCCCGGGGCGTCCGGCACCGGCGTTCCGCTGACCCCTGTCACCTACCGGGACTGGCTGGCCGACAACGCGGTGCAGTACGTGGCGGTGCCCGACGCCGAGTTCTCCTGGGTGGGACGGTCGGAGGCGAAACTGGTGGAGCTGGGTCAGCCGTACCTGACCGAGGTCTGGTCGGACCGGCACTGGAAGCTGTACGCGGTGGCCGACCCCACCCCGCTGGTCGGCGCACCGGGTGAGCTGGTCCGCCAGGACGGCGCCTCGATCACGTTCCGCGCCCCCGCCGCCGGCCCGGTCCCGATCCGGGTACGCCACGACCGCTGGCTGACCGCCTCCAACGGAGCCACGGTCACCCCGAACGGCAAGTGGACCACGGTGACGGTCCCCCAAGCGGGCACCTACACCCTCACAAGCTGACCCAGACTAGAGATCTTGGTACAAAACGGCCCCCATAAGGGCCGTTCCCTTCCAAGATCTCCCGGCGGACCGCCTCGCTCCGTGACCACCCTCCCCTGTCCGTCGATCTTGAAGTTGCGGCCCCCAGGAAGCCGGATTCGTACCATTCGCCGGGGCGGAAAGTGCAAGATCGACGCCGAGGGAAGGTGGGGAGGGAGAGGGCGGGCCGGGGTCAGAGGGGGGACTCCAGGATTTGCTGGACGACTGTGCGGGAGTGGCGGCCGGTGCGCAGGTACTCGTCCAGGAACTCGCCCTGGTCCTCTCGCCCCAGCAGCCGCACCACGCCGGCCAGCTCCACCCCGTGCCGGGGCAACTGGTCCCCGGCCCGGCCGCGTACCAGCATCAGCGCGTCCCGTACCTCGGCGGCGAGCGTCCAGCCGGCGGCCAGCTCGGCGGCGTCGGTGGGATCGAGCAGGCCGGCGTCGCGGGCGGCGGCAAGGGCGTCGAGCGTACGGGTGCCGCGCAGCGCGGGCACCTGACCGGCGTACCGGAGCTGGAGCAACTGCACCGCCCACTCGACGTCGGCCAGCCCGCCCCGGCCCAGCTTGGTGTGGGTGGCCGGGTCGGCGCCGCGGGGCAGCCGCTCGGTCTCGACCCGCGCCTTGATCCGGCGGATCTCGATGACCTGCTCGCGGGTCAGCCCCTCGGCCGGGTAGCGCACCGGCTCGATCATCGCCTCGAACTCGGCACCCAGGTCGGCGTCACCGCAGACGTGCCGGGCGCGCAGCAGCGCCTGCGCCTCCCACACCCGGGACCAGCGCGCGTAGTACTGCGCGTACGCGGCCAGGCTGCGGACGAGCGGGCCCTGCCGGCCCTCCGGGCGCAGGTCGGCGTCGACACCGAGCGGCGGGTCGGGGGCGGGCGCGGACAGCAGCCGGCGCAGTTCCTCGGCGATGGCGTGCGCGGCGGCGCTCGCCGCGCTCTCCTCCACCCCGGGCGGCGGGTCGTAGACGAACAGCACGTCGGCGTCGGACAGGTAGTTCGACTCGTACCCGCCGAGCCGGCCCATGCCGATCACCGCGAAGCGCAGGCCGGGCGGTCCGGGGTGGACGGTACGGGCGGCTTGCAGCGCGGCGGCCAGCGTGGCGTCGGCGACGTGCGACAGCGCGGTGCCGACCGCCGTCACGTCCACCACTGTGGGGCGGCGTTCCCCGCCGCCGACCGGACGGGGGTTGAGCGGGGCGAGCGAACCGGCGCGGCTGAGCACGTCGGCGGCGGCGATCCGGACCAGCTCCCGGCGGCGCAGCGCGCGGACCGCCCGGATCGCCTCGACCGGGTCGTCGTGCCGGGCGGCGGCGGCGGCGAAGCCCTCGACGAGCGTCTCCCGTGGACGCGGGGTCAGTTCGCTGTCCTCGGCGAGCAGCCGCAGCGCCTCCGGTTCGCGGGCCAGCATGTCGGCCGCGTACCGGGAGGACGACAGCACCCGGGCCAGCCGGCGGGCCACCGGGCCGGAGTCGCGCAGCAGGCGCAGGTACCACGGAGTGCTGCCGAGCTTGTCGGACACCTGCCGGTAGTTGAGCAGACCGCGGTCCGGTTCGGGGGCGTCGGCGAACTCGTCGAGCAGCACCGGCAGCAGCGTGCGCTGGATGGCCGCGGTACGGCTGACCCCGCCGGTGAGCGCCTGGAGGTGCCGCAGGGCGCCGGCCGGGTCGGCGAAGCCGAGCACCTCCAGCCGGTGCCGGGCCGCCTCGGGCGTGAGGCGCAGCCCTTCGGCCGGCACCCGGGCCACGGATTCCAGCAGCGGCCGGTAGAGCAGTTTGGCGTGCAGCCGGCGTACCTCGGTGGCGTGGGTGACCCACTCGGCGCGGAACTCCTCGACGGCGCTGCGGCCCGGCCTGGCCACGTAGCCGAGCGCGGCGGCGAGCCAGCGCAGCGCGGCCGGTTCGGTCGGCACGGTGTGGGTACGGCGCAGGGCCTGGAGCTGGAGCCGGTGCTCGACGGCGCGCAGGAAGCGGTAGCCGCGCAGCAGCGCCTCCCCGTCGGCGCGGCCCACGTAGCCGCCCGCGACGAGCGCGCGCAGCGCCGGCACGGTGCCCGGTACCCGCAGCGACTCGTCGCCCCTGCCGTGCACGAGCTGGAGCAGCTGGACGGCGAACTCGATGTCGCGCAGCCCGCCCGGCCCGCGCTTGATCTCGCGTTCCAGCTCCTTCGGCGGCACGTTGTCGAGGATCTTGCGGCGCATGGACCGGACGTCCTCGACCGCCTCGGGGCGTTCGGCGGCGGTCCACACGAGCGGAGCCAGCGCGTCGGTCCACTCCTTTGCCAGCTCCAGGTCCCCGGCGGCCGGGCGGGCCTTGAGCAGCGCCTGGAACTCCCAGGTGCGGGCCCAGCGCTTGTAGTAGGCGAGGTGGCTGGCGAGCGTACGCACCAGCGGACCCCGGTTGCCCTCCGGCCGCAGCGCCGCGTCGACCGGCCAGGCCACCAGCCCGCAGACCTGGATGAGCCGGGTGGCGACCTGGGTCGCGGCGGGCAGATCGTCGTCGGCCGCGGCGACGAAGATGACGTCGACGTCGGAGACGTAGTTCAGCTCGTCGCCACCGCACTTGCCCATCGCCACCACGGCCAGCCGGGGGCGCGGCGTGCCGTCGGGCAGCTCGTCGGCGGCGATGTCGTAGGCGGCGGCCAGCGTCGCGTCGGCCAGCCCGGACAGCGCCGCCATGGTCTGCTCCAGGCCGCGCCCGCCGGTCAGGTCGGCCGCCGCGATGCGCAGCAGCGCAAGACGGTACGCCTGCCGCAGCAGCGGGACCGCGCCGGTCATCGTGGTGAGCCGGGCGGCGACGCCCAGGTCGAGCCGGCCGTCCGCGGCGGGGGCGAGCCCGTCCGGCTCGGTAGCCAGCACCGCCCACTGCCCGGGGTTGGCGACCAGATGGTCACCGAGCGCGGAGGAGGCGCCGAGCACCGCGATCAGCCGGCGGCGCAGCCCGGCGTCGGCGGCCAGGGCGTCGCGTATCGCCGCCTCGTCGCCGGAGCGCCGCTCGGACTCGACCAGCCGGTGCAACTGGCGCAGGGCCAGGTCCGGGTCGGCGGCGCGGGACAGCGCGGCGAGCAGTTCGGCGGCGCGCTCGTCGGCGGGTTCCTGGGTGTCGGGCCGCCACAGGGCGAGCCCGTCCGGGCCGAGCAGGTCCTCCGCCCGGCTGACCCCGTCACCCTCGGCGAATCCGTAGCGGGCCAGGCGCCCGCGGGCCGGCCGGGTCACCGTCAGGCCCCGAGCAGCGGCAGGCTGCGGCGCGGGTTGTCGTCGCCGAGTTCGCCGAGCGCGAGCGCGGCGAACCGGATCGCGAACGGCTGCCACGCCTCCTCGACGTCGGCCATCACCCGGTCGCAGGCGGCCACCACCAGCTCCGGGTCGTAGCCCAGCTCGGCCAGCACGGCCGAGTCGCGGGACCACTCGGCGATCATCGCGGTGTCGCACTCGATGTGGAACTGCAACCCCCAGGCCCGGTCGCCGAGGCGGAACGCCTGGTGCGGGTAGCGGGTGGACGCGGCGAGCAGCGTCGCGCCGTGCGGCAGCTCGGTGATCTCGTCGGCGTGCCACTGGAGCACGTCGGGCATCAACGGCACGTACCGGAACAGGGGATCGTCCTCGGCGGCGTCGCGCCGCCCGACGAGCGCCGGCCCGACCTCCGGGCCGGACGGGCTGCGCTCGACCCGGCCGGCGTGCGCGGTGGCGAGCAGTTGCGCGCCGAGGCAGACGGCGAGCGTGGGCACGCGCTGGCGGACGGCCTTGCGCAGCAGCCCTTCCAGCGCCGGGAACCAGGGCGCGCCGTGGGCGCCGTCGGGCCCCGGGTAGGCCTGCTGGTCGCCGCCGAGCACCACGAGCGCGGCGTATCCCTCCAGGTCGGCGGGGAGCGCGTCGCCGGCGTGCGGACGCAGCACACGCAGCTCAAGACCCCCTTCGGTGAGCCACTCCCCCAGGCGGCGGAGGTCGTCGGTCGGGTCGTTCTCGATCACCAGCGCGGTCGCCACGACGTCGAGGCTAGCCGGTGCGCACGACACCGGCCGGTCCGGCAGGCCCTAGGCTCGCGATCGTGCCTGACGACTGCGTGCGCCCACCGGCTCTGCGTCCCGGCGACGCGGTGATGCTGGTGTCCCCGTCCGGGCCGACCCGTCCCGAGCGGGTGGCCCGCGGCATCGAGCTGCTCACCGGCTGGGGGCTGCGGCCGGTGCCCGCGCCGAACGCGTACGCCCGGCGGGGTTATCTGGCCGGCGACGACGCGCTGCGGGCCGCGGACCTGAACGCGGCGTTCGCCGACCCGGAGATCCGCGGGGTGATCTGCACCCGGGGCGGTTACGGCGCGCAGCGGGTGGTCGACCTGATCGACATGGCGGCGGTACGCCGGGATCCGAAGGTGGTGGCCGGCTTCTCCGACATCACCGCGTTGCAGTTCGCGCTCTGGCGGGGCGCCCGGCTGGCCGGGGTGCACGGGCCGGGCGCGGCGTGGCGCGACGAGCGCACGCCGATCCGCTCGGCGGAGTCGCTGCACGCCGCGCTGACCAGCACCGAGCCGGTGACGGTGACGGCGGTCGAGGCGGAGGAGACGTACCCGGTGCGGGTGCCCGGGCGGGCCGAGGGCCGGCTGATCGGCGGCAACCTGTGCCTGATCACCGCGTCGATCGGCACGCCGGACATGCCGGACCTGACCGGGGCGGTCCTGCTGGTCGAGGAGGTGCAGGAGCCGCCGTACAAGATCGACCGGATGCTCACCCACCTGCGCCGCTGCGGCGCGCTGGACGGGATCGCCGGGGTGGCTGTGGGTCAGTTCACCGAGTGCGCGGACGGCTGGGACACCACAGTCGTGGACGTGCTCACCGACCGCCTGGGCGACCTGGGCGTGCCGGTCCTCGGCGGCCTGCCGATCGGCCACGGCCCCGGCCAGCTGACCGTCCCGGTGAACACCCCCGCGGTCCTGAACGCCACAGACGGCACCCTCACTGTGACGTCCGCCGTCCGCTGACGCCGAGGCCCGGCGATCATGAGGTTGGCGGCAGTTCAGAGATCCACAACTGCCGCCAACCTCATGATCAATGCTGACTCGGGGTGAGGTGGGCCACGGCGCCGATCTCCAGGGCGGCCCAGACGGTGGCGTCGGGGGTGACGGTCAGGCCGTGGGGTTCCGACGCGGGGGTGGGCAGATCGTGGCCGGTGATGTGGCCGTCGGGGTCGATGTGGCCGATGCGGTTGGCGCCCCACTCGGTGAACCAGCAGCCGCCGGCCGGGTCGGCGACGATCGCGTGCGGGCGGGCCGCCCGGTCCGGCAACGGGAACTCGTCGATCCGCCCGTCCGGCGTGATCCGCCCGATCTGCCCCGCGACGATCTCCACGAACCAGAGCGCGCCGTCGCCACCCCGGGTGATGCCGACCGGCCCGGCCGCCTCGGTGGGCAGCGGATGCACTGTGACCCTCCCGTCCAGGCCGACCCGGGCGATCGCGTCGGCCTGGTTGAGCGTGAGCCAGAGCGCGTCGTCCGGCCCGGCCGCGAGCATCGACGGGAAGCCCTTCGTCACCGGCAGCGGGAAGGAGGTCACCTCCCCGGCGGCGGTCACCCGGCCGGCCGTGTCGTCGTTCATGCCGGCGTACCAGAGCGCGCCGTCCGCGCCGACCGCCAGCCCGCAGGGGCCGCAGCCGGGCGGCAGCGCCACCGAGCCGGCCTCGCCGTCGACGGTGACCCGGCCCAGCCGGTCGTCGCCCGAGCGGGTGTACCAGAGTGCGCCGTCGGGGCCGCCGACGATGATCAGCGGACGGCTGCCGGGCGGGTCGTCGCGGTGGATCCGCACCTCACCGTCGAGGCCGAGCCGGGCGACGCCGCCGGAGCCGGCCAGCGTCAGCCAGAGCGCGCCGTCGGGCCCGACCGTGATCGAGTACGGCCCGGAGCCCGGCCCGGTGAGCGGGATCTCGCGGATGGCGGGCTGTGTCATCGAGTGGCCTTTCGTCGGGTTTCGCCCAGCCTCTCGGGCGCTCACCGCCCCCGGCAACACGAATAATTCGGGCCTTCCGGGCGAGATTGCCAGCTCGCTGACAGGTTCGCCACGGGTGGCCCTCAGTTCCGGCGACCACTGTCGGTGACGTCATCGCACCACCACCGAACAGGAGAATCGCATGATCCGCACGATGTCGAAGAAGCACCTGCTGGCCGGCCTGGCCGCTGCCGGCGTGCTCGGCGTCGGGATCGCCGCCCCGACGGTGGCGCTCGCCGACGACAAGAGCCCGAAGCCGTCCTCCAGCGCCAGCACCACCGACCAGGGTGACGACCGCCGCCAGAAGCACGCCGACCGGCAGGCCGAGTTCGCCGAGGCGCTCGCCAAGGAGCTGGGCGTCCCGGCCGACAAGGTCACCGCGGCGCTGGAGAAGCTGCACGAGCAGCGCCAGGGCGACCGCCCGGAGCGGCCGGAGCGGCCCTCGACCGAGGACCGGCAGGCCGCGCTGAAGGAGCGCCTGGACCAGGCCGTCACCGACGGCAAGCTCACCCAGGAGCAGGCCGACGCGGTGCTCAAGGCCGCCGAGGCGGGCGTGTTCCCGGGCCCGGGCAAGCGCGGCCACGACGGCATGCCCGGCCACCACGGCAAGGGCGGCGACAAGGGCGGCCCGGAGGGCAAGGCCGACAAGGGCGCCGAGGCCGAGCAGGAGGGCCAGGGCGGCAAATGACGTGGTGGCCCCGCCGCCCCTCACCGGCCGTTCCCTCCTCCTGGCCGGCGCCCGGCGGGGCCACCCACGCTCCCTCGGGCCGCGGCGGGGTGGTGGTGCACTCGCACCGCCACCCCGCCGCGCGCGTGTCAGCGCAGGTACGGCCCGTCCGCGCCGATCTTGCCCGGCGCCGGGTTGCCGGGCAGGTTCAGCACGTAGACCCGGAGGTTGCCCTTGCCGCCGACCGCGGCGGTGAGCGTGCCGTCGGTGACCGTCTTCACGTCACCGGTGACCGCGTCCACGTACCGGCCGTTCGGCACCCCGCGGAAGGTGGCGCCGCCGGACACGGTGACCAGCGCGAAGCTGTCCACCGCGCCCTGGGTGAAGCGCCGCTTGTAGGCCATCGCGCCGCTCACGCCCTCGGTCGAGTACTGCCCCTTCTGCAAGGCCGGCACTGCCCGCCGGATCAGGTTGAGCCGTTGCACGTGCTTCACCAGCGGCTGGGCGAGCGTGGTGGCGACCGTCCCAGCGGCCGAGCCGACCACCCCGAAGTCGCTGGCCGTGACGGTGCCGGCCAGGTGGTCGCCGTAGTAGGCCCGGCCGGTCGTGTCGAGCGGGCAGCTCGGCCCGCAGTCGATCCGGGCGCCCTTGCGGAACTCGATCTCCGAGCCGTAGTAGAGCGTCGGGATGCCGCGGAACGTCCACATCAGGCTCATGTTCTCCGCCCAGGCGTCGGTGCCGCCGGTGTACCGGGTGGAGGACTTGTTCGGCCCGTAGTCGTGACTGTCGACGTAAACGACGTTGTACGTGGCGTCGTTGTAGCTGTCGTCGGAGTCCTTCCCGTTGCCGAACGCGTTGCCGGCGTCGGAGAAGTTCATGTGCATCCGCATGTCGATCACGTTCATGCCGGAGAACCGCGAGCGGTCCGGCGCGTGGTACGCGTTGCCGCGCAGGAACGCGTTGTCGGTGGTGGGCTGCCCGTTCGGGCCGATCAGCTGCTCGTGGTCGTACTGCTCGATCGCGGCGCGTACGTCGTCCGGGCTGTACTCCTTGCGCTCGGACCAGGTGAAGAACTGCGCGGAGTGGTTGACCGAGCCGCGGTTCCACTTGTCGTTGACGAACGCGGCGACCTCGCCGAAGACGTAGAAGTCCTTGCCCTTCTCGCCGAAGCGGGCGACCGCGTGCTCCTGGATGGCGGGCAGGAAGCGCCGGTTCCAGGTGACCCGGGGGATGTGCACGGCGGTGTCGATCCGGAAGCCGTCCACGCCCATGTCGATGAACCTGTTGTACGCGTCGATCAGGTACTGCTGCACGGCGGCGTTCTCGGTGTTGAAGTCGGCCAGGTCCTCGTGCAGCCAGCAGCTGCGCGAGTCCTCGCCCTCCCAGTTGCCGATCCAGCACTGGTGGTACTTGTCGGCGGGGAAGAGCTTGCTGGTCGGGACCGGCCACTGGCACTGGTAGAGCGTGTAGCCCTCGGGGCTGCGCCCGCCGGTCGGCGTACCCCAGTTCAGGCACTGGTTGCCGGCGGGCGCGGCGGACGACCACACGTCGCCGTTGTACGGCCGGCCCTTGGCCTTGGCGTTCTGCGCCGGGGTGAGCGCCGGGTCGTTCCCCGTCGCCTCGACCGTCGGGTCGTACTCCCGGCCGGCCTGCGGCTGGTCGTAGTACCACCTCCACTGGTCGTCGCGGGTGCCGTAGACGGTGGGCGTGAACAGGCCTTTCGCGCCCCACCGGGAGCTGTGGTTGTAGACCACGTCCTGGAAGATCTTGATGCCCTTGGCGTGCGCCGCGTTGATCAGGTCCTGGTAGGAGGCGCCGGCGCTCTCCAACCGCGGGTCCACCCGGTAGAAGTCCCAGCCGTGGTAACCGTGGTAGTCGTAGTCGGAGCGGTTGAGCACCACCGGGGTGATCCAGAGCGCCGAGAAGCCCAGCGCCTTGATGTAGTCGAGCTTGTCGACCAGGCCCTTGAAGTCGCCCCGGAACATCGGGTCGTCGTTCGCCGCGTTGCCGGAGGCGACGTGCTGGCTGCCGCCGCGGTTGTTCGCAGGATCACCGTCGGCGAACCGGGCGGTCATCACGAAGTAGATGGTGTCCTCGCGCGGGTCGCCGCCCAGCGGGACGCCGCCGGTCTGCGGGGCGCCGGTGGTCGCGGAGGCGGGCGCACTCGCCGCCGACCGGTTGCCGGCCGCGTCGAGGGCCCGCACGGTCCAGGTGTACGCGGTATCGGGCCGCAGGTCGTACGCGACGTGCCGGGTGGTGGTGCTGGTGACCGTGGTGCCGCCGGCTCCCCCGGTGCGGCTCACCTCGTACCCGGTGACGCCCCGGTCGTCGGTGGCGGCGGTCCAGGTCAGGGTGACCGCCAAGCCGTCGGCGACGGCGGTGAGGCCACCGGGCGTGGACGGCGGCGTGGTGTCCGGGGTGGCGGGCGCGCACGGGTCCGCGGCGGCGGCGGTGACCCGGCCGTTGTCGACGACGCTGCGCCCCGCGCCCAGGGTGTAGTCCGCGCCGCCGTTGTTGTCCCAGGCCCCGGCGGTGTTGTTGAACGCGGCGGTCAGGCCGGTGGCCGTGCCGAGGTCGACGACCCGGCGGGCCCAGCCGGCGCAGCGCGTCTCCATGGCGACGCCCGGGGCGGTGCTCCAGGCGCCGCCGGTGGGCCGGTAGTGCAGGTTCGCGGCGGTCCAGCCGCGCGGCGTGAGGTGGTACCAGACCTCGGCGGTGTTCCCGGCGGCGCCGGACGGCGTCGGGCTCGGCGCGACCGTGGCGGACGGGCTCGGCGTCGGGGATGCGGTGCCGCACGGGTCGCCCGTGCCGACCCGGCCGCCGGCGACTGTCACGGTGCCGGTGCCGAGGCGGTAGTTGGCGCCGTCGTTGTTGTCCCAGACGCCGCTGCCGTTTGTGAACACGACCTGGAGGCCGGCGGCGCCGCCCAGGTCGACGACCTTGCGGCGCCAGCCGGCGCAGGCACCGTCCATGGGCACACCGGGCACCGGCGTCCAGCCCTGCCCGTCCACGCCGTAGTGGATGTTGACGGACGTGCCCCAGGCGGCCGGTGGCTGGTAGTAGACGGTGACGGTGTTCGCCGCCGCGGCGGCGGTGTACGGCAGCAGCGCGGCGAGCATGCCGGCGGCGAGCGCGAGCGCTCCCCAGCGGCGGCGGTTGGTGGTGGTGCCCCTCATGGCGCTCTCCTGACACCCACGCCCGCACGACGGGCGCAAGGGGATGAAGGCGTTGCAAGAACTTGCGACGCGTGGTGCCAGGAAGTTATCAGCTTCGATCACCCGAAACCAGAGGTTCACAGTAGACACGGGCGCAACGGATTGCACCGCCCGCAACGACTTGCTCCCGGCCGGCGACCGGCCGGGCCGGGAGCAAGGGCGCGCGCTCAGCCCTCGGCGGGCGGGCTGAAGATGCCGAACAGGTTGCCCGACGGGTCACGCAGCATGGCACGCACCAGGCCGGCCGGCGTGGTCACCGGCGCCGTCAGCACGGTGCCACCGGCCTTCTCCGCCCGGCGGCAGGTCTCCGCGACGTCGGCCACCTGGGCGTAGAAGGTCGCGTAGTTGCCGTCGTCGGTGCCCCGGATCGCGCCGCCGATCCCCCGCTCACCGCCGGCCGTCGTCTGCCGGTACGACCCACCCGGGCCGCCCCGCTCGAAGCTCCAGCCGAACATCTCGGCGTAGAACCGCTGCGCCTCGTCGGGGCGGTCAGAGCCGATCTCGAACCAGGTCACGGGCGTACTGGACATGCTTCCTCCTGGGATTCGCGCCGGCGGTCGGCCGACGTCGTCAGGATTCAGCCTGAGGCCGGGCCACGACAGCGTCCTGTCGGTGTTTCCACCGGATCGGACCTGTCGGTGTTTCCACCGGATCAGACCAGGGTGAGCGGGCGCACCCGGTCGACCGGCACATCGAGATCGCCGGGACGCCACTCCCGGGTCACCGGCTCGGCCAGCGGACGCACCGACACGATCCGGTCGGTGCGGAAGCAGCGCACGCCGTCACGCAGCCGGCACCAGGCGACGAGGTACCAGTGCACGGAGTTGCCCAGGTAGGCCAACGGCTCCACGTCGCGCAGCGAATCCGTGCCGCCGCGGTCGGCGTACCGCAGGCGCAGCACCCGCCCGGCGGGGACCGCGTCGGCGACGGCGGCCGGGACGGGCGTGCCCGGCCCGTCGCCGACCAGGTGGACCCGGCCGGCGAGCCGGTGCGCCTCGGCCACCGCGGCGGGCGGCATCACCGCGACCAGCTTGCGCAGCGCGGCCCCGGCCGCCGGGGCGAACGGGGAACCACCGAGCCGGTGCAACGCGACAGCCATCGCCACCGCCTCGGCCGCTGTCAGGTTGACCGGCGGGAGCGTGCGCGCCCGGTCGACCACGTAGCCGCCGGTGCGGCCCGGCTCGGCCCAGATCGGCACCCCGGCGCCCTGCAACGCGGAGATGTCGCGCTCGACGGTGCGGGTGCTCACCTCGAAGCGGCGGGCCAGCCAGCTCGCGCTACGCGGGCGCGGCGAGACCGCCCGCAGCTCCTCGACCAGGGCGTAGAGGCGGTCGGTACGGTTCACCCCCGGACGCTAACCCGGGGGTACGACACCGCTCAGGCGATGCAGGCGCAGACGATCAGCGCGGCGCCGAAGTGGGTGGCGGCGCTGACCCGGGCCGCCGGGTGCGGCTCGTCGGCGGCGATGACGTCGCCCAGCCGGCCGGGGGTGAGCAGGTCCAGCACCAGGAACGCGAGCGCCATCACCAGCAGGCCGATCAGCCCGAAGACCACTGTGGACGCGATCCCCTTGGTGAACGAGCTGTAGCTGGTCAGGATGGCGGTGAAGACGATGCCGGCGATGCCGAGCTGGTTGGCGGCGAGCAGCAGCGCGGCGTTGCCGTTGCGGCGTACCCAGATCAGCTCCCGCAGCTTGCCCGGGGTGAGCAGGTCGACGAGCAGGAACCCGGCCGCCATCAGGGCGACCCCGACGATCCCGAACACGATGCTCTGCCACGCCCCGTCGAGCAGATCTCCCAGCACCAACGCCTCCCCGGCTCACGCCGCCCGGCGGGGGTGCCGGTGCGGTGCCGCAGACGATAGCGGCACCGCGCCACAACGATCTAGAGCGAGAGGTAGCGCTGCCGCTCGTACGGGGTGACCTCGCGCCGGTACTGCTCCCACTCGGAGCGCTTGTTGCGCAGGAAGAAGTCGAACACGTGCTCGCCGAGCACCTCGGCCACCAGCTCGGACTCGGCCATCACGTCGATCGCCTCGGACAGGTTCTCCGGCAGCGTCTCGTAGCCCATGGCCCGGCGCTCGGCGCCGCTCAGCGACCAGACGTCGTCCTCGGCGCCGGGGGGCAGCTCGTAGCCCTCCTCGATGCCCTTGAGGCCGGCGCCGAGCATGACCGCGAACGCGAGGTAGGGGTTGGTCGCGGAGTCCAGCGAGCGGACCTCGACCCGGGCCGAGTTCGGCTTGCCGTACGCGGGCACCCGCACCAGCGCGGACCGGTTCAGGTGACCCCAGCAGACGTACGCGGGGCTCTCGGTGATCCGGTCCGGCAGCGCCTGCGGGAACAGCCGCTTGTACGAGTTGACCCACTGGTTGGTGACCGCCGTGTACTCCCGGGCGTGGGTGAGCAGCCCGGCGATGAACGACTTCGCCACCTTCGACAGCTTCATCGGGTCGCCGGCGTCGTGGAACGCGTTGCGCTCCCCCTCGAACAGCGACAGGTGCGTGTGCATGCCGCTGCCCGGCTGGTCGGTGAACGGCTTCGGCATGAAGCTGGCCTGCACGCCGGTGGAGAGCGCGACCTCCTTCACCACGTGCCGGAACGTCATGATGTTGTCGGCGGTGGTGAGCGCGTCGGCGTAGCGCAGGTCGATCTCCTGCTGGCCGGGGGCGACCTCGTGGTGGCTGTACTCCACCGAGATGCCGATGCGCTCCAGCGCCAGCACGGCCTGGCGGCGGAAGTCCCGCGCGACGGCGTGCGTGGTGTGCTCGAAGTAGCCGCCGGTGTCCACCGGGATCGGCACCGAGCCGTCCTGCGGACCGTTCTCCAGCAGGAAGAACTCGATCTCGGGGTGGGTGTAGAAGGTGAAGCCCTTGTCGGCCGCCCGGGACAGCATCCGGCGCAGCACGTGCCGCGGGTCGGCCCAGGACGGGCTGCCGTCGGGCAGCATGATGTCGCAGAACATCCGGGCGCTCTCGCCGCTGACGCCGCCCTCGAACGGGAAGACCTGGAACGTGGTCGGGTCCGGCATGGCGACCATGTCCGACTCGAAGACCCGGGCGAAACCCTCGATCGCTGAACCGTCGAAGCCGATGCCCTCCTCGAAGGCGGCTTCCAGCTCCGCCGGGGCCACCGAGACGCTCTTGAGCGTGCCGAGCACATCGGTGAACCACAGCCGGACGAAACGGATGTCCCGCTCTTCCAGCGTGCGGAGGACGAACTCCTGCTGACGGTCCACTTCCACCCCTCGTGACACTTACGTCCGCACCGGTCGGGCCGGCCCGGCCTGACCGCCCAGTCTCCACCGGGCTCGTTACGCCGACGTTACGCCCTCCCCCGGCCGGCCGTCCCGCCGTGTCCGGTCGGCCGGGACACGCGCGGCGCCGCCCCGGTCTCCCGCGACCTGTCGGATTCGGCCCGGAGGGCTGGGGGAAGATGGAGACATGCCCACCCTGCGTCTCGCCCTGTGCCAGGTCAACCCGACGGTAGGCGACCTCGCCGGCAACGCCGGCCTGGTCCGCACGTGGACCCGCCGGGCCGCCGACGCCGGTGCCCAGCTCGTCCTGTTCCCCGAGCTGATGCTCACCGGTTACCCGGTCGAGGACCTGGTGTTCCGCCGTTCGTTCGTGGCCGCGTCCCGGGCCGCGCTGCACCGGCTCGCCGCCGATCTGGCCGCCGACGGTCTCGGTGACCTGCCGGTGGTGGTCGGCTATCTGGACGCGGACGGGCCCCCGCAGGTCAGCTCCGACGCCGAGCCGGGCCGGGGCGCCCGCAACGCGGCGGCGGTGCTGCACCGGGGCGAGGTGGTCGCCACCTACTTCAAGCACCACCTGCCCAACTACGGCGTCTTCGACGAGGACCGCTACTTCGTCCCCGGCGACACGCTCACCGTGGTGCGCGTCGGCGGCGTGGACGTGGCGCTGACCATCTGCGAGGACCTGTGGCAGGCCGGCGGCCCGTTCGCGGTCGCCCGGCAGGCGGGCGTCGGGCTGGTGCTGAGCATCAACGGCTCGCCGTACGAGCTGAACAAGGACGACGTACGGCTGCCGCTGGTCGGCCGGCGTGCCGCCGAGGCCGGGGCCGCCGTCGCGTACGTGAACATGGTCGGCGGCCAGGACGAGCTGGTCTACGACGGCGACTCGATGATCGTCGCCGCGGACGGCACGCTGCTGACCCGGGCGCCGCAGTTCGTCGAACACCTGCTGGTGCACGACCTGGAACTGCCGGCGGCGGCCGGCACGCCCGGCGGGACCGGTCCGCTGACCGACGGGATGCGCGTGGCCCGGCACGAGATCCCCACGATCCCGGCCGCGCCGTCCGGCCCGGCGGCGGACGGCGGCATCATCGAGCCGGTCGCCGACGAGGCCGAGGTGTGGCACGCGCTGGTGCTGGGCCTGCGCGACTACATCGACAAGAACCGCTTCCCCTCGGTGGTGCTCGGCCTGTCCGGCGGCATCGACTCGGCGGTGGCGGCCGCGATCGCCGTGGACGCGGTCGGCCCGGAGCGGGTCGTCGGCGTCTCGATGCCCAGCCAGCACTCCTCCGAGCACTCCCGCACCGACGCCGAGGACCTGGCGAAGCGCACCGGCCTGGACTACCGGGTCGAGCCGATCCAGCCGATGGTGGACACGTTCCTGGCGAACATGTCGCTGTCCGGGGTGGCGGTGGAGAACCTCCAGGCCCGGGTACGCGGCGTGATCCTCATGGCGCTGTCGAACCAGGAGGGCCACCTGGTGCTCACCACCGGCAACAAGAGCGAGCTGGCGGTGGGCTACTCGACGCTGTACGGCGACTCGGTGGGCGGCTACAACCCGGTCAAGGACGTCTGGAAGACGCTGGTGTGGCGGCTGGCGAAGTGGCGCAACGCGGACGCGGCCCGGCGCGGGCAGACCCCGCCGATCCCGGAGAACTCGATCGGCAAGCCGCCGTCGGCCGAGCTGAGCCCCGGCCAGCTCGACAGCGACACGCTGCCCGACTACGACGTGCTCGACCCGATCCTGATCGGCTATGTCGACGGCGACCTGGGCCGCGACGGCCTGGTCGAGTCCGGCCACGACCCGGCGGTGGTGGACAAGGTGCTGCGGATGGTGGATACCGCCGAGTACAAGCGGCGGCAGTCCGCGCCCGGCACCAAGATCTCCATGAAGGCGTTCGGGCGGGACCGGCGGCTGCCGATCACCAACCGGTGGCGCGAGGACGGCTGATCGCTGCCCGGCCGGGGAGTGACATCCTCCACTGCGACCTGCCCGCGGCCCGCCGCCCGGTGCGACGATCGCGGGGAACCCGGGGACCGCGTGCGCGGCCTCGAGGAAGGAGATTGTCATGGTGGAGTCCACCCCGGCCGAGGTGACCGCCCTCTACGGCGGGCCGGCCACCCGGCGGGTACGCACCCGCGACCTGATCGCCGCCAAGGAGCGCGGCGAGCGGTGGGCGATGCTCACCTCGTACGACCAGTACACGGCCTCGATCTTCGACCAGGCGGGGATCCCGGTGCTGCTGGTCGGCGACTCGGCGGCGAACAACGTCTTCGGCTACGAGACCACGCTGCCGGTGACCGCCGAGGAGCTGTTGCCGCTGGTGCGCGCCGTGGTGCGGGCCACGAAGCACTCGCTGATCGTCGGCGACCTGCCGTTCGGCTCGTACGAGGAGGGCCCGGCGCAGGCGCTGCGCACCGCCGTGCGGTTCATGAAGGAGGGCGGCTGCCACGCGGTGAAGCTGGAGGGCGGGCGGCGCTGCGCCGCCCAGATCGAGGCCATCACCGGCGCGGGCATCCCGGTGATGGCGCACATCGGCTTCACCCCGCAGAGCGAGCACACGCTCGGCGGCTACCGGGTGCAGGGCCGGGGCGAGGCGGCCGAGGAGGTGCTCGCCGACGCGCGCGCGGTGGCCGAGGCGGGCGCGTTCGCGGTGGTGCTGGAGATGGTGCCGGGCGAGGTGGCCAAGCGGGTCACCGCCGAGCTGCCCATCCCCACCGTCGGCATCGGGGCCGGGCCCGACACCGACGGGCAGGTGCTGGTCTGGCAGGACATGGCCGGGTTGCGGACCGGCCGGGCGCCGCGCTTCGTGAAGCGCTACGCCGACCTGGCCGGCGCGCTCACCGACGCCACCCGCCGGTTCGCCGACGAGGTACGCGGCGGGGAGTTCCCGGCGGCCGAGCACACGTTCTGAGGGTGTAAGGAAGGGCCCCTTCTTAACGCCTCGCGTAGAGGAGGGGCCCCTTCTTAACACGCGCCATCGGCGCGCCGAACGCGCCGCCCGTCCACGCGACGGCGTGGGCGGCGACGGCGCGGCACGTCAGAGGTCGGTTACCCGGATGCCGGCGTGCGCCTTGTAGCGCTTGTTGATCGCGATCAGGTTGGCGGTGAACGCCTCGATCTGGTGGGCGTTGCGCAGCCGCCCGGCGTAGATGCCCCGCATGCCGGGGATCCGCGCGGCCAGCGCGCCGACCACGCCCACGAGTTCCCGGTCCTCGGTGCAGATCAGCACGTCCAGGTCGATCCGGTCGATCTCCGGGTCGGCCAGCAGCGGCGCGCTGACGTGGTTGAACGCGGCGCAGACCCGGGACTCGGGCAGCAGCGCGGCGGCCTGCTGCACGGCGCTGCCCTCGGCGACGGTGAGCGCGTACGGGCCCTGCTTGTCGAAGCCGAGCGGGTTGACGCAGTCCACCACGATCTTGCCGGCCAGCGGCTCGGCGAGCGCGGCGACGGTGGCGGCGTGCCCGTCCCACGGCACCGCGACGATCACCACGTCGCTGCGCCGGGCGACGTCCTCGTTGTCGCCGCCGGACACGACGGCGCCCTCCGGTACGCCGGGCAGGGCGGCGATCTCGGCGGCGGCCTGGGTGGCCCGCTCGGCGGTGCGGGAGCCGATCAGCACCGTCTGCCCGGCCCGGGCGAACCGGTAGGCGAGCCCCCGTCCCTGGTCGCCGGTGCCACCGATGATGCCGACGGTCAGCCCGGAGACGTCGGGCAGCGTGGTCGCGTCGTAAGCCATGGGCTCATCCTCGCAAAGCGCGGCGGCGTGCGGTGCATCCCGTCGCTGTGACAATCGCCGCGCTGGTCACGCCCGTTCGAAGGCGACCCGGCGCTGGGCCGGATCGGCGGCGGTGAGGCGTACCCGGACGCGTTCGCCGAGCGGCAGCTCGCCGGTGCAGCGGGCGCGCACCGGCGGCTCGTCCAGTGCGATCGTGCCGCCGGGCTGACGGCCGGGGCGTCCGTTGCCCGCCGGGCGCGGTTCGTCCACGTCGAGCACCGCCGCCTCGAACGTCTCCCCCACCCGGTGCGCGAGCAGCACCGCCTCGGCCAGTTCCACGGCGCCCCGGGTGGCGGCTCCAGCGGTCCGGTCGGTCGCGGCCATCACCTCGGGCAGCTTCGGCAGCGCCGCCCGGACCTGCTCGGGCACCTCGCGGCCCTCGTGCAGCGCCAGGCAGACCTCGGTGGCGTAGCGGTCGGCCAGGCGGCGCAGCGGCGCCGTGACGTGCGCGTACGCGGCGGCCACCCCGCCGTGCCCGGGCTGCTCGGGCAGCTCACCGTCGAAGGCGGTGTACGCCGCGCCGCGCATCAGCTCGGCGGCCTGGTCGACGAAGGCGGCGACCCGGGGCTGGGAGGTGTCCAGCCCGTCGAGCACCTGACCCACGGGGGTGCCGTCCGGCCAGGGCACGCCGAGCGGTCCGGCGGCCAGCCGCAGCCGCTCGACCGCCTCCGGGCGCGGGCCGGGCATGGTGCGCAGCAGCCCGATCCGGCCGGCCAGCATGATGTCGGCGGCGGCCATCCCGGTCAGCAGCGAGATCTGGGCGTTGTGCTCCTCCATCGGGCCGGGGCCGCGCAGCACCAGCCGCCACCCGTCGCCGTCGGGCTCGACGTCCTGCTCCGGCAGCGGCAGGTTGATCGCGCCCCGGCTCAGGCCCCGGGCGGTGAGCAGCGCACCGATCTCGGGCAGCAGGGCGATCGGCTCGGGCAGCCGGCCGGCGTCGGCGTCGCGCTGCACGCCGCCGTAGTCGAGCTTGGCCCGGCTGCGCACCAGCGCCCGCTCCAGGGTGACCGCGACGGTGCCGCCGTCGGCGTCCAAGTCGACGGTCCAGAGCACGGCGGCCCGGTCGGCGTCGGGCAGCAGGCTGGCCGCACCCTCGCTGAGCGTGTGCGGGTGCAGCGGCACGTTGCCGTCGGGCAGGTAGACCGTCTGTCCCCGGCGCCACGTCTCGGCCTCCAGGTCACCACCGAGGCGTACGTGCGTCAGGACGTCGGCTATCGCGTACCGGACGCGGTAGCCGCCGCCGGGACGGCGGGTGAGGTGCATGGCCTGGTCGAGGTCGCGCGAGGTCGCCGGGTCGACGGTGACGAACGGGATGTCGGTCCGGTCGGCGACGGCGGGCGGCGGCGCGGCGGCGGCCAGGTCGGCCTCGCGCTGCGCCGCGGCCGGGAAGCTCTCGGGCAGTCCCAGCTCGCGGCGCAGCGCGCCGAAGTCGATACGGGGCGCCAGTACGCGTCGGATCACCACGCCGTCAATCCTGACAGCGCCCCGCACGTTCCGCCCCTCGGGAGGGAGCGGTGTCCGCGGCGTCAGGCGCGGCGGGCCGGTGCCTTACGCGCGGTGGCGGTCTTCGCGGCGGTGCTCTTGCGGGCCGGTGCCTTCTTCGCGGCGGTGGTCTTCTTCGCCGTGGTGGTGGTCTTACGCGCGGTGGTGGTCTTGCGCGCGGGCGCCTTCTTCGCCGCCGCCTTGCGCGCCGTGGGACGCGTCGAGGCGGTCGTCTTCTTCGCCGGCGCCTTCTTCGCCGCGGTGGTCTTCTTGGCGGCTGTGGTCTTCTTGGCCGCCGAGGTGACCTTGCGCGCGCCGGTGGTCTTCCGGGCCGCCGTGGTCTTCTTCGCCGCCGTCGTCTTGCGGGCCGGCGCCTTCTTCGCGGTGGCGGTGGTGCGGGCCGTCGTGCTCTTCCGGGCCGCTGTGGTCTTCGCCGCCGCCGTCTTCTTCGCCGTCGTGGTCTTCTTCGCCGTCGTGGTCTTCTTCGCCGTCGTGGTCTTCTTCGCGGTGGCCTTCTTGGCCGGTGCGCTCTTGGCGGTGGCCCGGCCGGCCGGCGCCGTCCGAGCCGTGGTCTTCTTCGCCGTCGTCCTGCTGGTGGTGGCCTTGGTGGCCGGCGCCTTGCGGGCTGCCGCCACGACCTTCCGGGCGGCCGCCTTCTTGGCCACCGCCTTCTTCGCCGGTGTCCGCCCGGCGCCGGCACCCGAGGCGTTCGGCGACGCCTTGGTGACCGTGGTCGACCTGCCCGCGGTGGTCCTCTTCGCGGTCGTCCGTTTCGCGGCCGGGCGGGTGGCCTGCTGTGCTTCGGCCATCTCGGTTCCCTTTCCTGGGGACGTGCTCTCGCCCTCGCGGAGCACGGATCACCTCGACGCGGGCCCTCCCGCGCCGTCTAGCGGCCCTCCCCGGCCCAACGGGCGTCCTCGGCGTCCCACGCGTCGTTCCGCTCCCGCACCGTCTGCAGGGCGTTGTCCGCGTCGGCGGCTGAGGCGTACGGTCCGAGAACATGCCGTGCGGGGCACACGTCGGCATCGGTCTCGACCCGGTGGTGTCGCGTGCACCAGTAGTAGTGCCCACCACTTCCGTCGTCGCTCATGCGATCACTGTGCACCGCGAACCGCCCGTCCGCCACCGGAACGGCGCAAATAGTCACTCTTCTCCACATTAGACCTGGTCGGGGGGTTGCGACGGGGAACGGCGGAAGACCGGCGCGAGCCCTGTCCTCGTCCGAACGGCCGGTACCGGCACCGGTGCGAACCGGACAGGATCAGCGCTCGTGATCATCAAGACGACGGGCACGGGGGCCTGTCCGCGATGCGGCGCGACGCCGGTGTCGCTGGACGGGGCGTTGCCGTGGTGCGCCGGATGCGACTGGAACCTCGACACCTATGACGCGGGCCGCCAGGCGCCGGAGTTCGGCTGGTCGTGGATCGACCGGCGGACCCACCGGCTCGCCGCACGGCTGACCCGTCAGCAGTACGCCGCACTGGCCGGCCGGCCGCTGGAGTCGACGGGGCGCGGGCTCACCGGCGTCCTCGTCGCCGGCATCTCGGTGCTCCTCCTGCTCGGCGTGGCCGGACTCGCGGTGGCCGGGGTGTGGCTGCTGTTCGCGTACCCCTTCCCGAACCTCGCCGTGGTCGGCGGCGTGGCGCTCATCGCGCTGGCGGTGGCGCTGCGCCCGCGTTTCGGCCGGGTCGACCCGGACCTGGACGTGCTCACCGAACGGGACGCGCCGGAGCTGCACGCGCTGGTCCGGGAGGTGGCGTCGGCGGTGGGCGCGCCGGTGCCGCACGTGATCGGCGTCGACGGCGGCATCAACGCGTACGCGACAGCGGTGGGGCTGCGGCGGCGGCGCGTACTCGGCCTCGGTCTGCCGCTGTGGGGCGCGCTGGACGGCCCGTCGCGGGTCGCGCTGCTCGGCCACGAGCTGGGCCACTTCGTCAACGGCGACGTACGCCGCGGGCCGGTGACCCAGCCGGCGCTGACCATGCTCGGCAACGCCGCCGACCTGTTCCGGCCGCGGGGCGGGTCCGACGGCGGCGGGCTGCTGGTGATGGTCGGCGAGTGGCTCGGGCACCTCGCCTCCTGGACGCTGTCCCGGCTGCTGTTCGCCGGGCACGTGGTGCTCGTCGCCACCGCGCTGCGCGACAGTCAGCGGGCCGAGTACCTGGCCGACGAGATGGCCGCCCGCGCCGGCGGCACGGCGGGCGCGACCCGGCTGCTGGACACGACGCTGCGGACCGACTCGGTGGCCACAGCGGTGCGCAACGCGGTACGCGGCGGCCACGGGCCGGACACCTGGCGGGTGGAGACGGGTCGCGCGCTGGACGCGGCGGCCGAGCGGCTGTCGCTGGAACGCCAGCTCACCGTCCGGGAGGACACCTCGCTGTTCGCCTCGCACCCGCCGACGGGCCTGCGGCACCGGATGCTCGGCGCGCGGCCCTGGCAGGACCCGGCGGTGACGCTCACCGAGGCGCGGGCCGCACGGATCGACGCCGAGCTGGCCCGGCACTACGAGCGGGCCGGCCGGGCGCTGAGCTGGAACGCCTGACGCTCAGGCGGGCGCCGGGACGGGCGCCGGACCGGTCACGGCCGCCCCGGGCCGGCCGGGTCACCACGCCGGCGCCCCGGCCGGGTCCGCGCCGGCACGTTCGGCGGGTACGAGGGCACGCAGCTCGGCCAGCGCCAGCCGGGCCGACCGGATGCCCTCGCCGGTGAGGCGGTAGTAGCGGCGGGCCGGGCGGCCGGCGGCGACCGGGTCGACGTCCTCCCAGTCGGCGGCGAGCCAGCCGGCCGCCTGGAGGCGGTACAGCACCGGATAGAGCGTCCCGCCGGGCAGGCCCGTGAGCCGCATCAGGTCGAGGCCGTAGCTACATAGGGGCTACACCCCGATGTAGCAGTACGAACGGTGATCGACAATGGGACGGTGTGTCCCCTTCGGCGGAACCGGTGGCCGGTCCGGCGGGGCCCGCTCAGGTGGATCACCGGCGGCCCGGGTGCACCGCGCGACTCCATATGCGAGCCTCGACGGACGAATCCGCTGTCGCGCTTCCGGCGACAGCGGCCCGAGTTGGGGAGAGAAATCGTGGGCAACCTTGACATCGCGCTGAAGAACGCGATGAACATCGACGGCGCGATCGGGGCCGCGCTCGTCGACTACACCAGTGGCATGACCCTCGGCGTCGCCGGCGGCACCGGCGAGATCGACCTGACCGTCGCCGCCGCCGGCAACACCGACGTCGTACGCGCCAAGCTGCGCACCATCGAGATGCTCAAGCTCGACGACGAGATCGAGGACATCCTGATCACGCTGGGCAGCCAGTACCACCTGATCCGCCCGCTGAGCAACCGCACCGGCAA
Organism: Micromonospora sp. NPDC048887; assembly: GCF_040649715.1. Taxonomy (NCBI): domain Bacteria; kingdom Bacillati; phylum Actinomycetota; class Actinomycetes; order Micromonosporales; family Micromonosporaceae; genus Micromonospora; species Micromonospora sp. NPDC048887. The sequence continues at coordinate 263,426 of NZ_JBEZGA010000002.1, read as the reverse complement.
GGGCCTGTTCCTCTACCTGATGGTGAGCAAGAGCCGGGCCAACCTCGCGATGGCGCGGCACCAACTGCGCACGATCGAGGAGAGCCTGGAACTGTGAGCCGGGTGGACGACCTCCCCCGCCGTTCGCGCGCCCAGGCCGGCACGCTGCCGCCACCACGCGCGCTGCCGCCATCGCTGGCCGGCAACCCGGCGCTGCCGTACCCGGCCATCGGCCAGGAGCTGTCCGCGCTGCGGTTGCAGATCCCCGGCGTGCACGGCTGCGTCCTCGGCGGCGTCGACGGCCTGCTCGTCACGCACAACCTGCAGAACGGCGCCGACCCGGACGACCTGGCCGCGCTCGCCGCCACCATGTACGGCCTCGGCCGCCAGGTCGGGTTCCGGCTCGGACAGGGCGACTTCCAGCAGTCCACGGTGCGCAACGCGGGCGGCTACCTCAGCGTGTACGCGATCAACGAGCAGGCGCTGCTCGCCGTGATCGGCACCGACAGCATCAACGTGGCGCGGCTGCACCTGCACGCCCCGGCCACCGCGGCCCGGCTCGCCGAGATGCTCGACGGCGTCAGCCCGGCCACGTCCTGACGTACGCCGGTCGTCCCGGTCCCACCCGTCCGGACCGAGGCGGCCGGCGTACCCCTGGATCCTGCCGCTCGTGTGACGCGGCGGGCGGTCAGAGGCCGAAGCGGCCGGCCCACGCGGTCACGTCGGCCACTGTGGCGTTGCCGCCGCAGACCACCAGGCCCAGCCGGACGTCGCCGCCCACCCGCTCGACCACCCGGCGGGCGGCGGGCAGCAGGCACCCGGCGGCCGGTTCGGCCCACACCTTGGCGTGCTCGGCCAGCTCCAGCGTGCCCCGCACCGCCTCGGCGTCGGAGACCACGAGGACGTCACTGACCAGCGCCGTCACGTGGTCATAGGTGAGCTGCGAGACGCTCGGCGCGCTGAGCGTGGTGACGATCGACGACAGCGGCACCTCGATCGGGCCGCCCTTGGCAAGCGCCTGCGACATCGCCTGCGCGCCCTCGGTCTCCACGCCCCAGACGCGCACCCCCGGCCGCCGCGCCCGCAGCGCCGCCGCCACACCCGAGATCAGCGCGCCCCCGCCGATGCTGACCAGCACGTCGGTCAGCTCACCGGCGTCGTCGGCCAACTCCAGCCCGACAGTGCCCTGCCCGGCCAGCACGATCGGGTCGTCGAACGGGTGCAGCAACGTCATGCCCTCGTCCCGGAGCCGGTTCATCAGCGCGAACGCGCCGGCCATGTCCTCGGTCAGCCGCACGTCGGCCCCGGCCGCGCGGGCAATCTCGACCGCGCGGGCGGGCGCGCTGCGGGGCATCACCACGGTCGCCGCCACCCTGAGCGCGCCGGCCATCACCGCGACCGCGATGCCGTGGTTGCCGCCGCTGACGGCCACCACCCCGGCCGCCCGCTCGGCGTCGTCGAGCGTGAGCAGCTTCGCCGCCGCGCCCCGGGCCTTGAACGATCCGGTACGTTGCAGCAGCTCCAGCTTGGCGATGACCGGTACGCCGAGCAGATCGGACAGTCCCGGGCTGGGCAGGGTCGGGGTGTGCACCACCACGTCGGCGATCCGGTGCGCGGCCGCCTCGATGTCCGCAAGCTCGATCACCGCCGCAGCGTCCCACACGCCGTCCCCGCATCCCCAAGCCGTCCGACCGCCCGCGCCCGGCACCCGTCGCAGGCCCTGCACCGTCGCCGCGTCTCCCGTGCCGGCCCTCGACTACCGGTCAGAACTGCCCTCTGTAGCGCAGGACGACGTCACCCAGGCGCGCGGTGGGCTCCCTGCCGCAGTCGTAGGAAATGGCGTTCGGCGCGAGCGGGACCCCCGTATTGACGCCGAGCTCGGCTCCGATGCGACCAAGACCCCGCTGGGCTTCCTCAGCGGGCGCCTCCAGGAATTCCTGACAGGTCGAGTCCTCCGTTATCTCACCCGAGTCAGTGAATTGCCGGACACCGAGGAACATGGCGAGCCCCAGCAAGCAGGCCACGACGATTCCGCCACCGATGATGACGGCTTTCGAATTCGTGGCGCTGTGTGAGTTCGAGGCGTAGTCGTCTACGTAGGTATCGCCGTACACCAGGCCGCTGACGAAACTGGAGTCTTCACCGTCCTCGACGGAACTGTCGGCCTGGTCTCCCTCGGCCAGCCTGCCCTCCTGCACGATCGACAGCGCCCTGGCCTCGTCGATCAGCTCCTTCAGGTTGGCCCCGAAATCAGGATCGTCTCTGGCCAGGAAACCGATGGCGGCTGCCAGATCGCCCTGCTTCCGGGTGCTCCGCGGGGCAACCTCCCAGTTCTCGTAGATCTCGCTGCTATCCACATCCACCAGTTGAGAATGAACTCGCGCACGCAATTTCTCAGCCGCTGCCTGAAGTCCGGCGCTCGCGGTGCCGCCCAACGCCGCGACCAGGACACCGACAGCCGCTTCACCAGGTTCCTCGTCCATGACGTTCGAGTGTCAGCCACTTTCCGCAGGTGCGGACCAACCGATCGGACGCGCTCCAGGTCGGGAATCCGACAAGGCTCTGATCAGACGTCGCCTGCCGGCCATCTCGCGGTTCACCACAATCGGGTCGTCACGCGGACGGGTCCCACGCCGCGAGCTGATCGAAGATGCGACTGTCGCCCTCGAACTCCAGCGAATCCAGCGGTATGCGGCCGTAGAAGAACAGCACCAGGTCACTCGCCGTGCCCCGGGCGGAGGCGTCGGCCGTTTCGGGACCCTCTCCGGTAGCGGGCGTGAGCCGGGCGACCTGTGCGCCGTCGCGGGAGAGACGAAGCCGCCAGGAGCGACCCTCGACGGCGTGGTACTCGACGACGGCGGGGGCATGCGGCCAGGCGACAGTGGTCGCGCAGAGGGTGAACTGGCAGTCGTCGAAACCGTCGAGGGCGACCTCTTCCGGTAACGGCTGCGGGGCACCCAGAGTGAGCTGGGCATCATAGGTGTGCACCGCGATCTCGGGGACCTGCCGCCGCGCCCAGGCACCAGAGGTCTGCGGTGAGGGCGAGTCGTCCCACCACGTCCAACAACTGCGGTCCGGGCCGGCCTCACGCAGCACGCTCGTCAGTTGTTCGATGGACTCGGTCCACCAGGCCAGCAGCGCCTCACGTTCCCGAGGCGCACCCGTGCCGTCGTCCCAGGCCGACGTCTCCGGGGGTGCGTCCGCGGGCCCCGCGGCGACGATGGCGGCGGACTTGCGACGCGCCAAGCCCACGTGTTGCACGAGATCGAACAGCGTCCGGCCGGGGTGGGTCGGAACCCGCATGTCGAGACCGGGTGCCGCGGCGACCGCAGCACGGAAGGCGGCAGAGCGTTCGCTGATCAGCCGCAGGTGATCGGCGAACGTGAGAGTTTGATCCACGCGGCTTTCTATCACCGGTCTCCGACGATCTGGAAGCGAGTTTCGCAGCCGATCGCGACGGGCCGGAGACGCTCAACGCTCGCTCGAGCCTGAGCGCAGCGGCAGCCGGCCGAGGGTGTGCTCGACGCGTGCAACGGTGACTGGGCTGGGACGCGATCGACACTGGGCCGAGGGGCACCGACGCCGACGATCCACAAGGGCTACCAGCCTCCCTTGACGGCTACGACTGCCCGACGAGGAGGTCCGCTCTCATCGATCAAGAAACCGCATGATGTCGTCGCGAAGCAGTCGGTCCGGGTCGCGAGGTCGAAGATCAGGATTGGAGAACGGCGGGGAGGCCAGTAGCTCCGCCAGCACTGATGCCAGCCGTTTCCGTTCCCCTCGCAGGTTCAGCCATGCTGAGTCGGGAAGCCGCAGCACCATGGAGAGCAGGTCGCCCGGGTAGTAGTCGCCTTCCGCCGTGGGGTCGCGGAGCAGTACTTGTACCGCGAGAGGCAGCAGCGCCGGCACGCCAATCTCCTGCCCAAGCATCATCCGCAGGTCTTCGACCGTGAACTCAGCCAGCGGCTTGCGTCGCAGCTCGGTGCAACGTCTAACGAGAGACGTAGCGTCGGGAGCGGGATCCGGCCACGCGCGCCGTTCAAGCTGCTCGATCGTCGTCACGGCGCTCAGGGTAGTCCACGCTCAACGCGCCAGAAGCCGGATGGGCTGCGACAGCACCGACAGTCCGCATCCAGTCCGCAAGAGGTCGCCGGATGGTTCAGAGGGACTGGTGAGAGATGCCGAGGTGTTTCAGCTGATAGACGGCCAGGTGTCGAGGTCGACGGGTCGTCCATTTTGATCTCAAGCCGAAGCCGCGGATTACACCGAATCCGGGGTCCGCTGAGCCAACACTCAGGCCGCCTCAGGCCCTCCCAGGCCGTGGCCAGGCCGTCAAACGCCACCCAACGATGATCAAGGCCAACCAACAGCACCAGATAAACGACCAGCTCAGAGCCTTGATCGAGGCTCTGAGCTGGTGGGCGACGGACGAGTCGACCTGTACGCCGGATTCTGTGCCCGGCACGCCCGTAGGCGCACCGGCGGCGGCCATCCATCTCGGCCTGCCGTCGCCGGCAGGCTCCAGCGGCCTACCCGCAGACATCGGGCGGGCAGCCCTCAAGCGTCTGCGCGGGTCGTCATCTTGCGGTGACGGCCCTTTCTTGGCCTTGCTCCGGGTGGGGTTTACCGAGCCACCCCGGTCACCCGGGGTGCTGGTGGGCTCTTACCCCACCGTTTCACCCTTACCGTCCCGTGACGGGCCGGCGGTCTGTTTTCTGTGGCACTGTCCCGCGGGTCACCCCGGGTTGCCGTTAGCAACCACCCTGCCCTGTGGAGTCCGGACGTTCCTCGGCGACGGGCCGGAGCCCGTCGACGCGACCGCCCGGTCGACTCGTCCGTCGCGCCCTCATCCTAACGACGCACCCGCCGCCGCCATTTCCACCCCGGTCCACCCCGAGCCAGGGCAGCACGCCAAGCCAGAACAGACCCCATACGGGACGCGTAAGGCCAGCGCGGCAACGAGGCCGGCGCCGTACTAGCCTCGGGGGACCATGGATCTCTCCGACGCCGCGCTCCTGCTCGCCGCCGGTCTCGCCGCGGGCACAGTCAACGCGGTGGCCGGCGGTGGCTCGCTGATCACGTTCCCGGCGATGATCGCGACCGGCCTGCCGCCGGTGGCAGCCAACGTCTCCAACTCGGTGTCGGTCTTTCCCGGGTACGTGGCGAGCGTGGCGGGCAGCCGGGTGGACCTACCGCGCGGGCGGGAACTGTGGTCGCTGCTGCCCACGGCCGTGCTCGGCACGATCGCCGGGTGCGCGCTGCTGCTCGCCACCCCGGCGCGGGCGTTCGAGCTGGTGGTGCCGTTCCTGGTGCTGGGCGCCACAGCCGTACTCGCGTTCCAGGGTCCGCTGCGCCGCCTGGTCGGCCATCCGGAACGGCTGGGCGCGCGCCGCCGTACCGTCACGGTCCAGACCATGGTCGCGCTCGGCACCGTGTACGGCGGCTACTTCGGCGCGGCCCTCGGGGTGATGCTGGTGGCCGGGTTGGCGCTGGTGCTGGACGCGACGCTGGCCCGGGTGTCGGCGGTGAAGAACCTGCTCTCGGCGGTGGTGGGGCTGACCACGCTCGTCGTGTTCGCCCTGTTCGGGCCGGTGAACTGGGCGGCGGTCGCGGTGGTCGCGCCGGCCACCCTGTTCGGTGGGTACGCGGGCGCGCGGCTGGCCCGCCGGCTGCCGCAGGTGGTGTTGAAGACGGTGATCGTGGTGTTCGGCACGGCCATCGGGTGCTACCTGCTGTGGCGGGCGCTCACCTGACGCCGTGCGGCAAGACCGGACCCGTCAGTAGACCTCCCCCACCGGCTCCTCCGGTGCGTGCTCGGCGCGGCGGGCGGCCCGGTTCCAGATGACCCGTTCGCCGTAGCCGGCCGCCATCAGGTGACCGAACGCGAGGTAGGCGATCAGGCCGGCGGCGAGCACTCCGAAGCCGACCCAGAACGGCAGCGCGAGGCTGTGCTCGGCGAGTTTGCCGGAGATGATCGGCGCGGGTGCGGCGGCGCCCCAGCGGACCAGGTTGAACGCGCCGGTGGCGACGCGCCGGTCGGCGGAGCCGAGCCCGAGCGCCAGGTCGGTGAGGTTGGCGTTGGCGAGGCCCATGAACAGGCCGGCGATCACCAGGACTACCAGTGACATGGCGGTGCCGGTGGAGGTGGCGAACGCGACCATGCAGGCCAGCAGGCCGAGGAGGGCGACGCCGACGGTCTGCACCGCGCCGATGCGGTGGGCGAGCCGGTGCCCGATGAGCAGGATGCCGGCGGCCAGGCCGAGGCCCCAGCCGGTGAACGCCAGGCCGAGCGGGATGACGTCGAGGCGCAGGAACAGCGGCGTGTAGCCGAGGACGACGAAGAAGACGAAGTTGTACGCGGCGGTGACCACGCAGAGCGTCACGAACGCGGGTCTGCGGTAGGTGGCGAAGATCTGGCCGAGGCGTACCGGCGGCTGTTTGTGAGCCGGTTCGCGGAGCTTGCGGGCGGCGACGCCGAGCGCGAGCACCATGAACACGCCGCAGACGAAGAACGGCAGCCGCCAGCTCACCTCGCCGAGCAGGCCGCCGATGAGCGGACCGACGGCGAAGCCGAGGCCGAGGGCGGTCTCGAACAGGCCGACCACCCGTTCCCTGTCGTTCGCCAGGTTGACCAGCACCACCATGGCGGTGGCGAAGAACATGGCGTTGCCCAGACCCCAGACGCCGCGCAGCACGGAGCTGCACGATGTCGTTGCTGAACGAGGCTCCGATCGCGGCCAGGCCGACCACCGAGACGCCGGTGACGAGCACCGGCTTGAAACCGAACCGGCCGCTGGCCAGCGTCGCCGGGATCATGCCGACTGCCATGACCGCGATGTACGCGGTGAAGAGCAGCTCGACCTGCCAGGCGGTGACGCCGATCGCCTCGCCGATGGCGGGCAGGATCGGGTCGACGACGGCGATGCCGGCGATGGCGAGGAACGCCACGAGCGTGGTGGCGTAGATGGCACTGCGGTTGGGCTCGGATCGGCGATCCACCCCGCAACCTCCCAGATAGCTGTATCGTACAGTTATTTTCCTTGTATCATACAGCTATGAGCGATGACGTCCATGCCCCCGAGGCCACGCTCGGCCGGATCGAGACCGAGGTGGCGCTGCTGATGCGCCTGGGCGAGGCGACTCGCCGGGGCACCGGCACGATGGAGCACCGGCTGCTCGACCGCGCCGCGTACGTGATCCTGCGGCACCTCGACGCGGCCGGCCCGCAGAACGTGTCGGCGCTCGCCGCGCGGCTGAGCCTGGACGGCTCCACTGTGACCCGGCAGGTCTCCGCGCTACAGCGCGACGGGCTGATCTCGCGTACCCCCGACCCGGCCGACGGGCGCGGCACGGTGATCTCCGCGACGGCGGCCGGCCTGCAGCGGATGGCCGCCGTGCGGGCGGCCCGCACCCGGCTGTACGGCGACATCCTCGCCGCCTGGCCCGAGGCGGACCGGGAGACGCTGGCGGAGATGTTGCACCGCCTCAACGAGGCGCTCGACGCCCGCAACCGCCGCCGCTGAGGTGCGTTAGGAAGGGCCCCTTGTTATGCAGAATGCGTTAATAAGGGGCCCTTCCTTTCACGCCACGGGCTCCGGCGCGGAGTCGGCGCGGTCGGCGTCGGCTGTGACGCGCGGGTCGCCCTCGTCGGCGAAGTAGTCGTCGGGCGTGGTGCCGTCCGGGCCGTCGGCCACCTTCGCGGCGCGCAGCACAAGCGTGAGCAGCGCCGCCACCACTAGGTTCACCAGCACCGCCACGATGCCGACGTAGATCGTCTTCGGCGTGTCGAAACCGAACTTCTCCAGTGGGAACGCCGACCCGGCGAAGTGCTTCTTCCCGGTCGCCGGGTTGCCGACCTGGTAGAGCATCCACATGCCCAGGCCCATCCCGGCCGCCCAGCCGGCGATCAGCGCGCCCCTGTGGAACCAGCGGGTGTAGAGGCCCAGCGCCACCGCCGGCAGCGTCTGGAGGATGATCACGCCGCCGATGAGCTGGAGGTCGATGGAGAACTGCGGGTCGAGGAAGACGATGCAGGCCACCGCGCCGACCTTCACCACCAGCGAGGTGATCTTCGAGACGTTCGCCTCCTGCGCCGGGGTGGCGTCCCGCTTCAGGTACTCCTTGTAGATGTTGCGGGTGAACAGGTTCGCCGCCGCGATCGACATGATCGCCGCCGGGACCAGCGCGCCGATGCCGATCGCGGCGTACGCGACCCCGGCGAACCAGTCCGGGAACTGCTGGTCGAACAGCAGCGGCACCACCGTGTTGCCGTCGGTGGTGCCCTCCTTCGCACCGGGCAGCGGCTTCACGTTCGCCGCGATGGCCATGTAGCCGAGCAGCGCGATCAACCCCAGCAGCAGGCTGTACGCGGGCAGCGCGGACATGTTCCGCTTGATCACGTCGCGGTTCCGGCTGGCGAGCACGCCGGTGATGCTGTGCGGGTAGAGGAACAGCGCCAGCGCCGAGCCGAACGCCAGTGTCACGTACTGGATCTGGTTGTTCTGGTTGAGCAGGATGCCGTCGCCGGGCGCCGGTGACGCCTGGAACTTCGCGTCGGCGGCGTCGAAGATGGCGCCCCAGCCGCCGAGCTTGTACGGCAGCCAGATCACCGCGACCAGGATCACGATGTAGATCAGCGAGTCCTTGACGAACGCGATCAGCGCCGGGGCGCGCAGCCCCGACTGGTACGTGTACGCGGCCAGGATCGCGAACGCGATGATGATCGGCAGGTGCCGGGCCACCGCGCTGTCCCCGGTCACGCCCATGGTCTTGAGCACCGCCTCGATGCCGACCAGTTGCAGCGCGATGTACGGCATGGTGGCGACGATGCCGGTGATCGCGATCAGCAGCGCCAGGATCGGCGAGCCGAACCGGTTGCGGACGAAGTCGGCAGGGGTGACGAAGCCGTGCCGGTGCGAGACCGACCAGAGCCGGCACAGCACCAGGAACACCAGCGGGTAGATGACGATCGTGTACGGCACGGCGAAGAAGCCCGCCGCGCCGGCCCCGAAGATCAGCGCCGGCACCGCCACGAACGTGTACGCGGTGTAGAGGTCACCGCCGACCAGGAACCAGGTGATCCAGCCGCCGAAGCTGCGCCCGCCCAGTCCCCACTCGTCCAGGTGGGCCATGTCGGTCGGCCGGCGCCACCGCGCGGCCACGAAGCCCATGGCGCTGACCAGCAGGAACAGCAGGGCGAAGACGATGATCTCGGTGAGGTGGTCCCGCCACATCACTGTGCCCCCTTCGTTCGCGACTGCGGGGCTCGCAGGCCCGGCTCACTCCTCGCGCTCACCGGTCACCCCGCTTCTTGGTCATCTGGTAGACGAGCGTGGTGGTGCCGACGCCGAGCAGGATCCAGACCAGTTGCAGCCAGTAGAAGCGCGGGAAGCCGAACAGCCGGGGCGAGTCGGCGTTGAACAGTGCCGGGATCAGCGGCACCACGATCGGGATGAAGAGCAACCAGTTCCAGGGACTCTTGTCCTTCGCCCTGGATCGCGCCGTGTCCGGCGCCTCGGATTCCGGTGCGGCCATGTGACACCCTCCGGGCATTCGTAGCGGGCCATGTGACGGCCGGAGGCTACGACCCTGTGACAGGGGTCACGTTCGATCGGGGGATGTCGATGCGCCGAGCGGCCGTCGGCATGCGCCGAACGGCCGTCAGACGTCCGTGAGGTGAGAGGTGTCGTTCACCGAACGGACCGCGACGCCGCCGTCCGGGTACAGGTCCAGCACCGAGATGCCGGCGGTGTCCAGGTAGAGCCGGTGCAGGAACGCGTCGCTCGCGGCGAGCGCGTCGCGCAGCACCAGCTTGATCGGCGAGACGTGCGAGACCACCACCACCGTCTCCCCCGGGTACGCCGACCGCAGCCGGTCGACAGCCCGCCCGGTCCGCTCGGCCACCGTCACGAACGACTCGCCCTTCGGCGGGGCGACCGCCGTGGAGGCGAGCCAGGCGTCCAGTTCCGCCGCCCAGCCCTCGCGTACCTCGGCGAACGTGTGCCCCTCCCAGGCCCCGAAGTCGCACTCGATCAGGTCGTCGTCGGTGCGTACCGGCGGGTTTCCGACCTGCGCGGCGACCGCCTCGGCGGTGGCCGTACACCTCGACAGCGGCGAACTGACCACCGCCGCGACGGACGGCGCCAGCGCGGCCACCCGGGCGGCGCTGGCCCGGGCCTGGGCGCGGCCGCGCTCGGTGAGCGGCACGTCGCCCCGGCCGGAGTAGCGCTTCTGCACGGTGCGCTCGGTCTCGCCGTGCCGCACCAGGATCAGCCGGGTGGCCTCCTCGGTCGGGCGCGGCTCCCAGGAGGCGGGCGTGGTGGCCGGATCGGTGCCGGTGGCCCGCACGACAGTCGCCGCCCGCGCCTCGGCCTTCGCTTCCGGCGCGGCACCGGACGCGGCGGCGTCCATCGCCGCGTTGGCCAGGGCGTCGGCGTGCCGGTTGCGCTCCCGGGGCACCCAGGTGAACCGTACGGCGGTGAAGCGGCCGACCAGCCCGGCGGCCTGGGCGGCGAGCGGGCGCAGCCCGGGGTGCTTGATCTGCCAGCGGCCGCACATCTGCTCGACCACCAGCTTGGAGTCCATCCGCGCCTCGACCTCGGCCGCGCCCAGCTCGGCGGCGGCCTCCAGCCCGGCGATCAGGCCCCGGTACTCGGCCACGTTGTTCGTCGCCGTACCGATCGACTCCGACCGTTCGGCGAGCACCTCGCCGGTCTCCGGATCCCGGACCACGGCGCCGTAGCCGGCCGGGCCGGGGTTGCCCCGGGAGCCGCCGTCGGCCTCGATCACGACCGCGCGCACCGCCACGGCGGCTACAGTCCCGACTCGTTGGTCCGGACCATGATCCGCCGGCACTCCTCGCAGCGGACCACGTCGTCCGGGTCGGCCTTGCGGATGCGGGCCAGGTCGGCGCCGGACATCTCCAGCCGGCAGCCGCCGCAGCGGCCACCGGTGAGCAGCGCGGCGCCCATACCGGTGTCCTCGCGGATCTTGTCGTAGAGGCCGACCAGGTCCGCCGGGAGGTCACCGGCGAGCGGCTGGCGGGCCGTGCGCTTGAACTCCTCCTCCTTGGCGATTTCCGCCAGGGTCTCGTCGCGGCGCTGCTCGGTCGCGGCACGCCGCTCGCGGGTCTCGGCGAGCCGGCTCTCGATGCCGTCGAGCACACCCTGCGCGGTCTCCCGCTGCTCCATCAGCTCCAGCTCGGCGTCCTCCAGGTCGCTCTGCCGGCGGTTCAGCGAGACCAGCTCGTGCTGGATCGCCTCCAGCTCCCGGGCCGGGCCGCTGCCCGAGGCCAGGCGGGCCTCGTCCTTGCTCTTGCGCGCCCGCACCTGGTCGACGTCCTTCTCGATCCGGGCGATGTCCCGGTCCAGGTCGTCGACCGCCACCTGGGCGCGGACCCGCTCGTCCTCCAGCGCGGACAGCTCACGCGCCAGGGCCTCCAGCTCGGCGCGCTCCGGCAGGCTGCGGCGGCGGTGCGCGAGCTGGGCCAGCGCGGTGTCGATCGCCTGGAGGTCGAGCAGGCGGCGCTGCACCTTCGGGTCAGCCTTCACGTCGGGGCTCCTTGTCGTCCGGCCGGGGCGCGGCGGCGTGCACGGTCCACGGGTCGGTGTCCAGGTCGGACACCACGGTCTCGACGTCCAGCTCGGCGGCCAGGAAGGCGGCCAGGTCGTCCAGCCAGGGTCGCTCCGTCGCCCAGTGGGCGGCGTCCAGCAGCGCCGGGCCACCGGCGGCGAGGTGTTCCCCGGCCGGATGGTGGCGCAGGTCCGCGGTGAGGAACGCGTCCACCCCGGCCGCGGTCGCCTCGGCGAGGAAGCCGTCCCCCGAGCCGCCGCTGACGGCGAGGGTACGAACCATACGCCCGGGATCCCCGGCGGCGCGAACTCCCCAGGCGGTGACCGGGAGCACGGCGGCGGCCAGCCGGGTCAGCTCGGCGAGCGTCATCGGGGTGGGCAGCTCACCGATGCGGCCGATGCCCCGGCCGGGCCCGGCAGCGGGCGAGCCGGGGCGGGGCGGGTGCAGCGGGCGCAGCCCGGTGAGCCCGAACCGGGCGGCGAGCGCGTCGGACACCCCCGGGTCGGCCACGTCGGCGTTCGTGTGCGCCACGTGCAGCGCGACGTCCGCCTTGATCAACCGGTGCACGATCCGGCCCTTGTACGTGGTGGCGGCCACCGAGGAGACGCCGCGCAGCAGCAGCGGGTGGTGCGCGACGATCATGTCCGCGCCGACGTCGAGCGCCTCGTCCACGGTCTCCGGGACCACGTCCACCACGCAGGCGACCCGGCGTACCGGGTTGTCGGGCTCCCCCAGCACCAGGCCGACCCGGTCCCACTCCTCGGCCCAGGCAGGCGGATAACGGCGGTCCAGGGCGGCCACCACGTCGGCGACGGTTGTGCTCACGGGCGGCCAGCTTACCGGCGTCCGCGCCGGTACACGCCGACCGCCGCCGCGCGTGGTCCCCGGGCGAGCCCGGGAACCACGCCCACCGCTCAGGCGACCGGGGCGACCGGCCGGTCCGCGCCGCGCAGGGCGGTCAGGCCGGCGTCCCACGGGAAGGCGTCCGCGCGTCGCTCACCCGTGCCGGGCGGGTGCAGGCGTACGACGTGGTCGCCGAAGACCACCCGGACGCCCCACTGCGCGAGCCGGTCGAGGCTGGCCCGGAACGCCGGGTGCGCCGCCATCGCCTCGTTCGTGTACGGGACGGCCGCGATCGGCACCCCCATTCCCTGCGCCTCGATCAGCAGGCCGAGCGCCAGGGTGTCGGTGATGCCGACCGCCCACTTGTTGATCGTGTTGACGGTCGCCGGGCACACCAGCATGGCGTCGGCCGGGGGCAGCACGTCCGGGTCACCCGGGTTCTTGTAGTGCGTACGCACCGGATGGCCGGTCTGCCGGGCCAGCGCCGTCCGGTCGACGAACTTCGCGCCGTCCGGCGTGGTGACCACGCAGACCGTCCAGCCCTCCCGCTGGGCGAGGTCGACCAGCCGGCCGACGTGACGGGCCAGCGGCGAACCGCAGGCGATGACGTAGAGCACGCGCCGGTGCCCGCTGGCGATGCGCGGATCGCTCATACTCCGACTCCCATGTGCTCAGCCAACTCCGCGATCGGCGGAGGCGGCGCACCACGTGTGCGACGGAGAATCTCGGACATCAATTCGTGCGCGATCGGGCGGCACCGGATCTCGGAGGGCGCGAGCCGGTCGCCGCGCAGCAGCATGTCCCCCGCGTTGGCGACGTCACCGATCTGGGAGTAGCCCCGGGCCAGGTCGAGCAGGTGATGCGCGCGCCGTTCCGGCAGCAACGCGTTGAACGCGGGCACCGACAACCGCATGTGCGTCTCCACCGCCCGGCCGCCGTCGCCCAGCTCGACCGCCGCCGCCGCGCGGTGCAGCTCCAGGTTGGTCGGGCCGAACGAGGTCCAGTAGTGGTTGTGGTCGCCGCCGAGCATGGTGGCCGCCTCACCGGCGCCCGCGAGCAGGTCGTCCACCGTCGCCGAGTCGCCGATCCGGGCGGCGGCCATCGCGCCCTGGAGCAGCAGCAGGCCGTACACGGAGAGCCGTTCCGGTGTGACGTCGTTGTCGCCGCCGGGCGCGAGCCGGCCCGCGATGCGGACGTTGAGCTCCAGCGCGGGCCGGGGGCGGCCCATCGCGACGAGCGCGTTGCAGACCCTCGTGGTGGCGATGCCGGCCAGCAGCGGGTCGTCGGCCCGCTGGGCCACCGCCATCGACCGGTCGGCGGCGAGCCAGGCGAGGTCGCACTCGCCGAGCTTGCGCAGCACCGAGGAGGCGATCTGGTAGACCTGCCCGAGCAGGTGGGCGGCCTCGCGTACCTGGTCGTCACCGGCGCAGCCGGCGTCCGCCGCCTGGGCGTCGCGCAGCAGCTTGGGCAGCGCGCGGGTGAGCATGCCGTACCGGCCGTACTGGTAGGTGAGCCAGGCGTGGTTCACGGCCTTGCGCATGTCGGCGAGCGGCGGGGGGCAGGGTGCCGCGTCGAAGTAGGCGCTCATCGAGTCGTACCGCTCCAGGGCGGTGCGGATCTCCTCCACCTCGACCTGGTCGATGCAGTTGAGCGCGTCGGTACGCCGTTCCGGGTCCCGGCCGTGCAGCAGTTGCACGTCGATCTGGAGGATGTCGGCGATCTCGTAGAGCACGGAGAACTTGTCCAGCCGCCGGACGCCGCGCTCCACCTTGTCCACCCAGCTCTTGGACTTGCCGAGCCGATCGGCGAAGACCTGCTGGGACATCTTGCGGCGACTCCGCCAGTACGCCACGCGCCGGCCTATGGGTAGTTCGTCCATCCCCGCTCCCTCCCCCTCACGGTGCCGGCCGGTCCCCCCACGTCCCACAGGTTGCGCCGATCGCACAGGTTGTGCGTCCACCGTCCAGCCAGTTCTCGTAGCTTTCGTGCAAGTTGCACCGGCCGTTCGTCAGCACAACGAGCGGGGGTTACGGCAGTGACGGGTTTCGACGTATGGCTTGTGGACGGTTCGGCGGACCATCTTGTGGACGGTCCGGCGGGCTATTTCGTGGAGGGTCCGGCGGGGCCAGAGGGGACGGCAGACATGTGGAGGAACGTCCGACCGCGCGTCGCTCACCTCTCGCCGCTGGAGCGGGTCCGGCTGCGCCGGGTCGCGATGCGGTACGCGCTGCACCACTGGCCGGTCACCCCCGGCGCCTGCCTCGCGAACAGCCGGTTCGTCTGCGGCCGGGCCGGCTGCCCCACTGTGGGCTGCCACCCGGCGCTCGAGGACTGGGAGCACGCCGCCAGCGCCGACCCGGCCCGGGTGGCCGCCTGGTGGCGCAACCGCCCGCACGGCATCCTGCTGCCCACCGGGCGCGCGTTCGACGTCCTGGAGGTCGCCGCCCACCTGGGCCGGCAGGTGCTGGACGCGGTCGCCACCCATCCCGCCGGCTTCGGCGTACGCGGGCCCGCGCTGGTCACCCCGACCGGCCGCTGGATGTTCCTGGTACGCCCCGGCGACCCGCTGCGGCCCGAGTTGGAGCACTGTTTCCACGTGGTGCGCCACGGACCCGGCTCGTGGATCCCCGCCCCGCCGACCCGGCTGCCCGAGGGGACGGTGCGCTGGGTGGTCGCGCCCGAGCACGCCCGCTGGCGGCTACCCGACTCCTATCTGGTGCAGAACGCGCTGATCGCCGCGTTGCGCGCGGCCGGGGTCACGTTCGGCACCGAACTGCTGCCCGGCCACCTGCCGCTGCCCCGCCGGGGCCGCTGACGCTCCTCCTGGTCACGGCCGGTCCGGTGACCCGGACGGGTGTCCGACAGCGACCTCCCCGGCACCGGACTCGTTGAACCTGGCGAGGGCGCGTGTGCGCCAGAGCGGGGGTTTTGACCATGTCCAGGGACGACGCTGCCCGCCACACCGGCGGTACCGAGCCGGCGCGGCCCCGCCGCCGCCGGCACCCGTGGGGCTTCACCCGCCCCCTGGGCGTCCGCCCCGGCCGCCCCCGCCCCACAGGCTCCCGCCCCGCCACCCTCCACCGCCCCCTCCGCTGACCCACCCCGCTCCCACCCCGCCCCCGCCCCGCCCCCACCGGTTGATCAAGGAGTTTGTGTCCGCCCAGCGCGCCCTGGAGGACACAAACTCCTTGATCACCGCGCCGACGGCCGGGGCAGCGGGCAGGTCAGGAAGGCGGGAGGGTGGGGAGCGCGCGAGAGTGGTGCAGGTGACCGTCTTCGGTGACCACGGCGTGCTGCCAGGGGGACGGTAGGTGGTCCAGCCAGGTCAGGCCCGACTCGCCCATCGCCACGGCGGCCGTCGCGTACGCGTCGGCTGTGCCCAGGTCGGGGCCGGCCACGGTGACCGAGCGCAGACCGGTCGCCGGTACGCCCCGGCGCGGGTCCAGCACGTGGTGCCCGCGCTCGTACACGCCGGAGGTGGCGACCGCCAGGTCGGTGCCGGTCAGCACCAGACAGGTCGCCGTCGCGTCCCAGGGATGCCGTACCCCGATCCGCCACGGCTGCCCGGTCGCGTCGTGGCCGCGTACCCGCACGTCGCCGCCCGCGTTCACGCAGTGGTTCGGTGCGCCGGTGGCCACCAGCCGGTCCGAGGCGACCTGCGCCGCCCAGCCCTTCACGTAGCCGGACGGGTCGAGCCGGCCCGTCGCGTACGCGTCGAAGAACCCGTCGGTGGCGGTCCACAGGTCGGCGCAGGCCGCCAGCACGGCCCGCAGGTCTGCGGACGCGTCGGCGGCCCGCAGCTCGCCCCGGTCGACGCGGCACACCTCGCTGTGGTCCCGGTACGTGCTGAACCGCGCGTCCACCTCGCGCAGCCAGCCGAACGTCTCCTCGGCCAGCTCGTCGAGCGTGGACGCGGGCAGGTCGTCGGCCAGGTCGAGGCTGATCGCCGTACCCATGACGTGTTCGACCCGGCGCAGGCCGCGCCGGGCGGACGGACCGGGACCGACGGCGGACGGACCGGGACCGACGGCGGCGCCGGCACGAGCCGGCACCGTCACGCCTTGTCCAGCGCGGCCTGCAACGACTGCTTGTACGCGGTGCTGGTGTAGGTGGCGCCGGAGACGGTGCTCAGGTTGGCGCTCTGCCGGGCCACCACCTCGCCGGAGGTGCCGCTGTAGCGGGCCTGCACGTCGTCGCTGCGCTGCCCGGACTGCCCGCCCAGCGGCAGTCCGATCGCCGTGGCGTCGACGATCCGGCTGCCGCTGAGCGTGATCCGGACCTGGAGCGAGCCGTACTCGTAGGTGACGGACGGTCCGGTCACCGTGCGGGTGGTGACCTTCGGCGCGCTCTTGGTAGTGGTCCGGGGCGCGGCCGGCGTGGTGCGCGTGCCGGTGCCGCCCCGGCTGGCCGCGCTGCGGTCGGCACTGGGCTTGACCGTCGGCTTCGCCGAGGCCCGGGGCGTTCCCGGCGGGGTGGAAGCGGGCGCGGAGCCGGTGGGCGACGGCGGTTCGGGCGCGGCCGAGCCGCCCGGTACGACGGGGGCCAGCGCGGCCGGTACGTCCGGCGCGGTCTGCCCGGCGCCCGGCGCGCCCTTGAGCACCACCAGCGCGGTGGTGCCGGCGGCCAGGCCGGTGATCGCGAACAGCGCGCGACGCATGGCGGTGCCTCTCCTACAGCTCGAACGCGGTCAGGTGGATCTGGCGGCGGGGCACGCCCGCGGCCCGCAGCGCGGCGACCGCCTCGTCGACCAGGCCGCCCGGGCCGCACAGGTAGACGTCGCGGCGGGTCAGGTCGGGCACCAGCCGGCGCAGGCCGTCGGGGTTCATCACCTGGCGGGGGCCGGGGTCGCCGCGGCGGCCGACGACGTACCAGACGGAGGTCTGCCGGGCCTGGGCGAGCCAGTCCAGCTCCTGGTGCAGCAGCACGTCGGCCGGGGTACGCGCCCGGTAGATCAGCGCCGCGCCGGGCGGCAGTTCCTCAAGCATCGCCCGCAGTGGAGCGATGCCGCTGCCCCCGGCGATGAGCAGCGCCCGTTCCCGGGTGCGGTGCGCGGCGGTGAACGTGCCGGAGGGGCCCTGCGCCCAGACCCGGGTGCCGGGCGTCAGGTCGCGCAGCTCGGCGGTGTACCCGCCGACGACCTTGACGGTGATCCGCAGCCAGCGGCCGTTGGCGGCGGCGGAGACGGAGAACGGGTGCGACTGCCACCAGCAGCCGGGGTTGAGGAAGCGCCAGCGGAAGAACTGCCCGCCGAGCAGGTCGATCTGGTTGAGCCGCTGCCCGGTCAGGTAGACCGAGACGGTGTCCGGGCTCTCCGCCACCACGTCCGCGACGCGCAGCCGGTGCCGCAGGTTGAACACCAGCGGCGCGACCACCCGGCCCCACACCAGCGCGGCCACCACCAGCAGGTACGCGGCGATCCAGCCGGTACGCACCGGGCCCGGCTCGTAGAGCTGAGCGCCGTTGCTGAACTGGTGCGCGTAGCCGAGCAGCAGCGTGAGGTAGCTGGCCGCGTGCAGCAGACGCCACAGCTCGTACGGCAGGCGGCGGCGCACGGCGCGTACCGCGGTGAACGCGACGGTGACCAGGACGCCGGCCGCGGCGAACGCGGTGATCATGTCGTCGTAGTCGGTCAGCAGCGCGCCGACCTCGCCGAGCACCGTCTTGCGTTCCTGGCGGGCGTAGCCGACCACCAGCAGCGACATGTGCGCGAGCACCGCCACCAGCAGCGTCGCGCCGAGGTCCCGGTGCAGCCGGGAGATCCGTTCGCCGCCGAGCGCGCGTTCCAGCACGCCGAGCCGGCTCATCATCAGCACCTGCACCAGCAGCAGGTAACCGGCGATCAGCCCGGTGATCCGGCCGCCCGCGGTGAGCAGGTCGGCGGTGTCGGCGAGCGTTCCCGCCGGGGTGTCCAGCCACCACGGCAGGACGGCGGCGACCAGGCCCAGCCAGAACACCGCGGCGAGCGTACGCCGGCCGCCGGGTCCGCGCCGGGGACGACCCGGGGGTACGGGGGCAGCCGGACGGCCGCCGTACGGGGTGGGATGCCCGGTACGGCGGCCGGCGGCGTGGGTGTCCTGGTACGTCACGCGTAGATCTTGACCGGGGCGAACTTCTGCCGGGGGAAGACCTTGTCCACCTGGGCGGTGGTCAGGCCGAAGCGGCCCTGCGCGACCGATCCGTAGACGTTGAACATGTTGTTGTATTCCGGCACGTCGCCGCTGTCCAGCTTGTCCAGGCCGTTCCAGGTGCCGAGCAGCGAACCGGCCAGCTTGCGGCCGGACAGCACGGTGACCACGCCGCCGTGCCCGTGGTCGGTGCCGCCGCCGTTCGAGCCGACCCGCCGGCCGAACTCGCTGGACACCATGATCGTCACGTCCGCCGCCTGGTCGCCCAGGTCGGTGAAGAACGCGGCCATTGCGCCTGCGAGTTCGTTCAGCCGCCGCCAGAGCTGGCCGCCCTCGCGGGTGCCCTGGTTCTCGTGGGTGTCGTAGCCGCCCATGCCGACGGTTGCCACCCGGACGTTCGCGCCGCCCTTGATGAGCTGGGCGAGCTGCTTGAACGCGTTGCCGACGCCCTGGTACTGGACGCCCTCGGCGGCGGCGTACGGCTTGGCGGCGAGCTTCTGGGCGGTGGCCAGCGCGCCCATGCCCTCCTGCACCGCCTCCTCGACCGGGTGGTTGATGCCGGTGAACAGGCCACGGATGGCCTTCTCGGTGGCCGCGCGGAACTTGTCGTCGCCGTTGAGCCGCAGGTCGCCGACGTTGTTGAGGGAGATCGCGCCGTTCACGCCGACCAGCGAGCGCGGCAGCGTGCTGCCGATGCCGACGCTGCGGAACGCGGTGCCCTTGCCGAGCGAGTCGACCAGGCTGTCCAGCCAGCCCCGGCCGCCGGTCTCGCCGGGCAGGCCGCCCAGGTTGCAGGCGTCGGCGGCCTGGAAGTGGCTGCGCGACAGCCGCGGGTCGGACACGGCCGGCACGAAGCCGAGCTGCCCGGCCTTGAGCCACTTCTCCAGCGGCGCGAACGCGCTGGTCAGCTTGAAGCCACGGGCCAGCGCCAGCGAGTCGTCGCCGAGCAGCAGGTCGGGGCGGGCCTTGGCGAGCACCGGGTCGTCGGCCGGTGCGACAAGGCTCAGCCCGTCCAGCCCGCCGTAGAGGAAGACGTGGATCAGCGTGCCGGTCTTCGTCGCGGCGAACGACGCCGAGGTGGTGACGAACTGCGCGGTCGCCAGCGCGGTGGCGGTCGCGGCGGCGCCGGCGACGAAGGTACGCCGGGTGACGCCCCGGCCGTCCTGCTGCGCCTCCTCGACCTCCTCCAGCCGGCGGTACCGGTCGGCCTCGGCGGCGTTCTCGGCCGCGACGATGTCCGCCTCCGCGCGCAGCAGCGCCTCGGCCGGGTTGTCGGCCAGCCGCCGCAGGTCGGGGCATTCGGGGTGCAGGGGGTACGGGTTCACGGTCATCTCCATCGAATGCCTCACCGGAGGTGGTGCTGGGGGGACGCGAGGATCGTCCGCGCGACAGCGGCGATGGCCCCGTTGAAGGTGGCGTCGACCTTGGCGCTCTCGGACACGCCGGCCACGGCGAGCACGAGCTTCTTCTCCTTGGCGCTGAGCTTCTGCTGCACCAGCCGCTGGGCCAGCGCGTCCACGTACGCCCCGGCGGTGGCCGGCGGCTTCGCCACCAGCTTCTCCGGCTTGGCGAAGGTGAACTGCTTGCGGTAGCCGGCGATCAGGTCGCCCGCCTCGTTCCAGCCGTCGATCATGGTGCCGGCCGAGGTCCAGGCCAGGTAGACGTCGGCGTAGCCGTCCGGGGTGGGCTTGCCCATCGGGTACTGGCCGAGCTCGCGCATCTTGTCCTGGATCTGCCGCAGGCCCTGCCCGAACGGGGTACGCCGGTTGTCGCCGGAGGAGTAGCCGGGGGCAGCCTCCGGCGAGACACCCAGCGCCCGGTACGTGGCGACCAGGTACTCCATCGGGCGGCGTACCTTCTGGCCGACCGCGGCCCAGAACTCCGAGGAGCTGAACAGCGTGGCCAGCACCGGGCGGATCTGCCCCTTGTTCGTGGTGTACGCCTTGGCGAGGCGGTCCACCACGGACTTCGGCGGGGTGTCGGAGACGAACCGGGTGGCGAGGTTCTGTGCCACGTACCGCGCTGTCGACGGGTGCATCGCGATGTAGCGGATGTACGAGTCGATCACCTTGTCGGCGGCCACCGGGTCGTCGGAGTTGTTGGCGTGGCTGAACCCGAGGATCTTCACCTTGCCGAGGTAGTGGCGCTCGGCGAAGAACTTGTACTTGCCGTCGGCGACGCCGCGTCCGGTCTGGAGCAGCGCGGCCTGGCGGACGTCCTTCTCGGTGTAACCGCCGTCGACGCCGACCGAGTACAGCTCCAGGTTCTCCCGGGCCAGGTTCTCGTTAACCGCGTCCTTGCGCGAGTCGACCTGGTTCAGGTAGAGCAGCAGCGCCGGGTGCTTGTTCGCGGCGACGAGCATCTCCGGGTAGCTGCCCAGCGCGTGCTTGCGGATGACGTCCCGGTCGAACGCGTTGCGGTAGTTCTCCCCGCCGTCGAAGTCGGCGGCGACGTGCAGGAAGTCGTTCCAGAAGTCGACCATGACCTCGAACAGCTGCCGGTCGGACCAGATCTGCCGGGCGATGGTGGCGTCCACCGTCTCCCGGGCCGGGTCGACGCCCTTCTCGTTGAGCTGCTCGCGCTGGTCGCGCAGCTGCGTCGGGCTGAGCTTGAGCGACTGCAGGTCGGCCAGCTTCAGCTCGGCCTTCGTCGGGGCGATCTTCTCCGGTTCGAGCTGCTCGCGCAGCCAGTCGTCGATGCCGAGCCGCTTGATGTCGGCCATCACCTTCGGGGTGGCGCCGAACGTGGTGCGGACCGCGAGGTGCCGGATCGGGTCCTTGGCGAGGACCGTCTTCACCGTCACCTTCGTCGCCTCGGCGGCTGCGGCCGGGCTGCCGTAGAGGCGGCCACCGGACGGCGCGTTGCGCTTGAGCGCCTCACCGGCCCGGGAGCCCATGTAGCTCTCGTTCTGCTCGGTGTAGGTCCGTACCGTGCTGGGCTGCTGGCCGCTGGGCCGGGCGGAGCTGCCGTCGGTGGTGACGGTGCCGGTGGCGTCACCGGCCGGCGCGTCACTGAAGAGGCCACGCACCTGCGGGGACATGGCCAGGGCGGCGCCACCGGCGACCACCACGGCGCCGCCGAGGGTGGCCAGCGCCCGGCGCCGGCCCCGCTTGGGGGCCCCGTCACCGTCGTCGTCCAGGTCGGGCAGTCCACCGCCGGTCGGCGGGCCGTATCCGCCGGCGGGCTGGGCGTATCCGCCGTGCTGGGGGTAGCCGGCGGGGGCCGGCGCGGCGGGGGCGAAACCGTTCGGCCCGACCCACTGCGGGCCCGGGGCGGGGTGACCGCCGGCGTACGGTGCGGCGTCCAGGTCGCGGTACCCGTCCGATTGGGGGTGCTGGTATCCGTCCCAGCCGCGGTCGTCCCGGGGGCGACGCGGTGGCACGTTCTGGTCGGCCATGTAGCTGTCCCGTTTTCTTCGAGCGCCGGCACGCCTGCCACCCGGGGGGTCGGGTGACGCAGGGGCGGCGACGGTTGCCGGAGAAGTTGCCTACGGGAAAGTAGCCATGCCGTCCCGGCCACTCAAGGCGCGCCGAACGCGCTCGTGAGCGCACTTAAGACAGTGCTGAGAACCGACGGGAGAGACCGGTCGCGACGGCCGGCGCACGGCGGCTTCCGGAGCAGGGACGACCCGGGCCCGCACCGACCGGATGCGAGGTTTCGCACCCCGGCGACGCCGCCGGGCGCGTTCACCACCTCACCGAAACTTAAGGTACGGATAAGCCTGCGCTGAGAACCTCGTTCCGCCTGTCCGGCCCGCCGAAACAGCAGCAGCGGCGGCGCGTGACCGGCCTCCGATCCGGGTATGCCGCCGAACCGCTGAAGCCGTGAGGGGAAGGCACCGCCATGCTCAGCCAAGAGGATCAGCGCAGGTTCGAACAGATCACCCGCCATCTACGGGAGAGTGACCCACGGTTCTTCGCCCGGTTGAACAACCGGGCCAAGGGCCGCCGGGGCCGGTACATGATGCTGTTGACGATCGTGCTGTGGGCCTCGCTGCCGGCGATGACAGTGCTCGTCGGGCGGCTGGCCGGGGCGATCTGCGCGGTGGTGCTGGTCGCCAACGCCGCGGTGATGTGGCGCTTCCGCCGCCGCTTGCTGTAGGCGTAAGGAAGGGCCCCTTCTTAACGCATTCGGTAGAGGAAGGGCCCCCTGTTAACACTCGCCTTCGGCGCGACCGAACTCCCTGGGGGACGCGGCTCCGCCGCTGCCGAACTCCCGGTACGCCCGGCGCAGCCGCTCGGCCAGGCCCGGCCCGCCGACTGCGGCCCCGGGCGGCCCGAGCTGACGCAACAGCAGCTCCGGGCCGGTGGCGAGCGTGGGTGGCCGGTCCGGCAGCGCCACCGGCGCCAGCCAGAACCGGTCCAGCTCGTCGTCCGGCTCGACCGCCGGCAACCCGGCCAGGGCACGCGCCGCGCCGCCAATCCCATCCGCGCCGCCGGCCCGGTCCGTACCGCCGGTCCCGGCCGAGCCGGGGTGAGCGCCGCGCAGCGTACGCAGCCGGTCCAGCAGGTCGGCGCGGGACCGTCCGCGCCAGTGCAGCAGGTGGAACGGGTCCGCGTCGAACGCCTCGGCGAGCAGGTAGAACGTGGCCGCCAGGTGTTTGCACGGCACCGCGAAGTCGGGGCAGCCGCACCGCTGGTCGAGTTCGTCGACGTCGGCCGGGAACAGCGGCGCGCCCGCCTCGGCGAACAGCTCCTCCAGTTCGGCCGGCAGGTCACCGGCGAGCAGCCGGGCGCTGAAGAACGCCTGCCCGGCCAGCTCCGCCTCGATCCGCCGCCACGTCTTCTCCGGGTACGCGGCCAGCCCGATCCGCACCGGGTAGGGACGCGGCCGGGAGCCCTGCACCTCGGCGGTGACGGTTCCCGGTGACACGTCCAGCCGGAGCACCTGCCCACGGCGCGCGTACGCCCGGCCGCGGGTGAGCCGGGAGCCCAGCGCGAACGACTCCAGCACCTCCACGAACCGCCGGGAC
This sequence comes from Micromonospora sp. NPDC048887, assembly GCF_040649715.1. NCBI lineage: Bacteria > Bacillati > Actinomycetota > Actinomycetes > Micromonosporales > Micromonosporaceae > Micromonospora > Micromonospora sp. NPDC048887. Next base: position 239,936 of record NZ_JBEZGA010000002.1, on the reverse strand, counting down.
CACCAGGAGTGCCCGATCGCGCCCCGGGTGCTGCGCGCCCGTAGCCCGCCCTCGACCCGTACCGGCGGACCGTAGTCGTCAAAACCGGGGCTCACTCGACCACCGCCCCGGACTCCAGCCGGAACAGGTCGCGCAGCGTCTCGGTCGACAGCTCGGTGACCCACTGCTCGCCGCTGCCCACCACCGAGCGGGCCAGGCTGCGCTTGTCGGCGATCATCGCGGCCACCTTCTCCTCGACGGTGCCGGCGCAGACGAACTTGCGTACCTGGACGCGGCGGCGCTGTCCGATGCGGAACGCCCGGTCGGTGGCCTGGTCCTCGACGGCCGGGTTCCACCACCTGTCCACGTGCACCACGTGGTTGGCGGCGGTCAGCGTGAGCCCGGTGCCGCCGGCCTTGAGCGAAAGGACGAACAGCGGCGGCCCCTGCGGCGACTGGAACCGGGTCACCATGGCGTCCCGTTCGGCCTTGCCGACGCCGCCGTGCAGCAGCAGCACCTCCCGGCCGGTACGCGCCGACAGGTGCCCGCGCAGCATGCCGCCGAACTCGGCGTACTGGGTGAACAGCAGCGCCTTCTCCCCCGCCGCGAGCACCTCGTCGACGATCTCGTCGAGGCGTTCCAGCTTGCCGGACCGGCCGTCCAGCGCGGAGCCGTCGTGCAGCAGCTGGGCGGGATGGTTGCAGACCTGCTTGAGCCGGGTCATGGTGGCCAGCACCAGCCCGCGCCGCTCGATCCCGTCGCTGGACTCGATCTTCGCCATCATGTCGTCGACCACTGCGCGGTAGAGCGCGGCCTGCTCGGCGGTGAGGTTGCAGACCACCTCCATCTCCAGCTTCTCCGGCAGGTCGGTGATGATCGTCGGGTCGGTCTTGAGGCGGCGCAGCACGAACGGGCCGGTGATCCGGCGCAGCCGCTCGGCCACCTCGGCGTCGCCGTGCCGCTCGATCGGTTCGGCGAAGCGCTTGCGGAACGTGGCGGCCGGGCCGAGCAGCCCCGGGTTCGCGAACTGCATGATGGACCAGAGGTCGGCCAGCCGGTTCTCCACCGGCGTACCGGTGACCGCGACCCGGTGCCGCGCGGGCAGCGACCGGACCGCCTCGGCCTGCCGGGTCGCGGCGTTCTTGATCGCCTGTGCCTCGTCCACCACCACCCGGTGCCAGTCGACGCCGGCGAGCTCGAACGCGTCCCGGGCCGCCACCGAGTACGTGGTGAGCACCAGATCCGCCTCCCCGACGGCGGCGGCGAAGCCCTCGCCCCGGGCCCGCTCGGCGCCGTGGTGCACGTGCACCCGCAGCCCGGGGGCGAACTTCGCCGCCTCCCGCTGCCAGTTGCCGACCAGCGACATCGGGCAGACAAGCAGCGTGGGCCCGGTCTCCGGCGGGTCACCGGCGAGCAGTGCGAGCAGTTGCACGGTCTTGCCCAGGCCCATGTCGTCGGCGAGGATCCCGCCGAGTCCGAGCGACTGGAGGAACGCCAGCCAGGCCAGTCCACGCCGCTGGTACGGCCGCAGCGTCCCGCTGAAGCCCGGCGGCGGGTCGGCCGGGGTGAGCCGCCGCTCCGCCTCACCGGCCAGCAGCTCGCCCAGCGCGCCGTCGGCGACGACGTCCAGCACCGGCAGCTCACCGGCGTTGTCGTCGCCGGACAGGCCCATCCGCAGCAGGTCGGCCACCGTCAGCTCGCCGGAGGAGCGCAGCAGCTTCAGCCCCGCCTCCAGCCGCTGCGGGTCCAGCTCGACCCACCGGCCGCGCAGCCGGACCAGCGGCGACTTCAGGTCGGCGAGCGTCGCCAGTTCCTCGGCGGTCAGTGGCTGGTCGCCGAGCGCCAGCTCCCAGCGGTAGTCGACGAGCGCGTCCAGCCCCAGCTTCCCGGCGGTGGTGGCGACCGCACCCGGCGCGGTACGGCTGCGCGCCCGCAACCGTGCTCCCAGCCGGGACGAGGAACGCCGCCACCACGACGGCAGCAGCACCCCGAACCCGGCCGCGTGCAGCACCGGGGCGCCGTCGCGCAGGAACCGGTGCGCGCCCTCGGCGTCCAGCTCCATGCCCTCCGGCGCGGCGGTACGCAGCGCGACGTCCACCTCCGGCCACAGCCGGCTGGCCCGGCCCAGCTCGGCGAGAAGCGTCTCCTGCGGCTCCACGCCCCGGGCGGCGAGCGCGGGCGCGGGCCGCTGCCAGATGTGCGCGGCGTCCACCACGAGCCCCGGCTCGTCGGCGGGGTGCAGGCCGAACTCGACCCGCCAGACCGCGTCCTCGACCAGTTCGGCGACCGGGTCGACGGCCGGTTCGACCAGGCGGAACGTGGCCCGTACCGCGCCGCCCGCGGCGTCGCGCTGCCAGGCGTCCATTTCCTCGCGCAGCGTCTTCAGCGCGTCCGGCTCGGCCGGGAAGGCGCGTTCCGGTCCGGTGAGCGCGGCCAGCCAGCGCGGCACCGCGCCGACCGGGCGCATCCCCCTGTGCAGCCGGGTGTCGGCCAGCGCCACCCGGGCGGCGGCGTCGACGAGCGCGTCCAGCGCCTCCGCCACCAGCGCACCGGCCCCGACGTCGTCGGCCCGCCCGTCCCACGCGTCCGTCGTCGTCGCGGCAGACCCGCTCAGCGGAGGCTCCGGTCGCCACTCCCGGGCGGCGCGGGCCGCCGGTGGCAACGCCAGCGCCAGGTCACGCGCCCAGGCCGCGTCGGTGCCGGTGAGCAGCGGCCGCCAGAGCGCCCATCCCGTCGCCACGTCGTCCGCGCCCACGGCCCGCAGCCGCCGCCCGGCCCCCGCGACACCCGAGACCGCACCGGCCGCACCCGCCCCCACGGACCGCCGCCCGGCCGCCGCCCCGCCCGAGCCGGCGACGCCCGGGACCGTCGGTGACCGCCGCGCCGAGGTCCGCCCGCCGGTCAAGGCCGGCCCTCCGTCGGCCACACCAATGGGGTACGCCTCCAGCGCGACCGGCAGCAGCCGGCCGCGGGTCACCAGATCGGCGGCGAAGTCGGCCAGCTCGCACAGGTGACGCAGGCTCGCCCCGGCCGGGCCCGGCATCGGGGCGCGCAGCAACGCGTACGCGGCGTCCGGGGCGTACGCCAGGGCGGGTGCCCGCCATCCGGCGCGGGTGACCGGGCCGCGGACCGGTTCGGTGACTGTGGCCCGGACCAGCTCCGGCGAGTCCAGCGGCGAGCCGGCCCGGGTCGGCAGGTCCAGCAGGACGGAGACCGGCTCGCCCGGCATGCCGTCGAGCGCGGCGGCGAGCGTGGCGTGGTCGGCGGCGAACGGGTGCGGGCGCTCACGCGGCACGCGGCCGGGGCGGCGCGGCGCGCGGGCCGGGAGCGTGCTGTCCTCGGCCCACAGGGCGAGTCCGGCGCCGGGCAGCCACAACCCGTGGATGACCAGCACTGCTCCCCCTCGCAACCCGGGGCGGAAGGACGGCGCCCCGGGGAGTCAGGATAGGCCGCCGGGCGCGGATATCGTCGGCGCCATGGTCGACCTTCTCGTGATCGGCGGACTCGGCGTGGACATCCGTGCCCGGGTGCCCGCCCTGCCGCCACCGGTGGCCGACTCGCTGCTGGTGCCCCCGATCGACCTGCGGATCGGCAACACCGGCTCCGGCGTGGCCCTGGCCGCGCACGCGCTCGGCCTGCGGGTGGCGCTCGTCGACGTGCTGGGCGCCGACCCGGCCGGTGACGTGGTGCGGGCGGCGCTGGCGCGTACCTCGATCCGGACCACACTGGCCGACGCGCCGGCCGGCACCCGCCGCTCGGTGAACCTGGTCGACCCGGACGGCCGGCGGATGTCGCTGCACGATCCGCGCCCGTGGTCGGGGCCGGCGCCGTTCGCTGAGGCGGAGCTGGCGGCGCTGGTCGCCGAGGCGGCCCACGTCCACCTGTCGATCATGGATTGGGCCCGGGACGCCCTGCCGGTGCTGCGTGCCGCCTCGTCGGTCTCCACCGACCTGCACGACTGGGACGGCGAGAACGACTACCACCGCCCGTTCGCCCGGATCGCTGACCTGGTCTTCGTCAGCGACACGCGGCTCGGCGAGCGGGCCGGGACGGAGGCGGCCGGGCTGGCGCCGCGCACGGTGCTGGTGACCGGCGGGGCGGCCGGCGCGACCCTGCACACCCCCGGCGCGCCGCCGGCGCACGTCCCAGCTGCCACCCCGCCGGGGCCGGTGGTGGACACCAACGGCGCCGGGGACGCGTTCGCGGCCGGGGTGATCGCCGCCCGGCTGCGTGGCGCGGACGTCCTCGACGCGGCCCGGTTCGCCGCACGGGTGGCCGCCGCCGCGTGCACGCACGACGGGATGGAGTACCCGGACGGGCTGCTGCCCCGCGAGTGACCCGTCAGATCGCGCCGGTCTCGCCGTCGGTCAGCTCGCGCAGGATGTCGGCGTGCCCGGCGTGCCGGGCGGTCTCCTCGACCAGGTGCACCAGCACCCAGCGCAGCGACACCTCGCCGAGCTGCGGGTGCGGCACCACGTGGTCGAGGTCGAACCGCGCGGCGACCCGGCGGGACTGTTCGCACGCCGCCTCGTACGCGGCGGCGAGCGCCTCGACTGTGTCGCCGGGGCGCAGCGCGAAGCTGGCGTCGGCGTCGGCCTGGGAGGTGACGTAGACGTCGCCCGGCTCGGGGTCGAACAGGCAGCGGAACCAGTTCCCCTCGACCACCGTCAGGTGCTGGAGCAGCCCGGCAAGGGTGGTCAGCGAAGGCACCAGACGCCGGGTGGCGTCGGCGTCGGTCAGGCCGCGCACCTTGCGCAGCACGGTGGCCCGGTGGAAGTCGAGGAACGCGTCGAGGATCGCCCGCTCGCCGCCCGTGCGGGCGAGGACCGGACCGAGTGTCGGATCGATCGTCGGGTGCGCCATTCCCGGACCCTAGTACGCGGTGTGCTCGGCCCGCTGCCCCGCGTGATCCCCTGCGCGGCCGGGCCGGCCGGGGCAGGATGGGCGCATGGCTTCCTCGGTGCAGATCCCTCTGGTGGGCGGCGCGGCCGACGGCGAGACCGTCACCGTCGAGCTGGACGGCAACGGCCGTCCGCCCCTGACCCACCACCACCTCGGGGCGCAGGGTCTGGCGGAGGCGCAGATCTACGAGCTGGAGTCGGACGACCGGCCGGGGCAGGAGTGGGTCTACGCCTGGCGCGGCCCGGCGGTCTGACGGCTCATCCCGCGTGCGTCAGCGTGCGGGCCCGGATGCTGTCCAGCACGCTGCGGGTCACCTGCGAGGTGCCGCGCGCCTGCTCGCAGACCTCCGCGACCCGGCGCGCGGTCGCCTCGGCCCGGGCCGCCCGCTCGTCCCACAACCGGTCCACCTCGGCCAGCAACGGCCCCTCCACCTCCCGTTCCACGCCGCGCAGCGCCGGCACACCGAGCCGCTGGGCCAGGTCGAAGACCTTTCCGGCGTACGGCAGCGGCAGGAACGGCGTGCCCATCATGGCCGCGAAGATCAGGAAGTGCAGGCGCATGCCGACCGCGAGGTCGAAGTGGCGCATCAGCCCGAGGATCTGCGCCGGACGGTAGTCGCCGTGCAGGATCCGGCCCCGGTCGGCGGCGGTCATGTGCGACAGCACGCCGTGGGAGTGCCGGATGTCGTCCCGCTCCATCGGCACGAACAGCACGTACGCGTCGATCCGGTGCACCAGGAAGTCACCGATCTGGGCGAGCAGGCGGTGGTAGCCGTCCACGTCGAGCCGTTCGGCGGCCCGGCCCGGCTCACGCACGCTGAGCCCGACCAGCCGGGACCCGGCCGGTACGCCCTCGTCACGCAGCCACTGCTGGGGGAACTCCTCCGGTTCGAGCAGGAACGCCGGGTCGGCGGTGACGGTGATCGGGTTGACCAGGCCGGCCTCCTCCAGCACCATCCGCGACTCCTGGTCGCGGACTGTCACCTCGACTGCCTGCGCCAGCGTCTCGCGCACCATGCCGCTGTCCAGCGTGTCGGTGAGCGGGCCGACCCCTACCGCGTACGTGAGCAGCGGCAGCCCTCGTTCCTGGGCCACCCGGACCACCCGCAGGTAGCGCCGGGCCTCCTTGTCGTAGAGGATCCCGCCGCCGCCGAGGATGAGCAGGTCGAGCTGGTTGAGCACCGGGGACGAGTCGACCCGGCTGACGCCCTCCCACGGCACCGCCTCGACCTCGGGGTGGGCAAGCGCGGTGTGCGCCGGGTTGCGGGAGAAGACGATGATCCGGGCGTTGGGCTCGTGACGGCGCAGATCGTCCAGGAGACCCGTGAGGATCGCCTCGTCGCCGAGGTTGCGACCGCCGTAGGAGCCGAGCACGCCGATGGTCAGTCCGGTGCGTTCCCTCATCCGTTGCTCCTTCCCAGGGGCGTCCGGGCCAGCGTTCCCGCTGGCCACCCCGGGTTAACGCGCGGCGAGGACGCTCAACCGGTGGTGTCGCCGACCAGACGGGAGACGAGGTCCGAGACCACCTGATCGGTGTCGAACCCGGCGTCGATCGAGGTGGTGAGCAGGTCGAGCAGGAGCCCGTCGACCGCGTAGTGCAGCAGCGCCACCTCGTACGCCCCGCCTGGTAGCCCGGCGGCGGCGTGGTGGGCGACGTCGTCCGCGTACCCCTGGCGCAGCACGCCGCCGAGCGCGGACCGCAACTCGGGGCGGCGCGCGGCCTCCAGCCGCAGCTCGAACAGCGCCCGGGTGAGGCCCGGCTCGCGGGTGGTGCGGGTGACGATGTCGCGCAGGTAGTCGGTCATCAGCGCGAGCGACGGCTCGCGGCGGCCGAGGTCGGCCAGCACGGCCGGGTCGGGCGCGATCCGGTCGAAGATCCGTTCGGCGAGGCCGGCGAGCAGCGCGGCGCGGGACGGGAAGTAGTTCGAGGTGGTGCCGGTGGGCACGCCCGCCTCGGCGTCGACCGCGCGGTGGGTCAGCCCGCGCGCGCCCGCGTCGGCGAGCACCCGCAGGCCGGCGTCGGCGAGCAGGGTACGGCGTTCCGGGTTCCTGGCCACGCGAACACACTAGCAACAACCACGACAGGTGTTGTAGATTCGCCACCGAACCACGACAGCCGTCGTGGATCACCTCGGACATCGGAGCCGGTTTGCGCAAGCTCGTCTACTTCGTCGCCAGCACCCTCGACGGCTTCATCGCCGCGCCCGACGGGTCGTTCGACTTCCTCCCGCTGATGCCCGACGTGGCGCCCTACCTGGTGGCCGAGTGGCCCCAGACGCTGCCCACGTTCGCCCACGCCCAGCTCGGCGTCGACTCCCCGCCGAGCGGGCGCTTCGACACCGTGCTGATGGGCCGCGGCACCTACGAGCCCGGCCTGAAGATCGGCGTGACAAGCCCGTACGCGCACCTGGAGCAGTACGTGTTCAGCCGCTCCCTGCCCCCTGCCGACTACCCGGACGTGCACGTCGTCGACGGCGACCCGGCCGCCTTCGTCGGCGAGCTGAAGAGCCGGCCCGGGCGTGACATCTGGCTCTGCGGCGGCGGGCAGCTCGCCGGTCAGCTCCTCGACGAGATCGACGAGCTGGTGGTCAAGCTCAACCCGGTGCTCGTCGGCAGCGGCATCAAGCTCGTCGACAGCGGCTTCGACACGCGGCGGCTCACGCTCACCTCGACGCGTCCGTTCGACTCCGGCGTGGTGGTCCTGCGCTACACGCGCAACGGTTAACCCGCTTGCCCCGGACGGCGGGCGGCACGCACCGTGTAGCGGTGACGAAGATCCGGCTGCACTGGCCCGAACTGCCCGCGCACGTCCGCGACGCCGTCGAGGCCGTCCTCGGCGACCGGGTGGTGGCGGCGGTGTCACAGCCGGGCGGTTTCTCCCCCGGCACCGCCGACCGGGTCCGTACCGCGGGTGGCGGCCGGGCCTTCGTCAAGGCGGTCAGCCCGGCGCAGAACGACCGCAGCCCCGGCCTGTACCGCGCCGAGGCCCGGATCACCGCCGCCCTGCCGCCGGGCGCGCCCGCACCCCGGCTGCTCGGCAGCTACGACGACGGCGACTGGATAGCGCTCGTCCTCACCGACGTGGAGGGCCGGCACCCGGCCACCCCGTGGCGGGCCGACGAGCTGGCCGCCGTGCTGTCCACGCTGGAGGCCATGGCCGCCGCGCTCACTCCGGCACCCGCCGGGGTGAGCGTGCCCACCGCCGCCGAACTACTCGCGCACGACTTCGGCGGGTGGCGACGCCTCGCCGCCGACCCGCCGGCCGGCCTCGACCCGTGGGCCCGGTCCCACCTGCCCGAACTGTGCGCCGCCGCCGACCGGGGACTGGCCGCGCTCACCGGCGACACGCTCTGCCACGTCGACGTACGCGCCGACAACCTGCTGCTCGGCCCGGACGGGTCGGTCACCGTCGTCGACTGGCCCTGGGCCTGTCGCGGGCCGGCCTGGTTGGACACCCTGCTCACCGTCGTCAACGTGCAGGTGTACGGCGGGCACGACCCCGACGCGCTGCTGGCCGCCCGACGGCTGACGGCTGATGTCGACGCGGCCGACCTGACCGGAGTGCTGGCCGGGTTCACCGGCTTCTTCCTCGACGGCGCCCGCCAGCCCCCACCACCCGGCATCCCGACCGTGCGCGCGTTCCAGCGCCTACAGGGCGAGTCCCTGCTCCCCTGGCTGACCCACCGCCTGCCCTCCTGACCCGCCCCGCGTGGCTATGCGCGGGCGGGGGTGCCGAGGGGGTCGGCGAACAACGGGGAGAAGCCCAGTTCGGCGGCGCCGATCAAGGTCGCGTCGTAGCCGAGTGCGGAGACGCGCAGGCGGGCCTTGTCGCGGGAGATGGGCAGCACGTTGGCGGCGATCCGGCTGCGTACGTGCGCCGCCGAGGCGGGGAAGACCTCGCTCAGCGTGCCGCCGAAGATCACCACGCCGGGGTTGAACAAATTGATCACGTTCGCCACGCCGATGCCCAGCCAGTCACCGATGTGCCGCAGCGCGTCCTGGGCTGCGGGTTCGCCCCGCGCGGCGGCGGCGACGACCGCCCGTACCGCCTCGCGCCCCTTCTCCCGCGCCGGGCGGCCCGCGACGTCGAGCAGCGCCCGCTCCCCGACCTCGGCCTCCAGGCACCCGCGCGAGCCGCAGCCGCAGGGCCGCCCCTGGTACGGGTTCACGAGCATGTGCCCCACCTCGGAGGCGTACCCGCCGTCGCCGTCGAGCAGTTCCCCGCCCACGATGATGCCGCCGCCGACACCCACGTCACCGTGCAGGTAGACCAGGTTCTGCACGCCGACGCCGGCCCCGCGCTGATGCTCGGCCAGCGCACCGAGGTGCGCCTCGTTGCCGACCAGGACGGGCAGGCCCAGATCCAGCCGCCGCGCCAGCTCGGCGCCGAACGCCTGGTCCACCCACCCCATGTCCGGTCCGAACCGGACCATCCCGTCGCCCGGCCTGATCATGCCGCAGTAGGAGGCGCCCACGCCCACGCACACCGACCCGGGTGGCGCGGCGTGGTGCAGGGCCCGCCCGAAGTCGGCGAGCACCGAGACCACGGAGTCGAGGTCGGCCCCGGCACGTGGGCGCTCCGCCTCCAGCCGTGCCGACACCACCCCGCCGAGCCCGACGCGGGCGGCCACGAGCCGGTCCACGGCGATGTCGAAGGCCAGGACGTAGACGGTGTCGGAGGCGGGACGCACCACACGCGAGGGACGCCCGGCCCGGCCACTGCCGCCGGCCGTCACCTCGCGGACCAGGCCGGCCGCCGCCAGTTCCGCGGTGAGCCCCATGACCGTGCTGCGGTTGACGCCCATCCAGTCGGCCAGCTCGACCCGCGTCACCGGGCCGGTGAGGTGGACACGCCGCAGCAGCGCGCCGAGGTTGAGCCGGCGGCTGTCCCCCTGCGCGTGCCGGTCTGCTGCCAGACCTTTCAGCATCGACAACTCCGTCGGATGGCGACTGGCTCTCCACGACCGAGGATAGTGGCCACACATCGACCGCTGCCAGCGTGCAGACCGCTCACCCGGCAGCGGGTCCCGCACGCCGGACGGCGAGTGGAACACCACGGGTGCCTCCCGGTTCCGGAGACACCCACGGCGTTCCACCCGCACGGCGAACAGCGCCGGAGAAGGGTTACTCCGCCTCGCGGACCGGGCTCTGCGGCACCACGAGCACCGGCCGGTGCGCGCGGTGCAGGGTGGCCATGGCGACGCTGCCGAGCAGGATCTTGCGGACCGCCGTCCGCCCGCGCGAGCCGACCACCACCAGGCTCGCCTTACGCTCGGTGGCGACCGTGGAGAGCGCCTCGGCCACCGCGCGCCCGGGCGCGCCGCCACCGGCGCGGACCCGCACTGTGGTCACCGGCTGCCCGTCGAGGGTCTCCGGCGTGTCCCCCTCGTCGCCGTCGACGGCGACCAGGACGATCTCCCGCTCGGGGAGGAGACGGCGGGCGGCCGCGAGCGCGGCCTCGGACCCGGTCGAGGCGTCCCAGCCGACCACCACCGGCCCGGCGGCGAGCGCGTCGTGCTCGTCGGTCAGCAGCGGGTGCGGCACCACGAGCACGGGACGCGGGCTGTAGTGCACTGCCATGTCGGAGACGCTGCCGAGCACCGCGCGGGCGCCGCCGAGGCCGCGTGAGCCGAGCAGCAGCACGTCGGCCTGCTTCTCGTCGGCCAGCTCGGCGAGCCGGAGCCCCTCACCGCCGTAGCTGCGGCACACGAGCGGCTCGGCGTCCCAGCCGGCGGCGCGGCCCAGCATCACGCCGACCGCTGTCATCCGGTCGGCCTCCCGGCCGCCCTCGCGCTCGATGGCCTCCACGAACACGTTGATGTTGCGGTTGCCGGTCCAGAGCCGCTTGCGCAGTTCCTCGCTGGCGAACGGGGGTGTCCACAGGTGCCCGATCCACGCGTGCGCGCCGGGGAACAGCAGCGCTCCCGCCTCGATAGCGGCACTGGCGGCCGGAGACCCGTCGTAACCCACCACCACTTGCCTGACCTGCACGTCGCTCACCGCACCAAACCCCTCTCGCCGACGACTTCTCACAAGATCGTATCCGGGCCCGGACCGGGTCCGAGCCGGATCGTCCGGCACGGAAGCATCGGTACGCTGGGCGGATGAGCAGCCCGGACCTGTCGTACCTCCTCGACCACACCAGCCACGTGTTGCGTACGCGGGTGGCGGCGGCGCTCGCCGAGATCGGGCTAACCGCCCGGATGCACTGTGTGCTCGCACATGCGCTGCCCGAGGAGCGTACGCAGATCCAGCTCGCCGAGATGGGCGACATGGACAAGACGACGATGGTGGTGACGGTGGACGCGCTGGAGCGGGCCGGGCTGGCCGAGCGGCGCCCGTCGCGTACCGACCGGCGGGCGCGGATCATCGCGGTGACCGAGGAGGGCGCCCGGGTGGCTGCCCGCAGCCAGGAGATCGTCGACCGGGTGCACGCCGAGACGCTGGCGAGCCTGCCGGACGACGAGCGGGAGGTCTTCCTGCGCGCGCTTCGGCGCCTGACCGCCGGGCACCTGGCCACGCCGGTGCAGAGCCCGAAACCGGCGCGCCGCGCCCGCCAATAGTTCCCCAATAGATTGTCTGCAACGGAACCATCCGTTACGGTCTCTCCTGTCGCACCTCTCGACAGGAGGACTCCATGTCCGCTCCCCGCTCCCGCCGGCTCGCCCTCGGCGTGCTCGCCACCGGCACCCTGATGACCATCCTGGACGGCAGCATCGTCACCGTGGCGATGCCGGCCATCCAGCGCGACCTGCGCTTCTCCCCGGCCGGCCTGAGCTGGGTGGTGAACGCGTACCTGATCGCGTTCGGCAGCCTCCTCCTGCTCGCCGGCCGGCTCGGCGACCTGATCGGGCGCCGGGCGATGTTCCTCGGCGGCACCGCGCTGTTCACCGCCGCCTCCGCGCTGGCCGGGCTGGCGACGAACAGCGCCACGCTCGTCGCGGCCCGCTTCCTCCAGGGCGTCGGCAGCGCGGCGGCGACGGCGGTCAGCCTCGGCATCCTCGTCACGCTCTTTCCCGACGCCGCCGGGCGGGCCCGGGCCTTCGCCGTCTTCGCCTTCACCGGCGCGGCCGGGGCAGCCATCGGACAGGTCGCCGGCGGCCTGCTCACCGACGCGCTGGGCTGGCACTGGATCTTCCTGATCAACCTGCCGATCGGGCTGGCCACCATCGTCCTCGCGGTCCGCACGCTGCCCGCGGACCGTGGTCTGGGCCTGGCCGCCGGAGCCGACGTGGCGGGCGCGCTGCTGGTCACCGCCGGGCTGGTCCTCGGCATCTACACGGTGGTCACCATCGAGCGGTACGGGGTGACGTCGGCGCACACGCTCGGCCTGGGCGCGCTCGCCGTCGCGCTGGTCGCCGGGTTCGTGGCCCGGCAGGCCACCGCGCGCCGCCCGCTCATGCCGCTGCGGCTGCTGCGCTCACGCGGCGTCGCGGTGGCGAACGTGGTGCAGGTCCTCACCGTGGCCGCGACGTTCGCGTTCCAGGTCCTCGTCACGCTCTACCTCCAGCAGGTGCTCGGCTACGACGCCACCCGCACCGGGCTGGCGCTGCTGCCGGCCGCCGTGGTGATCGGCGCGGTGTCGCTCGGCGTCTCGGCCCGGCTCAACGCCCGCTTCGGCGAGCGAGCCGTGCTGACCGCCGGGCTCGTCCTGCTGGTGGCCATGTTCGGGCTGCTGGCCCGGGTGCCGGTGGACGGCCGGTATCTGCCCGACGTGCTGCCGGTGATGCTGCTGGCCGGCGGGTTCGGGCTGGTGCTGCCGGCGCTCACCGCGCTCGGCATGTCCGCCGCCCGCACCGAGGACGCCGGTCTCGCCTCCGGGCTGTTCAACACCACCCAGCAACTCGGGATGGCGTTCGGGGTCGCGGTGCTGTCCACGCTGGCCGCCGCGCGCACCGCGGGCCGGGCCGCGCTCGGCGACGACCGGGCCACGGCACTGACCAGCGGCTTCCACGCGGCGTTCGCGGTCGGCGCGGGGCTCGTGGTGGTCGCCGTCGTGCTCGCGTACGCGCTGCTGCGCCCCCGCACGGCGAAGCGCGCCGACGCCCCGGCCCTTGTGGGGCGAGTCAGCGGGAGGCGCGAGGGCGGGCGCGCAGGTGGGCGCGTTCGCCCTGGCTGCCGAAGAGGCTGAGGAACTCCACCCCCTCGCTGTCGGCGCGGCCGAACCAGTGCGGTACGCGGGTGTCGAACTCGGCCGCCTCACCCGGCACCATCACCAGGTCGTGCTCGCCGAGCACGAGCCGCAGCCGCCCGTTCAGCACGTAGACCCACTCGTACCCCTCGTGGGTCTTCGGCTCGGGCTCGGACCGCCCGCCGGCCGGGATGATCAGCTTGTACGCCTGGATGCCGCCGGCGCGGCGGGTGAGCGGCAGCATGGTCATCCCGTGCGCGGCGACCGGCCGCAGGTGGACGCGCGGGTCGCCGGTGGGTGGGGCGCCGACCAGCTCGTCGAGCGTGACGCCGTGCGCGCGGGCCAGCGGGAGCAGCAGTTCCAGCGTGGGCTTGCGACCGCCGGACTCCAGCCGGGACAGCGTGCTCACCGAGATGCCGGTGGCGGCGGAGAGGTCGGTGAGGGTGGTCTCCCGCTCGCGGCGCAGCGCGCGCAGCCGGGGGCCGACCGCGTCGAGGGCCTGGTCGAGGTCGTCGTCCATGCCTGCCAGTTTGCCACATCAGCAACAGAGTTTGCAGTTCTGCCGGACCCGGTCGCAGGCTGGTCGCGGAGGTGGTCACGATGACCGAGAACTACGAGGTACTGGTGATCGGCGGCGGCGCGGCCGGGCTCAGCGGCGCGCTGATGCTGGCCCGGGCACGCCGGTCGGTGCTGGTGGTGGACGGCGGCGAGCCGCGCAACGCATCCGCCGACGGCGTGCACGCGCTGCTGGGGCACGACGGCGTGCCGCCGGCCGAGCTGCTGGCGCGCGGCCGGGACGAGGTCCGCGGCTACGGCGGGCACCTAACCGAGGGCCGGGTCGAGACGGTGGACCGGGACGGCGACGGGTTCGCGGTGGCGCTCGCCGACGGCCGCCGCTTCCGCGCCGGCCAGGTGCTCGTCACCACCGGCCTGGTCGACGAGCTGCCGGAGGTGCCCGGCCTGCGTGAGCGCTGGGGGCGGGACCTGGTGCACTGCCCGTACTGCCACGGCTGGGAGGTGCGCGAGCAGCCGATCGGGGTGATCGGCACCGGCCCGATGTCGGTGCACCAGACGCTGCTGTTCCGGCAGTGGAGCGACGACGTGGTCTACCTGCGGCACACCGCGCCGCCACTGACCGGCGAACAGGCCGAACAGCTCGCCGCGCGCGGCGTGCCGGTGGTCGAGGGCGAGGTCGCGGCCATCGAGACGGCCGGGGACCGGCTGACCGGGGTACGCCTGCGCGACGGCCGCACGGTCGAGCGTGAGGTGCTCACCGTCGCGCCCCGGATGGTGGCGCGGGCCGGGTTCCTGGCCGGGCTGGGCCTGCGCCCGCAACCGCACCCCAGCGGGATGGGCGAGTACCTGCCGGTCGACGAGTCGGGGCGTACCGACGTCTCCGGGGTGTGGACGGCGGGCAACGTGACCGACCTGTCGGCGCAGGTCGGGGCCGCTGCGGCGGCGGGCGCCCGGACCGCGGCGATGATCAACGCGGACCTGGTGCAGGCGGAGACCCGCCGGGCGGTCGAGGCGCGGCGGGCCGCGCGGGAGAGTGGGTGACCACGAATCCCCCCTAACCTGACAATTCTTCCCTTAGGTTGAGCCGGAGAGGGCAGCCGAACCGGGGAGACGACGTGAAGAGCTATCCGGCGATCGAGGATCACGGGCTCATCGGCGACCTGCAGACCGCCGCGCTGGTGACCTGCGACGGAACGATCGACTGGTTCTGCGCGCCGCGCTTCGACTCGCCGAGCATCTTCGCCGCGCTGCTCGACAAGGACAGGGGTGGCTTCTTCCAGATCGCCCCGCACGAGGTCCGGTACGTCACCAAGCAGCTCTACCTGCCCGGCACGCCGATCCTGATCACCCGGTTCATCAGCGCGGACGGCGTCGCCGAGGTGATCGACTTCATGCCGGTCACCGGCGAGCGGGTCACCGACTCGCACCGCCTGGTCCGCATGGTCAACATGGTGCGCGGCAGCATGCGGTTCCGGGTGGAGTGCCGGCCCCGGTTCGACTACGCCCGCGAGAGCCACGAGGTGGAGCGGCACCGCAACGGCTACCTGTTCCGCAGCCCGTCGGCGACGCTCACCTTCAACCCGATCGACCCGGTGCGGCAACTCTGGGCCCAGACCGGCGAGATCCGCATGGAGGACGGCGACCTGATCGCGTACGGCACCCTGAAGGAGGGCGACACCGGCGGGGTGGTCCTGGAGACCAGCGGCGACGAACCCCGGACCATCCCGCCGGAAGAGGTCCAGGGCATGTTCGAGTGGACCCGGGACTACTGGCGGCGCTGGGTCGAACGCTCCCGCTACACCGGGCGCTGGCGGGAGATGGTCGAGCGCTCGGCCATCACGCTCAAGCTCATGACGTACGCGCCGACCGGCGCGATGATCGCCGCGCCGACCGCCGCGCTGCCCGAACTGGTCGGCGGCACCCGCAACTGGGACTACCGCTACACCTGGGTACGCGACACCTCCTTCTCCGTGCACGCGCTGCTCGGTCTCGGGTTCACCGAGGAGGTCAGCCACTACATGAACTGGCTGGACGAGCGCATCCGCGAAGCGGGCGACCACCAGGACCCGCTGAAGATCATGTACCGGGTGGACGGCTCCTCGGACCTGCACGAGGAGGTGCTCGACCACCTGGAGGGATACCGGGGCTCCCGCCCGGTGCGCATCGGCAACGGCGCCGCCGACCAACTCCAGCTCGACATCCACGGCGAGGCCCTCTACGCCATGCACCTCGCCGACGAGCAGGGCATCCGCGTGTCCCACCAGGTGTGGAAGAGCACCGTGCGGCTGATCGACTGGCTCTGCCACAACTGGGACAAGCGCGACGCCGGGATCTGGGAGAGCCGGCACCATCCGCGCAACTACACGTTCGGCCGGGTGATGTCCTGGGTCGCGCTGGACCGGGCCATCCGGCTGGCCAGCCGCACCGGCCGGCCCGGGGACATGAGCTGCTGGATCGAGCAGCGCAACCGGATCTACAACCAGGTCATGGCCCGCGGTTTCCACCGGGAACGCGGCAGCTTCGTGCAGGCGTACGACGAGAACGTGCTCGACGCGGCCCTGCTCTACATGCCGGCGGTCGGCTTCGTCACGCCCAGCGACCCGCTGTGGATGTCCACCCTGGAGTCGATCGAACGGGACCTGGTCTCGGACAGCCTGGTCCACCGCTACGACCCGGTCCACTCCCCCGACGGGCTGCCCGGCCACGAGGGCACCTTCAACATGTGCACGTTCTGGTACGTCGAGGCGCTGGCCCGTTCCGGCCGGCTCGACGACGCCCGGCTCACGCTGGAGAAGATGCTCACCTTCAGCAACCACCTCGGCCTCTACGCCGAGGAGATCGCCTCCACCGGTGAGCAGATCGGCAACTACCCGCAGGCGTTCAGCCACCTCGCGCTGATCAACTCGGCGCTGGCGGTGAACGACCTGCTCGACGCCGAGGCCTCCGCCCGCCTCCGCCGGTAATTCCGGTGATCTCCGGCCCGGCCCCGGGTACTGTTGATCGCATGAGGTTCTTCGCCGCTGTCATGAAGCCCTGGTCCCTCCGCTGACGGCGGCAGGGTGACCGGCTTCTTCTGACGTACCAGCTCTGCTCCGCCGTCCTGGCGTTCCCGCCGGGCGGTGTCCTCGCGCTGCCCGGCTCCACGACGAGCCGAAGAGCGGACTGTGCGCAACCTCGACAACATTCCTTCCTCCCCATCCACCTCGGTCGGTTCGCTGCCCGCCGGACACCGGGCGCACGTGCGGGCCGACGGCGTCCGCGTCGTACGCGGCGGCCGGGTCGTCCTGTCCGACGTCAGCGTGACCGTCTCCCCCGCCTCCCGACTGGCCGTCGTCGGCGAGAACGGGCGCGGCAAGACCACGCTGCTGCACGTGCTGGCCGGCCTCCTCGCGCCCGACCAGGGCACCGTGGAACGGCTGGGCACGATCGGCGTCGCCCGGCAGAACCTGGAGTCACGGCACGGCGAGACGATCGGCACGCTGGTCCGGGAGGCGATCCGGGAGTCCGAACGCGCGTTGCGGGCGCTGGACGACGCCACGATCGCGCTCACCGAGGGCCGGGCGGGCGCGGACGACGCGTACGCGACCGCCCTGGACGCGGCGACCCGACTGGACGCCTGGGACGCGCAGCGGCGAGTCGACGTGGCGCTGGCCGGCCTGGACGCCTGCCCGGACCGGGACCGGGAGCTGGCCACGCTGTCCGTCGGCCAGCGCTACCGGGTACGCCTGGCGTGCCTGCTGGGAGCGCGGGTCGACCTGCTGATGCTGGACGAACCGACCAACCACCTCGACGCGGACAGCCTGGCCTTCCTCACCGCGCGGCTGCGCGACCATCCGGGCGGCGTCGTGCTGGTGACCCACGACCGCGCGCTGCTGCGGGACGTCGCCACGGAGTTCCTGGACCTCGACCCCAGCGCCGACGGGCGTCCGCGCCGCTACGCCGGGGACTACGCCGCCTGGCAGGACGGGCGCCGCCGCGACTTCGCGCACTGGGTACGCGACCACGAGGCCCAGCAGGCCGAGCACCAGCGGCTGGCCGACGGGGTACGGGAGGCGCAGGACCGGCTCAGCACCGGCTGGCGCCCGGAGAAGGGGCACGGCAAGCACCAGCGCCAGTCCCGCGCACCCCGACTGGTCCAGGCGTTGCGACGCCGGCAGGAGGCGCTCGACGCGCACCGCGTCACCGTGCCGCAGCCACCGCAGCCGCTGCGCTGGCCGCCGCTGGACACCCGCCCCGGCCTGCCGATCCTGCGATGCCACGACGTCACGGTGGCCGGGCGCCTGCGTACCCGGGTCACGCTCACGCTCGACGGCGGGGACCGCCTGCTGGTGACCGGACCCAACGGCGCCGGCAAGTCCACGCTGCTCTCCGTGCTGGCCGGCGACCTCACGCCGTCGACCGGGGAGGTCCGGCACCTGTCCGGGGCGCGCGTCGCGTACCTCGGTCAGGAGGTGCCCGACTGGCCACCGGCGCTGCTCGCGCACGACCTGTACGAGCAGCACGTGGGCCGGTTGCGCTCCACCGGGCGTCTCTGCGCCGGCACGACCCTGCCGCTGGGCGCGACGAACCTGCTCGACGCCGAGGCCCGGCGTACCCCCGTCGGCCGAATGTCGCACGGACAGCAACGGCGGTTGAACCTGGCGCTGCGCCTGGCCGAACGTCCCGACCTGCTGATCCTCGACGAACCCACGAACCACCTGTCCGCGCCGCTCGTCGACGACCTCACCGCCGCCCTGCTGACGACCAGGGCCGCGGTGGTCGTCGCCACCCACGACCGGCAGATGCTCCACGACCTCGCGGCCTGGCCCACGCTGCCGCTCACCGCCGGCAACGCCGGGCCATCCGGTCACACAGGGTCATGCCTGCCGGAAGATTGATGCCTTCGAGCCGATATGACTGAGAGGAATATTTATGCCTCTCAGTCATCTCCAGCGGTATGCGGCACGGCGGGGTGTCCGCACCCAGGCGAGGCGCACATCGTGCTCGCGACGACAACAGGAGAGCGCTGTGACAGTCCGCGCCACGGGCCGGCCGTTGACCCGACTGGGAGCCGCCCAGGCGCAGGCAGAGCACGTGCTCGGCGCCCGGAAGGCCAAGCGGGTCACGATGTTCGGCAACGGCACGCTGTATGTCAAGGCCGGCACGATGGCGCAGGTCATGTCCTGGCTCATCGACTTCGTGGTGTGCCTGTTCGCTGTCGCGGCAGGTGTCGTCGCCCTGTCCGTGGTGGACCGCGCCGTGACCCTCTCCGGCGGTGCCCTCGCCGGGGCGGTGCTCGCGTTGTTCGTACTGGTGCCGGTTCTCTACGGCCTCTGCTACGGCAACGGCCGCGCGCTCGGCGCGGTCCTCACCGGCACACAGCTCGTGCGGGTCGAGGACGGCAGCCGGATCGGCGTCAAGGCGTGCTGGGCCATGCTGGTCCGGATGCTGTTCATGCCGGTGCTGTCCGTCGTGCTGGTGGTGAGCGCGTTCAGCACCGGTTCCGCGGATGCGCCCGGTTCGCTCGCGCGGACCAGCATCGACCCGGACGCCACCCGGCGCCTCCACGCCGCGGGCATCCACTGACCCCGCGCTACACCTCATCGCGACGGTCGACGCTGTTCTCGTCCGTCGCCTAGCCTCTCGGGCGTGGAGCACCTGCGCGACCTCGCCATCCGGCTGGCGATGGACGAACCGGTCGGCGAAGCCCTGCCGATGGCGGCTGCTCACGCTCTGACCCGAGGCATCGACTCGCCGGGTCTGCGTGAGCTTGCCGGCCTGTCGAAGGGCCAGTCGCGGGAGGCCGTCGATCTGTTCCGGCAGGCGATGGACGAACTCGGCTCGCCGGTGCCGGACGAGCGCGGCGCTCGGCTGCACCTCATGCGTCAGGCAGCGGCGAGCATCGTTGCGGGAGAGGGTGACGCCCAGGACCTGGCGCACGAGATCTACTGCCAGGCGGCCACATCCCGGTTGCCGGAGCTGCGACCCGTGGCCGATCGCTTTTTCGAGCTGTACGTCGGATGGGGCGCGGCCTTCGACCAGACGGAGGAGGCGACCGCGGCCGCGAAGGCGGCGGCCCAGTCGTTCCTGCACGACCATCCAGCCTGAGCGGCTCCCGAGAGCGAGCCAAACAGCGGTGATCGCGAGGGAGCGGGCCCTTGACAGGCTGCGGACACTGGGGGCAGGCATATGACCCCGGGAGGTCGACATGCGCTGGGTGATCCTCGTACTCGTCATCGCGGCCGCCGTGTTCGTCGCCGGCCTGTTGCGTCGTCGTCGGCAGACACGCGTGGACGGCCGCCGGGTACGTGACCTCCGGGCATCCGCCGAGGCCCGCCGCCGGCTCGACGACCACCGGAATCGTTCGGACGGCAGCAACACCGGGAGCGGCGGCGTGGGCGGCTGGAGCTCCTGACCTCGACCGGAACTTCCAGCGCCAGGGCAAGAAGACATCCGTCGGAGCTACCAGGTAGTCCTTCCAGGTCGTCCACCAGATCCATCCGGCCTGCGGTGACGGGCTCGGTCATCGTCGAAGGGGCCCTGGTGACGGACGCGGCGTCCCGCGACGGGACAACCGCCGTGAATTGATTCTGTTACTGTTTCGCCAGGGAAAAGAGGAGCTTCTATAGCCCTTAGTGCGGCTGCGGTGTGCCAACACCGCAGCCGCTGTGTTCCCACGTCAAACCCTCGGAGGTCCCGTGAGTACGCAGTCCATTCTACCCGTAACGAGAAGGACAGTGCAGGCCGGGCTCATGGCCGCTGCTCTCGTCGCCGTCGTTGCCGCCCCGGCAGCACCGGCCTCGGCGACGGAGGCCGGGCCCACGGCCTGCGTCGCCGACTCCTACTACTACAACATCTCGAGCTTGGGTAACGATCACGTGCGCGTCGGTCCCGAGCTCTATGTCCGGAACCAGAATCCGACACCCACAAGCGCCTCCTTCACCTCGGAGGTAACCGGCTCGGTCTCCGTTACCGCGAGCTACTCGACTACCATTTCGGGTGGCATCAGCCTTGCGGTGATCAATGCGGACGCCGCAACCACCCTGGGTATCGCCGCTACCTACACCCTGACGGCAAAGGCCGGAATTACCGCCGGTCCGATGACCGTCCCGGCGAACAAGATCCAATGGGCCACCTACGGCGTGAACGTGCGGAAGACCAAGGGAACCTTCGGTCGCGAATACACCAACTGCACGGGTGCGACGACCTCGATCACCCTTGCCAAGCATCCCACCGGTGTCGGCTGGAAGTTGTGGCAGACCTCGATCTGAGCTCGTAGGGTCCAGGCGTCCATTGGGACGCCTGGACCCGAGCGGTTTCGATACACCGGCCGAAAGGGCGTTCACATGTCCAAGCGAACCTTGTCGACTTCGCTCGTCGTCGGCGCGCTGTGCGCCGTGGCGCTTGGCGGATGCACCTCGGCGGGCACCAGGTCGACGGAGACCGCCACGACAACGGGCAGCGCTCCGACGCCGGACACCTCCCGTCGACCCACGCCCCGGCCGGAGCCCATTGTCGGGACCCCGCCCGCCGGAGACGGTCCGACGCTTCTGGTCGTCGCGGCCACCACCGGATCACGCACGGTGGGCAAGGCCAGCGTCGCGGTGGGCGATCTGTGGCTGACCGGTCGGTGCGACCACGGCACGTTGAAGCTGCATATTGAGCCGCTGGCTGTCCTGCCAGTGCCGTGTGACGACTTGGCGGGCGCGCCTTTCGCCAATCAAATCGTCATCGACACACCCGCCACGTACCGCATCCGGGTCGAAGCCCCATCCGGCCTCACATGGAACCTGCGGGTGGAACAGTAGTGCTGAAGCTCGCTATCCAGCAGGGCATCGCTCGACCCTACCGCCTGGTCACCACGATGGCGGCTGTCGTCATCGTCATGAGCGGATTCCTCGTCCTGGCTGGAACGTCGGAAAGTCGCCGGCTGGCGATCGATCAATTCGTCAGCGCCAACTCCCGAGGAGCGTACGACCTGCTGGTCCGTCCCGCAGGTTCGCGCAGTCGTTCCGAGGTCGAGTCGGGTCTGGTCCGTCCGGGATATCTCATCGGACATGACGGCGGCATCACTCTCGCGCAGTGGAAGGCGGTCAGCTCGATCGCTGGAGTGGACGCCGCCGCTCCAGCAGGGGTGCTCGGGTACATCGGGGTGAACCTGGAGGTACCGATCGCCCTGTCGTCGATCATCGACCGCACCCGCGAGCAGCAAGTGGTCCGGGTTCGACCGTCGACGCTCGCGGATGCCGGCCTCACCAGGGTTGATGATTCCGAGCCGCGCTTCGCGTACGTCACTACCCGCCCCGTGGCGGTTCCCCGTCACATCGTGACAGACGACGGACGCGAGGGCTTCACCACGCCCGACAACCGTCTCCTCTCGCAGGAAGACCTTCTGGACCTCGGCTGCGCGCACGTTCAGGTGCCGTACGTCTATCTTGAGAAGACCGACGCGGGCGATTGGGTTCCCATCTGCGGCACGCAGTTCCTGGCGCCGCAGCCCGGGGTCGACCGAGGCAGTCCGCAGCTGAACATGTCCACGTTTTCGGTCTTCCAAGCTCTGCCGGACGGCCGATACAAGGATTTCACCGGCGTCAACGAACTGCCCGATCCAGTCACGGGCGCTCCCACTGCCCCGGCAGTCGTCACGGATCCGCAGCTCGTCATGACGACTCCGCTGTGGCTGCCGATCGGTGTGATCGATCCGGCCGCCGAAGCCGATCTGGTCGACCTCCCCGCCTCAGTGCGACGCGGACGCTACCTGGCCGGTGGCGTGGGAGAGTCCACGGCGGACTCCGAGCTGATCGTTCAAGCACTCGTCGCCGAACGGCTTCCGCTCGATGAGCAGCTCTTGGTCGAGACCGCGCTGGTGGATGCGGGTGATCCGGTCAAGCGCCCTCCTCGCGAGTTGTTGTCGGAGCTGACCTCGGCTCGCAGTATCCGGAAGGTGACTTCCTCGCACGACCTGGCGGACGTCTACCATTCCCAGGTCTCGCCGGGCAGCGAGGTTCGGCTGGATCGCGGTCTCAAGATCGGCCCGGCCAGCGTCTCGACCGCCCCGGACGGCCACCAGCAAGGCATACCCGTTTCCGCTGATCCTCCGGCCGCATGGAGCACGGCAGTGTCCGACCATGGCGAACGGGCAACCGGGCGCCGGGCGCTGCAACCGTTGTTGAGCGGGGACGTCGTTTTCCGGTCCGTGGTCGGCCCTGCCTTCCTCGACCCGCAGGACGTCAGGCGTCCCGCACGCGTTCGTACGGTGGGCACGTTCGAGCCGAACTCAATCCGACAGTTCTCCGAGTTCGCTGCTGTGCCACTCGAGCTGTACGACGCTGGGCTTCCCGCGCTGGCCGACGGTCGGCAGGTCCACCTCGGTCCGAACTCCAACCCGACGAGCTATCTGGCGCTGCCACCGTCGGCCCTGATCTCCGTCGAGAACGCGGTGCGGCTGACAGGACGCGACGATGTCGTGGGGGCACTGCGGGTACGAGTGTCGGACGTCGACGGTGTCGACGGACGCTCCCGCGAGCGGGTCACGCAGGTGGCGGAACAAATCGCGGCTATTCCAGGTCTCGAGGTCGACGTGACCCTCGGTTCCTCGCCTGAGGTGCGGTCGGTCAACCTGCCATCCGGCCAGTTCGGACGGCCACCCGTGCTCCTTGATGAGATGTGGCCCCGAAAGGGCGCCGCCCTGACCGTCGTTCGCGCTACTGACGAAAAGACGGTGACACTGTTCGGCCTGGTGACCGTGATGTGCTTCGGGCTCCTCGCCGGCAATATGGTGGCCAACCTGCGAGGTCGCCGCCGGGAGTTGGCCGTCCTCAGCGTCCTCGGCTGGCGTCGGCGTCGGGTCGTGGGCCTCCTGGTCGTCGAGGCGACGATACTCGCTTTTCTGGGGGGCCTCGTCACGCTTGCTCTTGGCGGGGTACTGGTTGCGATCACCGCACTTCACGTGCCCTTGGTCGCGTCGCTTGCCGCTCTCGCGATCGTGACTGTGATGACCGCTCTCATCGCGCTCGTTCCGGCGCTCCGCGCAGCCCGTCGTTACCCTTCGCTGGCCCCAGATGTCCGGGCAGTGTCCGTACGCCGGACCCGAGGCCGACCGACGCCAGCAGGCCTCGCCTGGACCAACGCCCTGAGCTCGCCGGGTCGCACCCTTACCGCGGCGACGGCGGTGGCCTTGACGGTGATCGCAGGATCGGCACTGTTGGCGATCAGGAACGATTACGCGGGAACAATCACCGGAAGTCTGCTCGGCAACGAGGTGCAGGCCCGGGTGTCGGGCGCTGACGCAGCCCTGATGGCGATGCTCCTGGCGACGAGCCTGATGACGGTCGCCAATGTCATCTACGTTGGTCTTCGGGAGCGAGCCATGGAGATCAACACCCTGCGAGCAGTGGGCTGGACCGAAAGTTCGATCCGACAGCTCGCGGGCGTCGAAGGGGCGATCATCGGTGGAGCCGGTGCTCTCCTGGGCGCTGTGGGCGCCGTCATCGCCGTGGGATGGCCGCTCGGCGGCGTGTCAGGGGCGACGATCGGTACGGTCGTTGTCTTGGCGGCAGTTGCCGTGGCCTTGACCAGCGCCTGTGGGGCGGTAGCAGCCGCCGCGACGCCGGCACTCTCCGCTGCCACGATGTGTGATGAGGGGTGAGCATGGGATCGGAGGTCTTGCAACCCGACCGGACCGTGTTGTTGACGAACGTCTCCAAGTACTTCGTGTCGGGCGACGTGCATACCACCGCACTGGACAATGTCTCCCTGCGCGTTGATGGTGGCACGTCCCTCGCCGTGACAGGTGCGAGCGGTTCCGGGAAATCGACGCTCCTGCACCTGATCGGAGGTATCGAGAAGGCCAGCGCCGGCACGATTCAGGTGGGTACCCGGCAACTGGCCGCGCTCCGCGCATCAGAGTTGGTGCGGCACCGGCGTTCCGTCGGTTTCGTGTTTCAGCGCTTTAATCTGCTCCCGGCACTCACTGCCGCCGAGAACGTCATGGTCCCGCTGTACGGCACCGGCCTGAAGGCCGCACGTCGCCGGAGCCTCGCATTCGAGGCGCTCGAACAGGTGGGGCTATGTGAACGCGCGGGCGCCCTCCCATCGCAACTGTCTGGGGGCCAGCAGCAACGCGTCGCCATCGCCCGTGCGATCGTCACAGACCCGAGCGTCATTCTGGCGGATGAACCCACCGGCAACCTCGACAGCGCCAGCGGGGCCATGATTCTGGAACTTCTGACACGCACGTGTCATGAACGTCAGGTAACCCTCCTCATCGTGACGCACGACCATGAGATCGCACGGTCCTGCGCGCAGGTGATCCGCATGGCGGACGGGGCGGTACTGACCGCTCCCTCTCCTGACTGATCACCGGCGCAGGCATCCTGCCGGGGTCAAACGCGGCGCAGGTCCGCCGACGCGGCGTCAAGCGGTTGCTGCGGCGAGCCGGCCAGAAGCGCCGGCTGTTGCCACCGCTGGAGGCAACCTGAGCAGGTGCATGATCCAATGTCGCGGTGGAACTCACCAAGCAGTTCAGTGAGCGGGAATTCGCTGCGGCGCTGGAGTCATGGGCATGGCTGGATCTCGACGGGAAGGCCGCGCGGTTCACCTCGCTGTTTGGTGATGTGTTCCTTGAGTCTGCCGACGGCGCGTGGTGGTTCCTCGACACCTTCGAAGGGCAGCTCATACGGGGGTGGGGCTCCCGTGCCGACCTGACTGCCGAGCTGGACACCGAGGATGGCCAGGACCGGTATCTTCTGGCCCCCCTCGCCATGGGCGCATACCAGCGGCGCGGGCTCCACCTGGACGCCAGTCAGATCTACGCCTACGCGCCACCGCCGATCGTCACGGGAAGCTTCGACGTCGATCGGATTGAGGTGTTCGGCTTCGTCGCAGTGGTCAACACCACCGGTCAGCTCCACAGACAGCTACGGAACGAGCCCACCTAGGAGCTGAGGGCCGGCCGGTAGTGCCCACCACGACCGACATCCTGTCGCCGCTGGCTTGCTGGATTCTGTTGCACATCACCTCGCGGAGCTGCGTCGACATCAACTGTCGGATCGCATCGCCGGCGGCCGTTCCGGATTGAACGTGCGTTCGATGGAACAGGGCCAGACGCCTTGTGCTGGCGAACGGCGGCTCAGCCTCTCAGCCGGTGACAAGCGAGGCGCCCTCTTCTAGGTAGGCGGTACGGGCCCGCATGCTTGCTCGTAGAGCTTCGATCCGATCTCCTGGAGGCAGAACGCCTGTTCGGCACGACCTGGCCGCTCGAAGCCACCGCGTACGCCGACGACCAGGACGCCGAACACCGGCCGGGCAACGCCCGGCAGTGACGGCTCGGCTCACAGGTGCGGTCGATGCCGGTAGCGGTTATTGAAAGGCGTCGCCGGACCTTCGGACCCTAGAGTGACGCTCATGTCGGGCCGCCGGGAACGCATGCGCCGGGAGCTGGGCGGCTTCCTCAAGGAGTACGGCCGCAGCTCTCGGTCTCGCAACGGGATGAATCCGAACGACCGTCACTACAGCCGCAAGTTGGAGACCCAGATCAAGCGGATGCGTCCCGAGGATCTGGACCGCCTGATGCGAGACGATGACGAGGACCAGTAGCACCGGGCCGTCCGCCGGGGAGGTAGCGTGCCTTCGCTGTTCTCCTCGCCGGCCCGAAGGACGCTCATGGACGACCGCATCGACCCGATCGAGATCATCGCTCGGGTGTCAGAACAGCAGGGCAAGCACCGCGCCTTCGAGGTGTGGCTCTACAGAGCCGACAAGGAGGGTTGGTCGGTGACTGTGGAGTCGACCTCGCTGGATCAACCGGGCGACGAGTGCGGTGTCGTGAACGTGGAGGGTCTGAGGTACCGGATCCGCCACACCAAGAGAGTCCGGCGAGAAGTCATCATTGTCCCTCCGGGCCGGCACTTGATCACTGCGCCCCTGAACCCGGCACGGGCCGAGGCGGACGGCCTCCGGCAGACATGGCAGTTCCACCACGCCGCGTGGGCCGAACCGATCGTCGAGGACGACTGACGCAGCCCTCAGGCACCGCCGCTGTACGGCGCTGCCGTCGCCGCCCGCTGCCCGAGGAACTCGCAAAAAGC
Source organism: Micromonospora sp. NPDC048887 (assembly GCF_040649715.1). Lineage (NCBI taxonomy): Bacteria > Bacillati > Actinomycetota > Actinomycetes > Micromonosporales > Micromonosporaceae > Micromonospora > Micromonospora sp. NPDC048887. Next base: position 213,342 of record NZ_JBEZGA010000002.1, on the reverse strand, counting down.
AAGCAGAGGTTCAAGATTGCCTGCCAGTGGTCTTCATCGCTGACGAGGCTGCGCTCCGCGGCACCGTCACCGAAGGTCTCCTCCAGCACCGGAGACCAGAAGGCGAGGCTGCTGCCAGGCCGGCTCGTCCGGGCCGGCGGTCAACCTGCCCGGCGGTCAACGCCCCTGTCGTTCTGCGGCGGCCCCTTGGGCTTCCCGCTTCCGCGCCAGCCGCCGGGCGTGTTGCGTGGCCGGAGTCGGAGCGTCAGCGGAGCGACGGGCGCGCGCCCAGGCGGCGGCGCGTGCGGCCCGTTCAGGGCCGCCTGGAAGACGTACAGAAACTTTGCACATCGCCGGCAGCCGGCTTGTCCGGTCTCGGAACCTGCCTGACACATCGGTATCAGGACCTGGGTGACACTCCGCCGAGTGTTGGTGGAGATGAGCGTGATGGAACAGCGGTATCGGGCCGTCCAGGATGCTGCTGGTGGTGAAGGGTGGGCGCGGCAGGTTTCGAACCTGCGACCCCTCGCTTGTAAGGCGAGTGCTCTCCCACTGAGCTACGCGCCCGGAACGCCCGTACGGCGGGCCGGAGCGGCCAGCTTACCTGCCCGCCTCCGGCCCCGCGCAACGACGTGCCTGGGGTGTGGGACTCAGGCGGCGACGGCCTCGGCCAGCGCCTTGCGCCAGCCCTGCTGGTCGCGCGCCTCGCCGGGCATGTTCATCTCGGCGAACCGGACGACGCCGGCCTTGTCGATGACGAAGGTGCCCCGGTTGGCGATGCCCGCGACGTCGTTGAAGACGCCGTACGCCTGCGCGACCGCGCCGTGCGGCCAGAAGTCGGCCAGCAGCGGGAACTGGTAGCCCTCGCGGTCGGCCCAGATCTTGTGGGCGTAAACGGAGTCGACGCTGACGGTCAGCACCTGGACGTCGTCGTTCACGTACTCGTTGAGGTTGTCCCGCACCTCGCACAGCTCACCCTGGCAGATGCCGGTGAAGGCGAGCGGGTAGAAGACCAGCAGCACGGTCTTGCGACCGCGGAAGTCGGAGAGCCGGACCTCCTGGTTGTTCTGGTCCTTGAGCAGGAAGTCGGGCGCCTCGGCGCCAACCTCGATGGGCATGCGTGCTCCCTCGGGATCGGGTCTGGAAATGATCAGCCTGCCACACCCGGCGACCGTGGTCGCCGGGTGTGCGGCGCGTCCCTACTTCTTGCTCTTCGACCCGCGCCGCATGACGAGGCGGGCGCCGCTCCAGTCGCGGCCGGCGTTGATGGTGGAGGTCTGCTGCAACCCGGCGGTCTGCGCGCTCTCGGCGACCTCGCTCGGCTCGACGTGTCCGTCGCGGCCGGCCTTCGGGGTGAGGAGCCACACCACGCCGTTGTCCGCGAGCGGCCCGAGGGCGTCGACGAGGAGCTCGAACAGGTCACCGTCGCCGTCTCGGTGCCAGACCAGAACCGCGTCGACAACCTCGTCGGTGTCCTCGTCGACGAGTTCCCCACAGCGGTCGGTCAGGGCGTCCCGGAGATCGGTGTCTACGTCGTCGTCGTAGCCCATCTCCATGACGACCATGCCCGGCTCGATACCGAACCGGTCCGCCAGGCTGCGTACCCCGTCGGCCTGGCCAGCGGTCGCGCTCACTGTCGAGTGCCTCCTCATCTCATCCCTGCTCGTGGCGTCGGGTGACACCGTCGGGCTCAGTCCACACAGTTGCGGCTCGCCGCGCAAGTGGCGCACCGGGTGGAACGGAATTTACCGTGCCAGCAGCGTACGGGCACCCTCGGTGATGGCTTCCGCTGAGACCAGAACCTGACGGGCGGCCGGACCTAATGGTACAAACGAGTCAAGTCCGGCCACGCGCCGCGCGGCACCGACGTACCCGGTGTCGACCAGCGCGGACAGCACACCCTCGCCCACTCCGCCGGACCGCCGCGTCTCGTCCACCACCAGCACCCGGCCGGTCGCCGAGGCCTCCCGGATGATGTCGGCCACCGGCAGCGGGGCCAGCCAGCGCAGGTCCACCACCCGGCTGCCCACGCCCTCCTCGGCCAGCGTGGCGGCGGCACGCAGCGACATCCGCACACCGTTACCGAAGGTGATGATGGTGAGGTCCTCGGCGGAGCCGACCCCGTAGACGCGGGCCCGCCCGATCGGCACGTGGCGGTCCCCCCAGGCACCCGGTTCGGCGTACTCGGCGGTCCACTCCTCGTCACCGTCCGTGTGCAGGTCACGGACGTGGTAGAGCGCGACCGGCTCCACGAAGACGCAGACGCTGCCGTCCACCCGGGCCGCCGCCAGGCAGGTACGCAGCATCGGCGCGGCGTCGTCCGGCCGGGCCGGCACGGCCACCACGAGCCCCGGCACGTCGCGCAACGCCCCCAGCGAGTTGTCGGTGCGGTCGTGCCCGCCGAGCCCGTCCGGGGCCGCCAGGCCGGCCACCCGCACCACCATCGGGTTGCGGAACGCGCCCCGGGACAGGAAGCGCATGGTGGCCGCCTCGCCGCGGAGCTGGTCCTCGGCGCCGTGCAGCGACGCGAGGTGGCGGATCTCGGGCACCGGCAGCAGGCCGGCCAGGCCGGCGCCCAGCCCGAGCCCGAGGATCGAGGTCTCGTCGGGCAGCGTGTCGAACACCCGCGCCGCCCCGAACCGGTCCCGCAGTCCCCCGGTCACCCCGTGCGTCCCGCCCCGGGAGGCCACCTCGTGGCCGAACACCGCCATCCCGGGATGGTCGAGCATCCCGTCGGCGAGCGCGGCGGTGATGCTCTGCGCCAGCGTCAGCCGGCCGGTCAGCTCCGGCGGCTTGCCGCCGAACGCCTCGGCCCGCGCTCCGGCACCCGGCCCGGCCGCCCGTGCACCCGCCTCGGCGACCTCCCGGGACACCCGGACCGGCCGGCGCGGCGCGAGCTCCCGCACGATCTCGACCGGCGACGCGAGCTTCGGCTCGTCCAGCACCTCCTCGGCGACACGGCGCAGTTGCCAGCCCCGCTCGTCGTACCGGGCCAGCAGTTCCTCGCCACTGGCGTACCCGGAGGTCACCAGCAACCGCGCGGTGGCCAGCAGCGGGTCGCGGTCCGCGTCCCCGTCATCCGGCTCCATCAGCCGGACGGCGCTCAGGTGCAGCACGGCGGGACGGCGCTGCTCGCGTACCCAGTCCGCCGCCTCGGCCGCGACCCGGTAGGTCGCGGCCACGTCCGTGCCGTCGGCGGCGAAGTACCGGATGCCGGGCCGGGACCGCAACGCGGTGGCCACCCAGCCCTCGGTGGAGGCGCCGGCGTCGGCGCAGACGAACAGCACCGGGATGCGCAGGCCGGTGTGGTCGTACCAGCCGGTCGTGTTGAGCGCGGCGGTGACCGTGGCCCGGTTGATCGCGCCGTCGTCGAAGGAGCAGACCACCACCGCGTCGGCGGGCCAGGACGCCGCCTCCGCCGCGCCCTCGGCAGGTCGCGCGCCGCGGCGCAGCCGCTCCAGCGCCAGTCCCAGGCCGACGGCACGCGGCAGGTGCGAACCGGCGGCCGAGGTGGTCGGCACGACCGCCAGGTCCGCGCGGCCGAACACCTTCGCCCGCCCGCCGGCGGCCGGCTCCTCGGCGGAGGCGACGATGCCGCGCAGCACGTCGCGCGCCGCCGCCGCGAACGCGTCGTCGGGCGCGGGCTGCGGCAGATCGGGTACGCCGACAGTCGCGTCCCCGTCCGCGTCCACGACCACCCCGGCCCCCACCGGAAGGCTCTCCGCCTCCCGCTCATCCGGGTCGACGTCGAGATCCTGGTACGAGACGGCCCCCAGGGGGGCACCTTCGCTCCGAGATCTTCCTGGTTCCCGGGGAGCGGAACGGTCGTCTCGGACAGCAGGAGCGGGGTGGGGATCGGCGTCGGAGTCGGTCGCGGGCGGCAGGTCCGGCGGGGTGGACGCGGCAGGGATCGGCTCGCCGGGTGAGGTGCCCGGGGCGGCGCCCGACGCGGGCGGCGGGGTGGCGGGGAAGGCGCCGGCGGCCTGGGCGGCGCGCAGGCAGTAGAACGCGCCGGAGCGGGCGTGCAGCAGCGCGGGGTCGGTCGGCCGCAGCGCGGCGGCCACCGCGGCGTCGCCCTCGTGCCCGGCCGACTCGATCGTGAAGTACCCCTCACCGAAGCCGGACAGCCACCGCCCGGCCAGGTCGAGCAGCCGGCTGGTCGACTGCGCGTCGAACAGCGCCAGCGCCTGCGAGCCGGTCAGCGGCCCGCCGTCGGGCAGCGGTTCGCCCAGGTCGCGCCGCTGGTCGGGCGCACCGAGCGCGGCCAGTGCGGCTCGGAGCCGGTCGTCGAGATCTTGCGGGGTGCTCACGCGGACAGCATTACCGACTCCGGCCCGCCGCGCCCAGTCGGACACGTTCCGCCCGGCGTGGCTCAGACCTCGCCGCAGTCCTCCGGGCAGCCGCCGTCGGAGACCTTGAAGACCAGGTCACGCAGCGCGGCCAGCTCGGCGGTGCTCAGGCCGTCGAGCAGCCGGGGGTCGGACATGACCTGACCGACCCGCTCACGGACCTCCCGGCCGCGCCGGGTGACCACCAGCGCCTTCTGCCGCCGGTCGGCCGGGTCGGTACGGCGTTCCACGAGCCCGGCCCGCTCCAGCTTGTCGGCCAGGCCGGTGACGTTGGACCTGTCGCAGCCGAGCTGCTCGGCGAGGTCGCGGGCGGGCAGCGGGTGGTCCGGGTCGAGTTCGTGCAGCGCGCGGGCGGCGGCCGGGGTCAGTCCCAGCGCGGCGATCCCCTCGTCCTGGTGGTGCCGCATCGCGGCGGCGACGTGCAGGATCCGGCGCACCGTCTCCCCGGCCAGTTCGGCCCGGTCGCGGACGGTGGGAACGGTGGAATGCGCCATCCGTTCATGTTATGGGCGAGTCGATCTTCAATCAGCCGAACGGTGAGGCACCTCATGCAACCGATTGCCGATCATGAGGCGCTGTTCGGCGGAAATTCCCGCCCGGTCGTCCGCCCTTCACCTGGCGGCCATCGACGTCCGTGAGGCTTCCCGGAGTCGACGAACCGGACTCCGGGGAGGAAACGTGGCTCTGTCCCGACGTACCATCCTGCTCAGCGGCGCGGCGCTCGGCGCCGCCGGCGCGGCAGCCGGCCTGCCGCTCGCGGCCGCCGCGTCGCCGGGCCCGCTGCGACGCGACCCGTTCACGCTCGGCGTGGCCTCCGGCGACCCGGACCACGACGGCTTCGTCCTCTGGACCCGGCTGGCGCCGGAGCCGCTGGCCGAGGACGGCCTGGGCGGGATGCCGTCGCGGGTCGTGCCGGTGGCCTGGGAGGTGGCCGCCGACGAGCGCTTCCGGCACGTGGTGCGCCGCGGCGTGGCCCTGGCGCGGCCGGAGTCGGCGCACAGCGTGCACGTCGAACTGGGCGGCCTGCTGCCCGGACGGGAGTACTTCTACCGGTTCCGCGCCGAGCGCTGGCTGTCCCCGGCCGGGCGGACCCGCACCGCCCCGGCGCCGTGGCTGATGCCGTCCGCCCTGGCGATGGGCTTCGCCTCCTGCTCGCAGTACGAGCACGGCTACTTCACCGCGTACCGGCGCCTCGCCGAGACCGAGCCGGAACTGATCCTGCACCTCGGCGACTACCAGTACGAGTACGCGCCGGACACGTACAACGTGCCCGGCGGCAACCCGCGCGACCACGAGGGGCCGGAGACCCGCACGCTGGCCAACTACCGGCAGCGGCACGCCCAGTACAAGACCGACACCGACCTGCAGGCGGCGCACGCTGTCGCGCCCTGGGTGGTGGTCTTCGACGACCACGAGGTGGAGAACAACTGGGCCGACGAGGTGCCCGAGGCGCCCGACCCGGACTTCCTCGCCCGGCGGGCGGCGGCCTTCCAGGCGTACTACGAGAACATGCCGCTGCGCCGCACCTCGATCCCGCGCGGCATCGACATGCGGCTCTACCGGCGGGTGCGCTGGGGCCGGCTGGCCACCTTCCACATGCTCGACACCCGGCAGTACCGGGACGACCAGGCGTGCGGCGACGGCTACAAGAGCTGCGACGCGGCGTCCGACCCGGCCCGCTCGATCACCGGCGCCGCCCAGGAGGCGTGGCTGCTGGACGGCTTCCGCCGCTCCGAGGCGCGCTGGGACCTGCTCGGCCAGCAGGTCTTCTTCGCCCAGCGGGACAACAACTCGGGCCCGCTGACGGTGACGAGCATGGACGCCTGGGACGGGTACGTCGCCTCCCGGGACCGGATCACCAGGGGCTGGCTGGCGGCCGGGGTGCGCAACCCGGTGGTGCTCACCGGCGACGTGCACGCGCACTGGGCCAGCGACCTGAAGCTGGACTACGCCGACCCGACCTCGCGGACGGTCGGCAGCGAGCTGGTCTGCTCGTCGATCACCTCGACCGGTGACGGCGCGGACTCGCCCACCGGCTCGCACCCGTGGCTGGCGTTCAACCCGCACCTGCGCTTCCAGAACAACCTGCGGGGATACGTCCGGACCACGATCACCCCGACCGAGCTGACAGCGGACTTCGACGTGTTGCCGTACGTGAGCCGGCCGGACGCGCCCGCGTACACCCGGGCCCGGTTCGTGATCGAGGACCGGGTGCCCGGGTTGAACCTGACGTACGACCGCCCGCCGGCCGCGGCACGCACCGCCGCCCCCGGCGTCGACCAGGGCCGGCAGACGGTGGAGACGGAGACGGTCCGCCCGTGACGGCGCGGCCGGGCCGGGCGCGTCGCGCCCGGCCCGGCCGTCAGCCGGCCAGGAACGAGAAGCGCACCTGACGGTCGGGGTTGTCGCCGTTGGTGTCGACCAGGCAGATCGACTGCCAGGTGCCGAGCTGGAGGCGCCCGCCGAGCACCGGCAGCGTCGCGTACGGCGGCACGAACGCCGGCAGCACGTGATCGCGGCCGTGCCCGGGCGAGCCGTGCCGGTGCCGCCACCTGTCGTCGGTGGGGAGCAGGTCGTCGAGCGCCCGCAGCAGGTCGTCGTCGGACCCGGCGCCGGTCTCGATGATCGCCAGCCCGGCGGTGGCGTGCGGGACGAAGACGTGCAGCAGGCCGTCGCCGGCCCCGGACACGAACCGCTCGGCCTCGCTCGTGATGTCCCGGACGGCCGGCCGGGAGCCGGTCCGGACGGTGATCACCTCACTGCGCATAGGGCGCATTCTGCCGCAGCGTCCGACTCCGCGCCGCGCCCGCCGATAGCGCATCCCGTGATCGCGCAAAGTTACCGACGGGTACCTGTGTTCAGCGTCGCGTCTGGGGGTGGGAGAGGTGACGGCACGCGCCACCAGGGGGCAGGATGGCGCTAGAGACCTATCCCACACGAAACCGAGGGAACGCCTGTGGCTACGGAACGCAAGCGCCCGGTGATCACCGCTGGTCTGCCGAGCCAGCTTCCGGACATCGACCCTGAAGAGACCAGCGAATGGGTCGAGTCACTCGACGGTGTCATCGACGAGCGCGGGACAAAGCGAGCCCGGTACGTCATGCTGCGCCTGCTGGAGCGGGCCCGCGAGCGGCAGGTCGGGGTGCCGTCACTGACCACCACCGACTACATCAACACGATCCCGCCGGAGCGCGAACCGTGGTTCCCGGGTGACGAGCACGTCGAGCGGCGGCTGCGGGCGTACATCAGGTGGAACGCCGCGATGCTGGTGCACCGGGCGCAGCGCCCGGAGATCGGCGTCGGCGGCCACATCTCCACGTTCGCCAGCTCGGCGTCCCTCTACGAGGTGGGCTTCAACCACTTCTTCCGGGGCAAGAACCACCCCGGCGGCGGTGACCAGATCTTCTACCAGGGTCACGCCTCCCCCGGCATGTACGCGCGGGCGTTCCTGGAGGGCCGGCTCAGCGAGAACCAGCTCGACGGGTTCCGGCAGGAGCTGTCGCACCCCGGCGGCGGGCTGCCGTCGTACCCGCACCCGCGCCTGATGCCGGACTTCTGGGAGTTCCCCACCGTCTCCATGGGCCTCGGGCCGCTGAACGCGATCTACCAGGCGCGGTTCAACCGCTACCTGCAGCACCGCGGCATCAAGGACACCTCCCAGCAGCACGTCTGGGCGTTCCTCGGCGACGGCGAGATGGACGAGGTCGAGTCGCTCGGCGCGATCGGCGTGGCCGCCCGCGAGGAGCTGGACAACCTCACCTTCGTGATCAACTGCAACCTCCAGCGCCTGGACGGACCGGTCCGCGGCAACGGCAAGGTCATGCAGGAGTTGGAGGCGTTCTTCCGGGGCGCCGGCTGGAACGTCATCAAGGTCGTCTGGGGCCGGGAGTGGGACCCGCTGCTCGCCGCGGACACCGACGGCGCGCTGGTCAACCTGATGAACACCACGCCCGACGGTGACTACCAGACCTACAAGGCGGAGTCCGGGGCGTACGTGCGGGAGCACTTCTTCGGCCGCGACCCGCGGACCCGCAAGATGGTCGAGCACCTCTCCGACGACGAGATCTGGAACCTCAAGCGGGGTGGCCACGACTACCGCAAGCTCTACGCGGCCTACAAGGCGGCGATGGAGCACACCGGCCAGCCGACGGTGATCCTCGCCAAGACGATCAAGGGCTGGACGCTCGGCTCGCACTTCGAGGGCCGCAACGCCACGCACCAGATGAAGAAGCTGACGCTGGAGGACCTGAAGCTCTTCCGCGACCGCCTCTACCTGGACATCCCGGACAAGTCTCTGGAGGAGAACCCGTACCTCCCGCCGTACTACACGCCGGGCGAGAAGTCGGACGAGATCACCTACCTGAAGGACCGGCGTCAGCAGCTCGGCGGCTACCTGCCCACGCGCAGCACCGCGCGCAAGACGCTGGCCATCCCGGGCAGCGAGCGGTTCGCCGACGTCAAGCGCGGGTCGGGCAAGCAGAAGGTGGCCACCACGATGGCCTTCGTCCGCCTGCTCAAGGACATCATGAAGGACAAGGAGTTCGGCAAGCGCTGGGTGCCGATCATCCCGGACGAGGCCCGTACCTTCGGCATGGACTCGCTCTTCCCGACCCAGAAGATCTACTCGCCGCACGGCCAGCGCTACACCGCCGTCGACCGGGACCTGTTCCTGTCCTACAAGGAGTCGACCACCGGCCAGATCCTGCACGAGGGGATCAACGAGGCCGGGTCGGTGGCCTCGTTCACCGCCGCCGGCACGGCGTACGCCACGCACGGCGAGCCGATGATCCCGCTGTACATCTTCTATTCGATGTTCGGCTTCCAGCGCACCGGCGACGGGTTCTGGGCGGCGGCGGACCAGATGGCGCGGGGCTTCGTGCTCGGCGCGACCGCCGGCCGGACCACGCTCAACGGTGAGGGCCTCCAGCACGAGGACGGCCACTCGCTGCTGCTCGCCGCCACCAACCCGGCGGTGGTCTCCTACGACGCGGCGTTCGCCTTCGAGCTGGCGCACATCGTGGAGAACGGCCTGCACCGGATGTACGGCGAGGCGCAGGAGAACATCTTCTACTACCTCACCATCTACAACGAGCCGATCTTCCAGCCGGCCGAGCCGGAGGGCGTGGACGTCGAGGGCATCGTCAAGGGCATCCACCGCTACTCCCCCGCGCCGCAGGTCGGCGACGACGCGCCGAAGGCGAACATCCTCGCCTCCGGCACCGGCATGCAGTGGGCGCTCAAGGCCCAGCAGCTGCTCGCCGAGGACTGGGGCGTGTCCGCCGACGTGTGGTCGGTGACGTCCTGGACCGAGCTGCGCCGCGACGCGGTCCAGTGCGAGGAGCACAACCTGCTCAACCCGGGCGAGGAGCCGCGCGTGCCGTACATCGCGCGGAAGCTGGCCGACGCCGACGGGCCGAAGGTCGCGGTCAGCGACTGGATGCGCGCGGTACCGGACCTGATCGCCCGCTGGGTACCCGGGGACTACACCTCGCTCGGCACCGACGGCTTCGGCATGTCGGACACCCGGCACGCGCTGCGCCGCCACTTCCACGTGGACGCCGAGTCGGTGGCGGTGGCAACGCTGCGCCAGCTCGCGCTGCGCGGCGTGGTGCCGGCGCACGTGCCGGCCGACGCCGCTCGCAAGTACGCGCTGGACGACGTCAACGCCGCACCGGTCGGCGAGACCGGCGGCGACAGCTAGTACCCGTCATACGAGAAGGGCCCGGCGCCAGGTGCGCCGGGCCCTTCTCGTCCCCCGATGCGACGACGGCCCGGCGTCCCTGGCGGGAACGCCGGGCCGTCACAACGCGGGCGACGCCGGGACGGGCTCGGTCAGCCGACGGCGGCCAGGTCGGTCAGCCGGGCCAGCGAGTCCTCCAGGTCGGCGCCGACCCGGCGCAGGCCGAGCCGGAGCAGGGCCGCCTTGACGGGTCCGGCCGGCCACCGCACCACGATCAGGCGTACGACGCTGCCGCCGTCCTCCTCGTCCGGGGTCAGCTGGACGTAGATCTCGGTGCGTGCCTCGGCCCGGGCGCCGGCGCCCTTCGCGCGTTCACGCCAGCCGATCAGCGTCGGCTCCTGGAAGGCGATCACCTCGGCCTCGTGCGCGGCACCGCGTCCGGCCTGGACCAGCTGCCGCCGCCCGAATCCCTCCCCGGACAGGACCTCGGCCGCGCGGACCCCGGCCAGCCAGGCCGGCAACTGCTCGGCGCGCTGCACGACGTCCCAGACCACTTCCACCGGCGCCGCCACGTGTGCGCTGCGTTCCACGAGGATCATGAGTACTTTCCCCCACTTAAATCACATCCGCGATATTCGGCACTCTATGTGTAAATCGGACTTAAGCGGACGGGTTCGGAAAAGACACGCCGAACTCCCTTGCGCCACCCAGTCATCTCGGCCTATGGCGCAGCGGTCCGCGGAGCCCTAGAGTCGCGAGCACGCCTCACGTCCTGGAGGGTGACTTGACGACCGCGATGCCCGAGTTCCCTGCCGGCTTCCGCTGGGGGGTCTCCACGTCCGCGTACCAGATCGAGGGTGCGACCACTGCCGACGGTCGCGGTCCGTCCATCTGGGACACCTTCGCCCACGAGCCGGGCCGGGTCGCCGACGCCAGCACCGGCGACCGGGCGTGCGACCACTTCCACAGGTACGCCGAGGACACCGCGCTGCTGGCCGGGCTGGGGGTGTCCGCGTACCGGTTCTCGCTCGCCTGGCCCCGGATCCAGCCGGCCGGCTCGGGCGCGGCAAACGCCGCCGGGCTGGACTTCTACGACCGGCTGGTGGACGGCCTGCTCGCCGCCGGGGTGGACCCGGTCGCCACGCTGTTCCACTGGGACCTGCCGCAGCCGCTGGAGGACGCCGGTGGCTGGCTGAACCGGGACACCGCCTCCCGCTTCGCCGAGTACGCCGACCTGGCCGCGGCCCGCCTCGGTGACCGGGTGAAGCTCTGGATCACGCTCAACGAGCCGTTCATCCACATGAGCATGGGCTACGGCATGGGCGTGCACGCTCCCGGCCGGATGCTGCTGTTCGACGCCTTCCCGGTGGCCCACCACCAGCTCCTCGGGCACGGTCTCGCGGTCGCCGCGCTGCGCGCCCGCACCACGTCACCGGTGGCGATCGCCAACAACTACTCCCCGGTGCGGGTCGCCGGCGACACCGACGCGGACCGGGCCGCCGCGGCGGCGTACGACGCGCTGCACAACCTCCTGTTCACCGATCCGCTGCTCGGGCGCGGCTACCCGGACGCGCCGGGCATGGACCCGACGATGATCCGCGACGGCGACCTGGACGTCATCGCCGCCCCGATCGACGTGCTCGGGGTCAACTACTACAACCCGACGGGCATCCGGGCGCCCGAGGCGGACTCGCCGCTGCCGTTCGACATCGTGCCGCTGGAGGGCTACCCGCGCACCGCGTTCGACTGGCCGGTGGCCCCGGACGGCCTGCGGGACCTGCTCCTCCAGCTGCACGAGCGGTACGGCGACGCGCTGCCGCCGGTCCAGGTCACCGAGAGCGGCTGCGCGTACGACGACGCGCCGGACGCCGACGGCCTGGTGCACGACCCGGAGCGGATCGCGTACCTGGACGGGCACATCCGCGCGGTACGCGAGGCGATGGCCGAGGGCGTGCCGGTGACCGGGTACTTCGTCTGGTCGCTGCTGGACAACTGGGAGTGGGCAGAGGGCTTCACCAAGCGGTTCGGCCTGGTGCACGTCGACTTCGACACGCAGCGGCGGACGCCGAAGTCGTCGTACACCTGGTTGCGGGACCTGGTCCGGCGATGACCACAGTGAACCCGACGCCGGCCTCGCTGCCGGCGGCGCTCGCGGAGCCGACAGTGCCGGTGCGGCGCGGCTGGATCGCGCTGATCTTCGCGGCCAACCTGGGCGTCTGGATGGCGTTCTTCACCCCGATCCAGGTGCTGCTGCCGCAGCAGGTGGAACGGATCGCCCCGGCCGACAAGGAGGCCATGCTGGCGGTGGTCACCGGCATCGGCGCGCTCGCCGCGGTGCTGGCGAACCCGCTGGCCGGGGCGCTGTCCGACCGCACCTCGCTGCGGCTGGCCAACCGGCACTTCGGCCGCCGGCACGTCTGGACCGCGCTCGGCGCTGTCATCGGCGCGCTCGCCCTGGTGCTGCTGGCCCGGCAGAACACCATCGCCGGGGTGGCGGTGGCCTGGGTCGCCGCGCAGGTCTGCTTCAACGCGATGCTGGCGAGCCTGACCGCCGCGATCCCGGACCGGGTGCCGGTGGCGCAGCGCGGCGGCGTGTCCGGCTGGGTCGGCATCCCGCAGGCGCTGGGCCTGGTGCTCGGCGCGGTGCTGGTCACCGCGGTGGTCACCGGAAACGCGGCCGGGTACGCGGCGATCGCGCTCGCCGTGCTGCTGCTCTCGCTGCCGTTCGCGCTGCTGACCCAGGACGACCACCTGCCCCGGGAGCACCGCTCGCCGCTGCGGCTGCGGTCGCTGTTCGCCTCGATGTGGATCAGCCCGCGCCGCCACCCCGACTTCGCCTGGGCCTGGTTCACCCGGTTCCTGGTGCAGACCGGCAACGCGCTGGGCACGCTCTACCTGCTCTACTTCCTCACCGACGGGGTGCGGGTGGCCGACCCCGAGGGCTCACTGCTGGTGCTGATCCTGCTCTACACGGTCGGGATGATGCTGACCGCCGTGGTCGCCGGGCGCATGTCCGACCGCTCCGGCCGGCGCAAGGTCTTCGTGATCACCTCCGGGCTGATCATGGCGGTGGCGGCGGTGCTGCTGGCGGTGGCGCCGACCTGGTCGATGACGGTCGTGGCGGCGCTGCTGCTCGGCGCGGGCTATGGCGTCTACCTGTCGGTGGACGCCGCGTTGATCACCCAGGTGCTGCCCACCGCCACCGACCGGGCCAAGGACCTCGGCGTGATCAACATCGCCAACTCGGCGCCGCAGGTGCTCGGGCCGGCGCTGTCCGCGCCGATCGTGGTGCACCTCGGCGGCTACCCGACGCTGTACGCGGTCACCGCGGCGGTCACCCTGCTCGGCAGCGCCCTGGTCGTGAAGATCAAGTCGGTGCCCTGACCCGGCCCCCTGCCGGAAACCCGTAGCGGCCCGCCGTAGGCTGGGGGGCGTGACGGTACGTGTACGCTTCGCCCCTTCCCCGACCGGTATGTTCCACGTCGGCGGCGCCCGTTCGGCGCTGCAGAACTGGATCTTCGCCAAGCAGCAGGGCGGGGTGTTCGTGCTGCGCATCGAGGACACCGACGCGGCACGCAACCGGCCCGAGTGGACCGAGGGCATCCTGTCCGCGCTCGACTGGATCGGCATCGCGCGGGGCAGCTACGAAGGGCCGTACTTCCAGTCCTCGTACGCGGGTGAGCACCGGGCCGCCGCGCAGCGGCTGTACGAGGGCGGCCGGGCCTACTACTGCGACTGCACCCGCGAGGACGTGCAGGCGCGTACCGGGCCTCAGCAGCGCGGCTACGACGGCTTCTGCCGCGACCGCGACCTGGGACCGGGCGAGGGGCGGGCACTGCGCTTCCGTACGCCGGACGAGGGCGAGACGGTGGTGGTCGACCTGGTCCGCGGCGAGCCGACGTTCGAGAACAAGCTGATCGAGGACTTCGTCATCGCCCGCGGCGACGGCTCCCCGGTGTTCCTGCTGGCGAACGTGGTCGACGACATGTCGATGGGGATCACCCACGTGATCCGGGCCGAGGAGCACCTGCCGAACACCCCGAAGCAGCAGCTGCTGTGGGACGCGCTCGGTGTGAAGCCGCCGATCTGGGCACACGTGCCGGTGGTCGTCAACGAGAAGCGGCAGAAGCTGTCCAAGCGGCGGGACAAGGTCGCGCTGGAGGCGTACCGGGACGAGGGCTACCTCGCCGACGCGATGCGCAACTACCTGATGCTGCTGGGCTGGGCGCCCTCGGGCGACCGGGAGATCGTGCCCTGGTCGGTGATCGAGGAGGAGTTCCGGCTGGACGAGGTCAACCCGTCCCCGGCGTTCTTCGACGAGAAGAAGCTGCGCGCGTTCAACGGCGACTACATCCGGGCACTACCGGTGGCCGACTTCGTCGAGGCGTGCCGGCCGTGGCTCACCGGCACCGACATCATCGCCCCGCCGCCGTGGCAGCCCGACGAGTTCGACCCGGCCGCGTTCGCGGCGGTGGCCCCGCTGGCCCAGACCCGGATCGCGGTGCTCAGCGAGATCGTGCCGAACGTCGACTTCCTGTTCCTGGCCGACCCGCTGATCGACGAGGCGGCCTGGGCCAAGGCGATGAAGGAGGGCGCCGCCGAGCTGCTGGACGCCGCGATCGTCGCGTTCGAGGCGCTGGAGTCCTGGGACGCCGAGTCGCTGAAGGCCACGCTGGAGGCGGTCGGCGCGGAGCGCGGGCTGAAGCTCGGCAAGGCGCAGGCGCCGGTACGCGTCGCGGTCACCGGGCGCACCGTCGGCCTGCCGCTGTTCGAGTCGCTGGAGGTGCTCGGCCGCGACCGTACGCTGACCCGGCTGCGCGCCGCCCGCGTACGCCTGGTCTGAGCCACCGGCCCGCGTCCGGGCGCGTCGCGGCCGGGCAGCGGTATCCCTCGTGAGCGATATGCCTCTGAATCATCTTTATGACTCAGAGGCATATCCGTTCGCAGCGGTCGTTGCTCCGCGCTGGCTCACCGAGAGTGTTCGCCGCCGTTCAGCGGCGGGTCGCGCGGCGGCGCACCAGCAGCCCTCCCCCGAGCGCGAGGAGCACCACCACGGCCCCGGCCGCCCAGAGCCAGCCCGTACTCCCGCCGTCGTCCGCCCCGGCGGCTGCCGGGGTGGGGCTCGCCGGGGACGGCGCGGCGCTGGTCGGGACCGCACTGACGGTGGGGGCGGCGCTGGTCGGCGGCGCGCTCGCCGAGGGCGGGGTGCCGGTGGTCAGGGTGAAGCGGACCTCTCCCTTGATCGGATGCCCGTCGTCCGAGGCGAGACGGTAGGTCACGACGTAGAGCCCGGCCGGACCCGGCCGGAACGGCACGCTCACCCGCTTGCCGGAGAAGGCCGGTGCCCCGCCGGTAGCGGCCACGTTGTCCGGGCCGGTCACGGTGACCTCGGTGGTGGCCTCCTTCGGCGTGGCCAGGAACCGCAGCTCGATCCGCTCGGGTGCGGCGGCCAGCCGGGCCCCGTCGCGCGGGTCGCTGCCGGTGAGTGAGTTGTGCGCCGCGGCCGGCGCGGCCGGCAGCAGCGCCGACGCCGCCACCACCCCCAACACCACCGCCCAGGTACGCGCCACACGGGCGACCCTGCCCCCCATGGTTCCCTCCGTCCGGGTAGGATCCGGCCGATGATCATCGACCGTTCGTTGGTCGGTCTCAGCTCGCAGATAGTTCCAAATACTCTTCCACCTGCTGCGACCGAGCGCCGTTATGCGGAGTCTTGTGGTGGACACCGGTCCAGTGTGACCCGCAGCGGAAGCCAGCCATCGAACGGGGCGAGGAGGCGGCGATGATCCGAAGGGTGAAACGGCTGCTGGTCGCCGTGACCGGGAGCGTGGCGGCTCTGGCGTGCTCGCTGGCCCTGGCCGGCACGGCGGCGGCCCAGGCCGCGCCCAAGCCCAAGCCGGCCGCCCCGACCGGCGTGGACATCACCGGCGAACGGCTCGACGCGCCGCTGAAACTGCGCACCGACGTCAGCCCCAACGAGGTCAACCTGGTGATCGACCAGGTCAAGTGGCTGGGCACGACCGGTCAGCTGCGCGGCCCGGCCGCCAAGGACCTCGGTCCGAAATACACGGTGCTGGTGCTCGCCGCCGCCGGCCCGCAGCGCACCTACGACCTGTTCCCGCTGGCAAAGGGCGGTCCGCGGATCTACCGGCCGGGCAAGCAGCCGGATTCGAGCAGCACCCGGGCCGGCTGGTTCTTCGGGCGGCTCAACATGCCCGAGACGCTGCGCTCGGTCGGTGTGCCGATGCCGGCGCAGTTCGACACGCTCGCCGGCGGCGTCGGCGGCGGCGGGGAGCGGGTACTGCCGGAGGAGGCGCTCGACCCGGTGCAGGACCTCGACACCGCGCTCGGCGAACTCCAGCGGCTGCTGCTGCTCAACGTGGGCGTCGTGCTGGTGATCACCGCCGGGCTGGCCGGCATCGCGCTGCTGGTCCGCCGCCGCACCCGCTGAGGCCGGACCGGGCCTCGCCCGACCCGGCCGGAGCCGGATCAGCCCAGTCGGTGCCGCGTCAGCACCAGCGGCGCGGCGGACGCTCGCGGCGGATCGTGCGGTTACGCGGGCGTACCGCGCCGTGCCGGTGGGCGCCCGCCCAGCCCGCCAACTCGCTGCGGCAACTCGGGTCGGCAGGTCCGTCGTCGGCCAGGTGCACCGGCTCCGCCGCCCGCTGCCGGGGCACGCCCGGCTCGTCGTCGCCGCGTTCCGGCGACCGGCCGGCCGGCTGCTCGCCCTGGTGGTGCAGGCACGGCCGGCGCTGGTGCATGGCAGTCGCCGGCTGGTCGTGGCCCCGCCGGCAGGCCTCCCCCTGGGCGCAACCGTGCTCGGCCTCCCCCTGCGCCATCCCGGCCTCCCTCACGCGTCGCCCTCGCCTGCCCGGCCGGAGTCTGGCCCGCCGTGCCCTGACACCGTACTGGCCCGGCCGAACAAGATCGTCAGCGCGTACCGGTGCGGCTCGTCACGCCGCCCCGGGCCCGTCACCTCGACGTGCAACAGCTGGTCACGCCGTGTCAGGCTGGGGCGGTGAGCGAACCGGGCGGAACGGAGACGTCGGCGACGCTGCGCCGCATCGAACGGGCGGCGGGCGGGCTGGCCACCGCCAGCGTGGCCCGGATGGACGAGACGCTGCCGTGGTTCCGGGAGTTGCCGGCCGACCAGCGCTCGTGGGTCATGCTCGTCGCCCAGGCCGGTGTGCGCTCGCTGGTGCAGTGGCTGCGCCAGGGCGGCGGCGCGACCGACCGCACCCAGGAGGTGTCGGACGAGGTCTTCGCCGCCGCGCCGCAGGCGCTGGCCCGCACGATCAGCCTCCAGCAGACCGTGGCGCTGATCAAGGTGACCATCGACGTGGTCGAGGAGCAGGTGTCGGACCTGGCCGTGCCGGGCGAGGAGCAGTCACTGCGGGAGGCGGTGCTGCGCTTCTCCCGGGAGATCGCGTTCGCCGCCGCGCGGGTGTACGCCCGGGCCGCCGAGAGCCGCGGCTCCTGGGACGCCCGGTTGCAGGCGCTGCTGGTCGACGCGCTGCTGCGCGGTGACTCCCCCGACGTGCTGGCCAGCCGGGCCGCCGCGCTGGGCTGGACGGACGCGCCGCCGGTGGCGGTGGCGGTGGGCCGCTCCCCCGGCGGCGAGGTGGCCGCCGTGCTGCACACCGTCTACCGGCAGGCCCGGCGGATCGGCGTCGAGGTGATCGGCGGCGTGCACGGCGACCGCCTGGTGATCGTGCTGGGCGGGGCGGCCGATCCGGTGGCGGCCACGGAGAAGCTGCGTACCGCCTTCGGGGACGGGCCGGTGGTGGTCGGCCCGGCGGTGCCCAGCCTGGACGAGGCCACCGAGTCGGCGCGGGCCGCGCTGGCCGGGTTCCGGGCCGCGCCGGCCTGGCCGACCGCGCCCTGCCCGGTCGCCGCCGACGAGCTGCTCCCGGAGCGCGCGCTGGCCGGGGACACCGAGGCCCGCCGCCGGTTGCGCCACGACGTGTACGCGGCACTGGCCCGCTCCGGCGGTGAGCTGCTGGAGACGCTGGACGCGTTCTTCGCCGCCGGCGGCACGCTGGAGAGCGCGGCGCGGGCTCTATTCGTGCACCCGAACACCGTGCGCTACCGGCTGAAGCGGATCGCCGAGGTGACCGGCTTCTCGCCGCTGGCCCCGCGCGACGCGTTCGCGTTGCAGGTCGCGGTGACGGTGGGCCGGCTCGACCCGGTGGCGCCGACGGCCTCCGATCGGCGATGACATCCGACGATCTTTGTAGGTTTCCTCCAAAGGTTCTAGTGCGGTTTCGTGCCGTACGTTACAGCGCGGCACGCCGCGATCCGTCAAAGTCGTACACGTGCTCGCCGTACTCTCCCCTGGACAGGGCTCGCAGAAGCCCGGTTTCCTCGCGCCGTGGCTCGACCTTCCCGGCGCCGAGGCGCGTCTGCGCTGGTGGTCGGCGCTGGCCGGGGTGGATCTGATCCACCTGGGCACCCAGGCGGACGCGGACGAGATCAAGGACACCGCCCGTACCCAGCCGCTGCTGGTCGCCGCCGCGCTGCTCGCCGCCGAGCACCTGCCGATGCACGACGTCGGGCTGGTCGCCGGGCACAGCGTCGGTGAGCTGGGCGCCGCCGCGCTGGCCGGGGTGCTGCCGGCCGAGGCCGCCGTGACGCTCGCCGGCGTACGCGGCCGGGAGATGGCCGCCGCCTGCGCGCTGGAGCCGACCGGGATGGCCGCCGTGCTCGGCGGCGACCCGGAGGAGGTGCTCGCCGCGCTCACGGCACACGGGCTGCACCCGGCCAACCGCAACGGCGCCGGTCAGATCGTGGCCGCCGGTCCGCTCGACGGCCTGGACAAGCTCGCCGCCGAGCCGCCCGCCCGGACCCGCGTCATCCGGCTCCAGGTGGCGGGCGCGTTCCACACGCCGTACATGGCACCGGCCGAGACCGCCCTCGCCGCGGTGGCCGCCGGTGTCCCGGCCACCGCCCCGGCCCGGATCCTGCTGTCCAACCTCGACGGCGCGGCGGTCGGGCACGGCCCGGAAACGATGCGGCGGCTGGTCCGGCAGGTCACCGCCCCGGTCCGCTGGGACCTGTGCATGCGTACGCTGGCCGACCTCGGCGTCACCGGCGTGATCGAACTGCCGCCGGCCGGCACGCTGGCCGGGCTGGTCAAGCGGGAACTCAAGGGCGAGGGCGCGCCCGAGATCGTCACCCTGAACACCCCGGCCGACCTGCCCGCCGCACGGCGGCTGATCGCCCGGCACGCCGGCCCCGCCGCCCGCCCGCCCGCGCCGTGGTTCCGGGTGGTGGTCTCCCCCGCCGCGGGCCGCCTCGACCGGTCGGCCGGGCCGGCCGAGGGCGCCGAGGTGAGCGCCGGCCAGGTCCTCGGCCACGTCGCCGGACCGCACGGGCCGGCCGAGGTGACCGCGCACGACAACGGGCTGCTCACCGAGTGGCTCGCGCACCACGACGACCCGGTCGCCCCGGGCCAGCCCCTCGTCCGCATCGGAGGAACGCAGTAAATGGCCGGCAGCCGGATCGTCGCGATGGGGCACTACCAGCCCTCCCGCGTCGTCACGAACGACGAGATCGCACAGATGGTCGACACCAGCGACGAGTGGATCCGGGACCGGGTCGGCATCGCCACCCGGCGGATCGCGGGCGACGAGACGGTGGCCGACATGGCCGCCTCCGCCGCCGGCAAGGCGCTCGCCAACGCCGGCCTGACCGCCGCCGACATCGACCTGGTCGTGGTGGCGACCTGCTCGTCGGCGGACCGCAGCCCCAACGTGGCCTGCCGGGTCGCGGCCAAGCTGGGCATCAGCGCACCGGCGGCGTACGACCTCAACACCGCCTGCTCCGGCTTCGCGTACGCGCTGGGCACGGTGGACCACGCGATCCGGGCCGGCGCGGCGCGTAACGCGATCGTGGTCGGCGCGGAGAAGCTCTCCGACCTCACCGACTGGACCGACCGCTCGACCTGCATCATCTTCGCCGACGGCGCCGGGGCGGCGGTGGTCACCGCGACCGCCGACGACGAGCCGTCCGGTATCGGGCCGGTGGTCTGGGGTTCCGCGCCGGAGAAGAGCGACGCGGTACGGATCGAGGGCTGGCAGCCGTACATCGCCCAGGAGGGGCAGTCGGTGTTCCGCTGGGCCACCACCGCGCTGGCCCCGCTCGCGCTGCAGGCGTGCGAGCGCGCCGGGGTGGACCCGTCGGAGCTGGCCGCGTTCGTACCGCACCAGGCCAACGCCCGGATCATCGACGGCATCACCAAGCGGCTGAACATCCCGAACGCGATCGTCGCCAAGGACATCGTCGAGTCCGGCAACACGTCGGCGGCGAGCATCCCGCTCGCCCTGTCGAAGCTGGTCGAGCGGCGCGAGGTGCCCTCGGGCGCCCCGGTGCTGCTGTTCGGCTTCGGTGGCGGTCTGACCTACGCCGGTCAGGTCGTGCGCTGCCCCTGAGACCCCCTCGGGCGCGAACGCGCCGAGGCGTGTGGCCGGCGACGCCGGCCACCGGTAACCCCCGATGAGAGGAACCAACCGTAATGACCCGTGACGAGATCACCGCCGGCCTCGCCGAGATCCTCGAAGAGGTTGCCGGGGTGAACCCGGACGACGTGGCCGAGGGGAAGTCCTTCACCGACGACCTCGACGTCGACTCGCTCTCCATGGTCGAGGTCGTGGTGGCGGCCGAGGAGAAGTTCGGCGTCAAGATCCCGGACAACGAGGTGCAGAACCTCAAGACCGTCGGGGACGCGGTCAGCTACATCGAGGCGCAGTCCTGACCATGAGTCGCCCCGACGTCGTCGTCACCGGGCTCGGCGCGACGACCCCGCTCGGCGGGGACGTCGCGTCGACCTGGGACGCCATGCTGGCCGGCCGCTCCGGGGTGAGTGCGCTCACCCAGGAGTGGGCGGCGCAACTGCCCGTCCGGATCGCCGCCGAGCTGGCGGTCGACCCGTCCGAGGTGCTCGACCGGGTGAAGCTGCGCCGGCTGGACCGCTCGGAGGCGATCGCCATCATCGCCGCCCGGCAGGCGTGGGCCGACGCCGGCCTGACCGACGCCGCGCCGGACCCGGAGCGGCTGGCGGTGAGCGTGGGCTCCGGCATCGGTGGCGCCACCACCCTGCTCGCCCAGGACGACATCCTGGAGGCGTCCGGACCGCGGCGGGTCTCCCCGCACACCATCCCGATGCTGATGCCCAACGGTCCGGCCGCCTGGGTCGGTCTGGAACTGGGCGCCAAGGCCGGCGTGCACACGGTGGCCAGCGCCTGCGCCACCGGCGCGGAGGCGATCGCGCTGGGGCTGGACATCATCCGCGCCGGCCGGGCCGACGTGGTGGTGGCCGGCGGCACCGAGGCGGTCATCCACCCGCTGCCGATCGCCGGCTTCAGCTCGATGCGGGCCATGTCGACCCGCAACGACGAGCCGGAGCGGGCGTCCCGGCCGTGGGACTCGGGCCGCGACGGCTTCGTGCTCGGTGAGGGCGCGGGCGTGGTGATCCTGGAGCGGGCCGAGCACGCCGCCGCCCGGGGTGCCCGGGTGTACGCGCGCCTGGCCGGCGCGGGGATCACCTCGGACGCGTACGACATCGTGCAGCCGCACGCCGAGGGTGAGGGCGCCATCCGGGCCATCGCCCGGGCGGTCGCCGACGCGGACGTGGCCCGTACCGACATCGTGCACGTCAACGCGCACGCCACCTCCACCCCGGTCGGCGACATGCTGGAGATCGGCGCGCTGCGCCAGGCGATCGGCGACCACCCGGTGCTCACCGCCACCAAGTCGATGACCGGGCATCTGCTCGGCGCGGCCGGCGCGCTGGAGTCGATCGCCACCATCCTGGCCATCCGGGACGGCGTGATCCCGCCGACGATCAACCTGGACGACCCGGACCAGGGCCTGACCCTGGACGTGGCCGCGCACAAGCCGCGTCACATGGAGATCCCGGCGGCGCTGAACAACGCGTTCGGCTTCGGCGGGCACAACGTGGCGCTGGTCTTCACCCGCCCCTGATCGGATGTAAGGAAGGGCCCCTTCTTAACAGTCGCCTGTTAAGAAGGGGCCCTTCCTCTACCGCAGGCGTTAAGAGGGGGCCCTTCCTTACACCTCAGCGGCGGTTGCGGGGGTGTTGCCGGGCGGTGCGCTCGTTGCCGTGCCGGTAGTTGCCGGTCCACCGGGCCATGGTCAGCTGCGGATCGTCGCCGACCTCGGCCAGGAACTGCGCGGCCCGGCCACCGCGAAGCGTGCCGGCGACCCGGCCGTGATGCGTGATGACCACAGTGCCGTCGGCGCGCTCGACGTAGCGGAAACCGTGTGCTGCCTCTCCCATTCGCGCCACCCTGCCAGCCTGCCGCCCGGGCCGCACCCGAGTAACGGCGGCGGTCAGGTACGGCAGGTGGTGGCGGGCAGGCCGGAGACGGGCACCGGGGAGCGGCCGGCCGGGCGGGCCTTGCCGGCGAGCACCGCGGCGAGCCCGGTCATCGAGGCGCGGGTGGACGAGTAGGTGGCCATCAGCGTCGGCGACTTCGCCCCGGACAGCACGTACGGCGTGTCCATCGCCACCGTCACGGCGGCGTCCGCGCGCAGGTCCTTCGCGCCGTCGCCGTACCCGACCAGGTGCACCACGGTGCCGCCGGAGGGCACCACCTTGACCCCGGCCGCGGTGAGCGCGTCGGTCAGCAGCTTAAGGGTGCGCTCCCGGCCGCCGGAGGACGTGACGCTCACCGGCCCGTTCACCGCGCCGCCGCACTTTCCGCGCAGCACCGTCACCGCGGCGGTGGCCAGGGCGTCGGCGGCCTTGTGGTGGGCGGCGCCGCCCAGCGTGGACAGCGCGGGCGTGTCCCGCCCGGCCAGCCGGAACTTCATGGTCAGCACCCGGGTGACCGCCTCGACCAGGCGGGCCCGGGGCAGCGAGCCGTCCTTGAGCGCGGCGCGCAGCCCGTCGTACGCCTGCTTGACGTTCGGGGTCATCAGGATGAGGTCGTTACCGGCGTTGAGCGCGCGTACGGCCGCCTCGCCCGGGGACCACTTCTTCGCCGGGGCCATGTTCATCCCGTCGGTGATCACCACGCCCTGGAAGCCGAGCTGGTCGCGCAGCACGTCGGTGAGCAGCTTGCGGGAGAACGTGGCGGCGGTGCCCGGGTCGACGGCCCTGACGTCCAGGTGGGCCGACATGACCGCCATCGTGCCGGCGCCGATCCCGGCCCGGAAGGGCGGGAACGCGAGGCGGTCCAGCTCGGCGCGGGACTGCTTGATCACTGGTAGTTCGGTGTGCGAGTCGTCGGCGCTCAGGCCGTGCCCGGGGAAGTGCTTGACGACCGCGCCGACGCCCTCGGCCTGCAGGCCGCGTACCGCGCCCGCCACCTGCGGCGAGGCGGTCGCCGGGTCGGCGCCGAAGGAGCGGGAGCCGATCACCGTGCTGCGGGTCGCCAGCACGTCGGCGACCGGGGCGAAGTCGAGGTTGATGCCCAACGCGGCCAGCTCGGCCCCGGCGGCCCGCCACGCGGCCTCGGTCAGCGCCGGGTTCCCGGCGGCGCCGGCGGCGAGCGGGCTGGGCAGCAGCGTCACCCCGTCGGTGATGCGGGTGACCACGCCGTACTCCTGGTCGGTGCCGATCAGGAAGGGCGCGGAGCCGGCGGGGAGCTTGCCGGCGGCGGCGCGGAGCCCGTCGGTGAGCGCCCGGACCTGCTTGGGGTTGTCCACGTTCGTGGTGGCCTGGTTGCCCGAGGTCGGGTCGTCGGCGCTGAAGCCGACCAGGATCACCCCGCCGAGCCGGTACTTGGCCACCATCTCGGCGGGGGTGTCGACGCCGGCCAGCGCCCGGTTCCCGGCCGCCGAACCGGCTGAGACCTCGGTGGCCGAGCTGCCGTACGCGTACGGCATCAGCACCTGCCCGACCAGGTCCTCGTCGCTCAGCGTGCGGACGAGCGCGGCGGCCCGGGCGGCCGGGTCGGCGGTCGGCGGGTCACTCGGCGCCGGCGCGGCCGACGACGGCGCCGGGCTCGACGGCGCGGGCCGGGGCCGGTCCGGCCCGTCCGAGCACCCGGAGACGAGCAGCGCGGTCAGTGCGGCGAGCGCGACGGCGGAGCGCCGCGAGGAAATCGACACGCGGCCCACCGTATCGGGGCAACTCGACCTTCGTCACCCGACCCGGGTGAGCAGCGTGACCGGCGCACCGTCACCGGCGTACCGGTAGGGCTCCAGCTCGGCGTCCCAGGCGGTGCCGAGCGCCTTGTCCAGGGCGTGGGCCAGCGCCTCCGGGCCGCGCGCGGCGGCCATCAGGCTGCGCAGCCGGTCCTCGCCGAGCTGGATGTCGCCGGCCGCGCCGACAGCGGCCCGGAACAGGCCCCGGCCCGGCACGTACATGAAGCGCTCGCCGTCGACGCCGGGACTGGGTTCCTCGGTGACCTCGAAACGGATCATGGGCCACTGCCGGAGGGCAGCGGCCAGCTCCGCGCCGGTCCCCGGGCTGCCGGTCCAGCCGCACTCGGCGCGACGGGCGCCCGGATCGACGGGCTGCGCCGTCCAGTGCAGGTTGACCGGCGCGGCGAGGACGCGCGCGATCGCCCACTCGACGTGCGAGCACACGGCGAGCGGGGTCGAGTGGACGTATACGACGCCACGCGTTGGCACGGTGACCTCCCGGTGAGCCGAGGTGCGTCTTCCCCTACGACCTCGTCCTGCCGAGTGGTCCCTGGCACACATGATGACTGTTGTGACTGGTGGTGCGCCAGCGAATCGGAAAATTCGCCGGACCCCGGGGGCGGGAAATACCCGGGCGGCGGACCTGGTTGTGCCCTCTGAGCCGCGACGACCAGCCAGGTGTCGTGGTCGTGTACAGTTCTCTGGGCGGTTCTGTGCCGCCGTACATCTTCGCGGGCCGGCGCTCATCCGGGCGTCGTCCGCACAGCCCCCGGACGGCTTCCGTCCCCACCGTACGTCTGCAAGGAGTACCTCCGTGGCGAGCAACACCTCTAAGACCGCGCGCGCGTCAGTCCGGGCCGGCCAGGCTGGCCAGGGTGGCGCCCTCAGCGTGCTGGGCGAGTTCAAATACCTGATCCCGCTCAACGGCGGCAAGCACGCCTACGTGCGCAACCTGACCAACGGCAAGACCGCGCACCTGCGCACCGACTCCGACGCCTTCGTCGAGGAGATCCGCGTGCTGGCCGCCGCCGGCCACGCCGCCAAGATCCGCGCCGAGATCAACGGCCTGGCCGCGTCCTACCCGGACCACGGCTGGGACGCCACCGAGAAGCGCCTGGTCGAGGCCGGTGTCTTCGAGGGCTGAGCACCCGCACCACCGCTACCGCCCGCCGGGATCACCCGGCGGGCGGTTTCGCGTCTGCTCCTGCGGCAGCAGCGCCACCTCGCCCGTGGCCAGGTCGTAGAGGGCGCCCTCCACCGCCAGCTCACCGGCCTCCACCGGACCGGCGAGCCGGTCGTCGCGGCGCAACGCGGCCACGGTGCGCCGGACGTGGCGGCGGATGGCCAGCGGGTGCGCGTCCGGGTCGTCCACACCGACGTCGGTCACCGCCGGGGCGATCCGGTCCACCACGTACGCCAGGTCCCCGCCGGGTCGCCGCCCGGCGCGCAGCGCCTCGACGGTCGAGCCGACCGCGCCGCAGCGCTCGTGGCCCAGCACCATCACCAGGCGTACGCCCAGTTGCTCCACCACGTACTCGATCGAGCCGCGGACGGCCCGGTCCAGCACGTGCCCGCCGGTACGGATCACGCAGATCGAACCGAACGTCTGGTCGAAGATCGCCTCCAACGGAACCCGGGAGTCGATACAGCCCAGCACCACCGCGTACGGCTGCTGGTCGCCGGAGGCCACCGCCGCGGCGGCGGTGACGTCGTGCCCGTGCACCGGCTGCCCGCTGACGAAGCGGCGGTTGCCGGCGAGCAGCTCGGCCAGCGCGGCACGCGGACTGGTGGTCGGCATGTCTCCAGCCTGGTCACCGATCCGACGACGTGGGGCCGGACGGGAATCTTCTCTCCGGACCGGTTGCCGTGGTCTCATGGCGGGTAACGCCGGTGTCACCGCCGGGTCATCCGGTGGACACACATCGGCGGGCCCGGGAGGTGGACGATGCCGGACCTGGAACTGCGGCTCCCCGACGACGTACGGCTGCACGTGTCCGTCACCGGGCCGGTCGACGCCGAGGTCACCGCCGTGCTGCTGCACGGCTGGACGCTCGACGGGCGCAGCTGGCACCGCCAGGTCGCCGAGCTGCGGGAACGCTTCGGCGGCCGGGTCCGCGTGGTCACCTACGACGCGCGCGGCCACGGCCGGTCGAGCTGTCTGGCGCTGCGCGACGCCACCCTCGCCCAGCTCGGCGACGACCTCGCCGCGGTGATCGACGAGATCGTCCCGGCCGGTCCGATCGTCCTGGTCGGGCACTCGATGGGCGGGATGACGGTGATGGAGTACGCCCACCGGCACCCCGACCGGTTCGCCGCGCGTACCGCCGGGCTGGTCTTCGTCTCCACCACCGCCGAGGGGCACACGCACACCGCGTACGGCCTCTCCCCCCGGATCACCCGGCTGATCCGCCTGGCCGAGACGACAGGCGCCGGGGTGCTGGCCCGCTGCGGCGGCTGGCGGCCCCCGCACGCGCTGCTGCGCGCGCTGCGCCCGAGCATCCGCTGGATGCTGTTCGGCGACCGCTGCGACCCGGCGGACATCCGGCTGGTCACCTCGGCGGTGGCCCGGGCCACGCTGCGCTCGATCGGCGGTTTCCGCGCCTCGATCGGCGCCCAGCACCGGCTGGAGACGCTCGCCGCGCTCGGCGGGCTGCCGGCCGCCGCGCTGGTCGGCGACCGGGACCGGCTCACCCCGCCGCCCTGCGCCGAGTCGATCGCGGCGGCGCTGCCCACCACGGAGCTGACCGTCTGCCCGGGTGCCGGGCACATGTTGATGATGGAGCGCCCCGAGAAGGTCAACGCCGCTCTGGCCGGCGTGCTGGACCGGGTACTGGCCGACCGCCCGGCGGTCCGCCGCTGAGCGTCCCCGCACGCGGGCGGCACCGACGTACGCCACGTGCGCGGCATGCCCCGGTGTGCCGGTTGCCGGCGGCCCGTACCCTCATTCAGCCCGTCGTGCCCTCCGAACACAGGAGCATCCGCGTTGACCGACCAGACCACGCTGGACCGGGAGATCGCCGCCGAGCAGCGTCACCTCGACCGGGTGTACGCCCGGCTGGCCGAACTGCGCCGGTCTGCGGCCGACGCCGAGCGGGAGGGCTACCTGCTGGCCCGGGTCGGCAACTTCGGCGCGCTGGTCGAGCGGGACGCGATGGTCTTCCACGCCGCCCAGCGCCGGCACGTGCTGGACGCCGAGCACGAGGGTCTGGTGTTCGGCCGGCTGGACCTGCGGACCGGGCAGGTGCTGCACGTCGGCCGCCTGGGCGTGCGGGGCGTGGACGCGGAGACGCTGGTGGTGGACTGGCGGGCACCCGCCGCCGCCGCGTTCTACCAGGCCACGCCCGCCGAGCCGCGCGGCGTGGTGCGCCGGCGCACGATCCAGTCCGCCTCCGAGAAGGTCACCCGGATCGAGGACGACCTGCTGGATCCGGAGGCCGCGCCGCCGGACATGGCGGTGGTCGGTGACGGGGCCCTGCTGGCCACGCTGTCCCGGGCCACCGGCCGGGGCATGCGGGACATCGTCGCCACCATCCAGCGGGAGCAGGACGAGGCGATCCGCTCCCCCGGCAACGGCGTCACGATCGTCTCCGGCGGCCCGGGCACCGGCAAGACGGCGGTGGCGCTGCACCGGGCCGCGTACCTGCTCTACTCCGACCGGGCCCGCTACGCCGGCGGCGGCATCCTCGTGGTCGGACCGTCCGGTGTGTTCGTCGAGTACATCGCCTCGGTGCTGCCCTCGCTGGGCGAGGAGACGGCCACGCTGCACTCGCTCGGCTCGCTGTTCCCCGGCCTGTCCGCGTCCCGCACCGACCCGCCGGACGTGGCGGCGGTGAAGGGGTCGCTGCGGATGCGCCGGGTGCTGGAACGCGCGGTCCGCGACGCGGTGCCGGACTCCCCGGCCGAGCTGCGCCTGCTCTACCGGGGCGAGCTGCTGCGCCTGGAACGCGCCGCGCTGGACGCGGTCCGGGACCGGACGCTGGCCCGGGGCGCCCGCCGCAACGAGGTGCGCCGGGCGGCGTTCGACGCGGTGCTCGCCGCGCTCTACGCGCAGGCCCGCACGCTGCGGGTGGGCCGGCTGCCGGAACAGCCGGCGTTCGAGGACGAGATCATCGAGCGGCCGGAGTTCCGCGAGTTCCTCAAGGCGTGGTGGCCGCGGCTGCACCCGCGGCACGTGCTGGACTGGCTGGCCCGCCCGGACCGGCTGCGCCGCTACGCCGGGGGGATCCTCTCCTCGGCCGAGATCCGGCTGCTCGGGCAGGCGTACCGCACACTCGGGACCGACGGGCTGACCGTGGCGGACATCGCGCTGCTCGACGAGCTGGACGCGCTGCTCGGCAAGCCGGTGCAGCGGGCCCGGCCCAAGCGCGACCCGTACCAGCTCGCCGGTGGCGTGCGCGAGCTGAGCACGTACGCCGACCGGCAGCGCGCCGCCCGCGCGGCGGCGCGGGAGCGTCCGGACGACTACCGCGACTACGCGCACGTGGTGGTGGACGAGTCGCAGGACGTCTCGCCGATGCAGTGGCGGATGGTCGGGCGGCGCGGGCGGCTGGCGTCCTGGACGGTGGTCGGCGATCCGGCGCAGACCGCCTGGACCGGCGACCCGCAGGAGCTGGACCGCGCCCGGGACCAGGCGCTGGGCCGGCGCAAGCGGCACCGCTACGAGCTGACCACCAACTACCGCAACTCGGCGGAGATCTTCGCGGTGGCGGCGGCGGAGATCCGCCGGCTCTACCCGGACCTGCCGCTGCCCGACGCGGTGCGGTCCACCGGCGTGCCGCCGGTCGAGCGCACGGTGCCCGCCGCCGACCTGCCGGCGGCCACCGTCGAGGCGGCCGAGGCGCTGCTCGCGCAGGTGGAGGGCACCGTTGGTGTGATCACGCCGGTGCCGCGCCGGGACGAGGTGGCCGGCTGGCTGGGCGCGCTCGGCGCGAGCCGGCTCCAGGTGGTCACCAGCCTCCAGGCGAAGGGCATGGAGTACGACGGCGTGGTGCTGGTGGCGCCGAGTGAGATCCGGGCCGACCCCGGTTCGGGGGTACGCACGCTCTACGTGGCGCTGTCCCGGGCGACCCAGCGCCTCACCACGCTCGACCCGCTCTGAGGGACACCCGTCCGCGCCCCTGACGTCACCCACAGTTCAGTTGCATACATAGCGATGTGAACATACATTGGGCCTGGCCGGTACGGGGCAGGAAGGGTGTTGGCGTGGGCGCAGGTCATGACCACAGCGGCGCGGTGGCCAACGCGGCACACCGCCACCGGGGCCGCCTCTGGGCCGCCTTCGCGCTGCTCGCCGTCCTGATGGTGGTCGAGGCGGTGGCCGCCTTCACCACCGGCTCGCTCGCGCTGCTCTCCGACGCCGGGCACATGTTCACCGACGTCCTCGGCATCGGCATGGCACTGGCCGCGATCACCGCCGCCCGCCGCGCCGGCACCGACCCGCAGCGCACGTTCGGGCTCTACCGGCTGGAGGTGCTCGCCGCCCTGGCCAACGCCGTGCTGCTCGGCGCCGTCGCGCTCTACGTCCTGGTCGAGGCGGTACGCCGGTTCGGCGAGCCGCCGGAGGTGCTGGCCGGCCCGATGCTCGTGGTGGCGGTGCTCGGCCTGCTCGCCAACATCGTCGCGTTCGCGCTGCTGCGCGCCGGGGCGAAGGAGAGCATCAACCTGCGCGGGGCGTACCTGGAGGTGCTCGGCGATCTGCTCGGCTCGCTCGGCGTGATCGCCGCCGCGCTGGTCATCGCCGCGACCGACTGGTGGTGGGCCGATCCGCTGGTAGCCGTCGGGATCGGCCTGTTCATCCTGCCGCGCACCTGGCGGCTCGGCCGGGCCGCGCTGCGCATCCTGGTGCAGGCCGCGCCGGAGCACCTCCAGGTGACCGCCGTGCACGACCGGCTGGCCGCCGTACCCGGCGTGGCCGAGGTGCACGACCTGCACGTGTGGACGCTCACCTCGGGCATGGAGGTGGCCTCGGCGCACCTGACCACCGACCCGGGCGTGGACCCGGGGCAGGTGCTGGCCGCCGCGCGGGCCGCCCTGCACGAGGACTTCTCCATCGATCACGCCACGTTGCAGGTCGAACCCGGAGCGTCGGCCGGCGTGTGCGGGAAGACCGAGTGGTGATTAGGGCAGACTTAAATCACTGTGGCTGTTGTAGTCTTATGCCGGTTTTGCCCCACCTGGTGGCGTTGCTCCACCGAGCCACGCCCGGGCAGCGCCGGTAGTGTCGGTCGCGGCCGCACCCGCGGACGCCACCGGCCCCGGTGGGGCGGCCGTCGCCTAATCGTCCGCAGGGACGAGCCGGGGAACCACGTACGTGGGGTGCATCCGCGTCAGCGGTAGGGATCTTCCGTCCCGAACCCGTCAGCTAACCCGGTCGGCGTTGACGGAAGGACGTGTGAATGCCCCACGTGGCACCTGTACGACGGACAGCCGCCCGGTTGGCGGCCCTGCTCGTCGCGACGCTGGCCCTCGGCGTCGCGACTGTTCCGGTCTCCCCCGCCTCGGCGGGGCCGGCGACCGGCCTGCTCGCCGCCGCGCCCGGCGGCGACGACGAGGGCGGCACGCCCGAACTGCGTGCCCAGCTCGACGCCGCCAGCAAGGGCTGGCTGGAGGCCAAGGCCGCGCTGAACCGGTCGGTGAGCCGCCAGAAGCAACTGAACGAACAGCTCAAGACGGTCGGCGCCGAGCTGGCCGTACGCGACGCCAAGGTCGGCGAGATCGCCGCCGTGGCGTACCGCAACGGCCGCCTGGGCACCGCCGGGGCGCTGCTGGGCAGCAGCAGCCCGGAGGGCTTCATGGACCGGGCCGCCGCGCTGGAGCAGGTCGCCGCGCACGAGGACCGTACGCTGCGCGACCTGATCGCCACCCGGGACCAGGCCACCCGCACCCGCGCCCAGCTCGACGGCGAGATCCGCGAGCAGCGCAAGCAGGTGACGGTGATGGCCAAGCGCAAGGAGCAGGCCGAGCGCGCCCTGGAGGTGGCGAACGACCGCGCCACGCGCAGCAGCAGCGGCGGCAGCGTCCAGGGCACCTCCACCAAGAACGCGAAGCCGGCGCCGCGCAACTCGGACGGCTCCTGGCCCCCGGAGTCGTGCAGCGTCAACGACCCGACCCCGGCCAACGGCTGCATCACCCCGCGCACGCTGCACGCGCTGCAACAGGCGAAGGCGGCCGGCTTCACCAGGTACGTCTCGTGCCACCGGCCCAGCGGCTCGGGCGAGCACCCGAAGGGGCGGGCCTGCGACTTCGCCGCGCAGAAGAACGGCTTCGGCGGCGTGGCCTCCGGCGGCGACCGGACGTACGGCAACAACCTGGCCGCGTACTTCGTGCGCAACGCCGACCCGCTCGCCGTGCTCTACGTGATCTGGTTCAAGCAGATCTGGCTGCCCAGCAGCGGGTGGAAGTCGTACAGCGGGGGCAACGGCGACCCGTCCAGCGACCACACCAACCACGTGCACCTGTCGGTGTACTGAGCGCCCGGAAGGGGCCGGCCGGATCAGGCCGGCCGGCCCTCCAGGGTCGCTCCGAGACGCGCCGCCAGGCCCAGGTGAGCCGCCCGGGCCTGGCGGAACGCGTACCCGAACAGCGGTGCCGGCGCGGTGAGCGTGATCTCCACCTCGACGCGTACCGTGCCGTCGTCCTCGTCGCGCAGCCGGGTGTGGTTGCGTACGGTCGTCGCGGGCTGCTGCCGGGCGACGGTGACCACCTCGTCCTCGCTCGCGATCAGCACGTCCGCCTGGTAGGTCACCGGGAAGTGCAGCGGGCCGAGTTGCAGCCGGTCGGTGATCGCGTAGCTGGCCAGCGCGCCGGGCCGGGCCGGCAGCTTCCGGACCCGGACGATCAGCGGATGCAGCTCACCCTGGCGACTCAGGTCGCCTAGCAGGGCCACCGCTTCGGCCCGGCTGCACCGGGCCTGCACGGTGTAGCTGAAGCTGTCGCTGCTCTGCAAGCGGGCCCCCTCGCCGTCGTGCGTCGCGCACGATCGTCCCGTACCGACGCCGGACTGGCAACGGGTAGAAGGTCCCCTGGCCGCAGGGGGTGCGAACGGCGCTCAGGCGCCGGGCAGCACCTCGGGGGTGTCGTCGGCGAACCACGGCTCGGGCGCGCCGAAGAGGCCGAGCAGGCCGGTCACCCAGAGCTGCCGGTGCACGAACCGGCTCGGCTCGGTGACCACGAGCTTGACGCCGCTGACCTCGCAGGTCTGGAAACCGGCGACCATGGCGCTGATGCCGACCGAGTCGATGAACGTGACAAGCCGCATGTTCAGCTCGATCCGCGCGGGGCGGGCCTTCGCGAGCACCTCGGCGATCGCTTCCCGCACCTCGTACGCGGTGTCGACGTCGATCTCCCCACGGGGCGCGATCTCGACGACACCACCCGGCCGCACCGACTTCACGATCGACAGGCTCACGCGAGCACCTCCACTCGCCCATGACGGGCGCCTCATCAGTACGCGGGCCGCGACCGAGAGTATTCCTCCCACGCCCCGGTCGCCACCCCCCGGGATGAGCAATTCGCGAACTGGGCACACCTGGGCGTACCCAATCCGGACCACCGGGTTCCAGTTTCCCCCTGTGGCGGGCCACGGCCAACCGTGCGACCGGGCGGGCCCGCCGATCCCGCGGACCAGGGTAGCTGGCGCACGCACGTCCCGTCCGCACCCGTCCCGGCGCGTTCGGGTGCTTCGTCCCGTTCACCGGCCGCACCCGCCATGACCCGGGCGTGGTTTGCCGCCGGGTCCGGTGGGGCACTGCCCGGGACAGTGACCGCCGGATGGACACCGGAGTCCGAAGTGGCCGCCGGCCTTCGGCACCCGAGGAGGTAGAACGATGTTCGGAACCAACCTGCTGGACCGCCGGGGCAAGGCCGAGCGGGTCGCCGACCAGGCGTGGCAGCACCTGCTCTCCGCCGTCGGTTCCGCCGGTGACAGCATGCGCGACGCCACCCGGACCGCCCGCCGCAGCTCCTCCGGCCTGGCCGACGACGCCACCGACCTGGTCGGCTCCGCCGCCGAGGAGGCACGCCGCCGGGCCGGTCTCGCGTTCGACGCGCTCGCCGGCCGCCGTCCCGCGCTGCCCTGGACGCTGCTGATCGCGGCGGCGCTCGCCGGCGCGGCGATCGGCTGGGCCGCCGGCACCGCGGCACGCGCCGCCGGCAGCCGGGACCGCGCCGCCGACGACATCGAGTTCGTGGACGTGGACCGGCCGAACTCCCCGGCCGGCCTGGACGGCTGACCCCAGACGCGCCAGACACGGTGGCCGCCCCCGGGACTCCCGGGGGCGGCCACCGTGCTGCCTCACCCGGATCGGGCGAGGGCCGCTCACCCGGAACGCGCGCAGGATCGCGGGTGCGGGACCACGTGCCCGTGCCGCGACCGACGGGAGGGAGAGCCGGATGGCCACCGACACGATCACGCGTACCGACCGGGACATCCAGTCCGCCGTGCTCGACGAGCTGACCTGGGAACCCCGGGTCGGCCCGGACGAGATCGGGGTGACTGTCACCGAGGGCGTGGTGACGCTCACCGGCCGGGTGGACAGCTACGCCAAGAAGTGGGCCGCCGAGCGGGCCGCGCACCGGGTCACCCGGGTCCGCGCGGTCGCCAACGACCTCGCCGTCCGGATCGGCACCGCGGCCGGGCGGGAGGACCCGGAGATCGCCGTCGCCGCCGTCCGGGCGCTGGAGTGGGACGCGTTCGTGCCGATCGAGACGTTGCAGGTGACTGTGGCCGACGGCTGGGTCACGCTGCACGGCGAGGTCGAGTGGGAGTACCAGCGGCGGGCCGCCGAACGCGCGGTCGCCCGGCTCACCGGCGTGTGCGGGGTGAGCAACGGCATCGCGGTGCGTCCCACCGCCCACCCGGACGGAGACGACCTGGCCGAGCGGATCGTGGACGCGCTGGCCCGCAACCGCGCCACCGAGGCCGAGGAGGTCGACGTGCGGGTGCACGGCGACACGGTGCTGCTGGACGGGCAGGTCCACTCGGCCGGCGAACGCGAGGAGATCGAGCGGGTGGTGTGGAACGCCCCCGGCATCCGCGAGGTGCGCAACCACCTCGCCGTGCGATGAGGCGGAACCACCCCGCCCGGGTGAGCCCGGCTCACCCGGGCGACCGCCACCGTGGTAGGCATGAGTGATCCGAACCGGCTGACCACGAGCGGGCGGGTGAGTGCCGGATGACCACGCCACTTCAGGTCACCACCGCGCGGCTACGGGTCCCGGTGACCGAACGCGACCATGTCCGCGGGCCGGTGGACGCGCCGGTCACAGTCGTCGAGTACGGCGACTTCCAGTGCCGGTTCTGCGGCGCCGCGTACCCGAACCTGACCGAGGTGCTGCGTCAGCGGGCCGACGTGGTGCGGCTGGCGTACCGGCACTTCCCGATCACGAACGTCCACCCGTACGCGGAGAACGCCGCGGAGACCGCCGAGGCCGCCGCCGCGCGGGGCCGGTTCTGGGAGATGTACGACTGGCTCTACCAGCACCAGGACCAGCTCGACCCGGTGCACCTGTCGCTCGGCGTCGAGCAGATCGGCCTGTCGCCGGAGGAGGTCGCCGCGGAGGTCGGCCGCCAGGAGCACGCCGACCGGGTCCGGCAGGACTTCGTCGGCGGCATCCGCAGCGGCGTCGACGCCACCCCGACGCTGTTCGTGAACGACATGCGCCACGACGGCGGCTACGACCTGGCCGAACTGCTCGCAGTGGTGGACGCCGCCGCCGACGCCTGAGAGCTGTCAGATCAGGCGCAGCTCGCGCGCCCGCCGGACGGCGTCCCGCCGGCGGGTCGCGTCGAGCTTGCGATAGATGTTGCGCACGTGCGTCTTCACTGTATTCACCGACAGTGACAGCTCTGCGGCGATCTCCACGTTGGACAGGATGCTCTGGAGGTAGCGCAGGACGGTCAGCTCCCGCTCGGTGAGCGGCTCGTCGAGCGTGCGGGCCGGACCGTCCGGCGCTGCGGTGGCCGGTCGCGCGTCCACGCCCCGGACCAGCTCGGTCACGGTGGCCCAGTACGCGGTGCCGGAGTCCAGGCGCGCGGCGAGCAGATCGCGTACCCCCGGGTCGGCCCGGGTGAAGACGCGCCGGAAGCCGTCCGGCTCGGCGAGCGCCAGCACCTCCTCCAGCAACCGGCCGGCCCGCCGGGCGTCACCGGCGGCGTCGGCCAGCGCCGCGTCGAGCAGCCCGGCGCCCAGCCGCACCGGCAGCGGCCAGTCCGCCGCGCCGGGCCCGGTCCAGTCGGGCAACGCACGCTCGGCCGCGTGGGCGTCACCGGCGCGCAGCCGCAGCCGCGCCGACGCGAGCGCCGGCGCCGGCCCGTCACCCGCCGCGTCGAGCAGCGCCCGGGCACCGTCGAGGTCGCCGACGGCGGCGCGTACCTGTGCCTCGGCGGCGGCGAGCCGTCCGCCCAGCTCCGGGCCGGGCGCGGCCGTCCGCGCCTCGGTGAGCGTGCGCAACGCGCCGCCCGGGTCGCCGCCGTCGGCCAGCAGTCCCGCGCGGCAGAGCGCGGTGAGGGCGGCGCCGCCCGGCTCCGCGCCGGCCGGCCCGGCGAGCGCCAGGTGGGCGGTAGCCTCCGCCGGCCGGTCCCGCTGCCAGTCCACGAACGCCAGCGCCAGATACGCGTAGCCGCAGTCGGACCGCGACGACCAGCCCTGGCAGGGCGGCATCGCCAGCGCCTCCCGGGCCAGGTCCTCGGCGGCCCGCAGCGCGCCCCGGGCCGCCTCCAGCAGCGCCGCACGGCTGACGCAGAGCAGTTCGGTACGCGGTCGCCCGGCCCGCCGCGCCGCCTCCCGCGCCGCGGCGAACCGCTCCCAGGCCGTGGACAGGTCCCCCTCGGCCAGCGCGACCAGCCCGTGCGCGGCGCCGGCCACCGCGCGCACGTCGTCCCGCTCGGCCGTCCCGGCGCGCGGGTCACCGGCTCCGGCCTCCGGGCCGCCCGAGGACTCGTCCGCGGCGACGGTGGACAGCAGGCGGTCGGCGGCCCGGCGTACCTCCTCGTGGTCGCCACCGGCCCGGGCCAGGCTGAGCTTCACGGCGGCGGCCAGCCGGCCGAACCGGTCGCGGCGCGGCGCGGGCAGGTCACCGGCCCGGGCGAGCGCCCGCCGCAACTGCGCGTCGGCGGCGGCCCGGTCCCCGGCGTACGCCCGCTCGGACGCCGCGGCCAGCGCCAGCTCCGGATCGCGGCGGACCGCCTCGGCGGGCGGCTCGGGCGGGGCCGGAGCGGCGGCGGATTCGTCCGGCGCCAGCTCGGGCCAGCGGGTGACGAGCAGGTCGGTGGCGGCGGTCCACTCGCCGGCCAGGAGCGCGTGCCGCAGCGCGTCGGCCGGGCGGCCGTGGGCCCCGTACCAGCCGGCTGCCCGCCGGTGCAGCTCACGCACCTCGTCGGCGGGCAGCCGGTCCAGCTCGTCGCGCAGCACGTCGGCCAGCAGCGGGTGCGGCCGGAACCACTGCGGGTCGCCGCCGTCCTGGTGGAGGAAGCCGCCCTCCCGGGCCGTCTCGGCGAGCAGGTGCCCGGCGTCGGAACGCCCGGTCAGCGCGGCGGCCAGGTCGGCGTGGACCGCGCCGGCCACCGCCACCCGGCGCAGCACGTCGCGGGCCGCCGGTGCCAGCGGGGCGAGCACCTCGTCGCGCAGGTACGCGGCGACGTCCGGCTGGTCACCGGCGAACCGGTCCACCGCGCGCGCCGGGTCGGCGTCGGCACCGAGCGCGAGCGCGGCGAAGCGCAGCCCGGCCGGCCAGCCGGTGGTGCGCTCGGCCAGGCGGCTCACGGCCGGGGCGGGCACCGACAGTCCGTGCGCGACGAGCAGGTCGGCCACCTCGTCGGCGGTGAACGCCAGGTCGGCGGGGCCGATGACGGTCAGCTCGCCGGACAGCCGCCAGTGGTGCAGGGCCAGCGGTGGTTCGCGGCGCGCCCCGGCCACCAGCCGCAGCCGGCCGTCGGCGTGCCGGAGCAGGAACTCCAGCCCGGTCAACGCGTCCGGTTCGGTGACCCGGTGCAGGTCGTCCAGGACCAGCAGCACGTGCCGTTCCCGTGCGGCGAGCGCGGCGGCGAGCGCTTCGAGCTGCTCGGCCCGGGGCGGGCCGTCCGGCACCGGTGGCGGTCCGTCGTCCGGGTCGTCGGCGGCGGCGGTGCGCAGGGCCGCGGCCAGGTAGCCCCAGAGCCGCCCGGTGGTCTCGCCCTCGGCCACCGTCACCCAGGCCGGCGACGGCCCGTCCCGCTCCCCCTGCGCCCAGGTCGACAGCAGCGTGGTCTTACCCCAGCCGGCCGGCGCGCAGACGAGCGTCACCGGACCGGACGCGCCCTGCTCCAGCCGGTCGAGCAGCCGGGGACGCAGCAGGACCGGCTCGGGCGGCGCGGGCGGCGCCAACCGGGACGCCAGCAGCGGCGGCCCACCCGGCAGCGCGGCACCGGCGGGTGATTCGACGCCGGCGGTGAGCAGATCGGGCGTACCGGTGATGTCGCTCGTGTCGCTCGGTGCGACGACCTGGTCTGCCTCCTCCGGCATGCGTCCCTCCCCCGTCGGTGCGGGCAGCGGTTACCCGGACCGGGCCGGTTCACCCCTTCCGGGCGAACCCGGCTCACCCGGCCGCCCCGCACCCTGTAGGCACACGGGACGGCCGGCCGACGCCGGCCACCCGGAGACGGCGGGAGGTCGGGTGGCGCGGAGCGGACGGCTGGCGATCGGCGCGCTGGCACTAGCGGGAGCGCGGGTGCTGGCGCCGGCGGGGGCGCGGATGCTGGCACGCCGCCGGGCGCGGCGGGCCTGCGTCGATCCACGGCCGGGCCGGTGGCAGGTGGTGACGGTGGCCGCGCCGCCCGAACAGGTGCTCCCGGCCGGGCGGTGGCCCGAGCCACTGCGCCGCCTCGACGGCGCGGTCGAGGTGTGGGCCCGCCCGGCTCCCGGCGGGCGCGGCACCGAGCTGGCGGTACGCCCGCTGGGCGGGGAGTGCGCGCTCCCGGGGTTCGCCGCACACCTGGTCGGCGACGACCCGGGCCGGTTCCTGCGCCACGTGCTGCGGCAGACCAAGCAGCTCCTGGAGACCGGCGAGGTGCTGCGCGCGGACCGTTCGCCGCTGGACCGGCCGGGAGCCGTGAGATGAGGGCGCTGTGCTGGGCCGGAGCCGACCTGCTGGAGGTGTGCCGCGTCCCGGACCCGGAGCTGCGCAACGCCCAGGACATGATCGTGCGGGTCCGGCGGAGCACGACCTGCGGCGCGGACCTGCCGCTTCTGGCCGGGCGGGTGCCCGAGGCGTCCGCCGGTGAGGTGCTCGGACGCGAGTTCCTCGGCGACGTGGTCGAGGTCGGCCCGGAGGTACGCCGGCACCGCGTCGCCGACCGGGTGGTGGTGAGCGCGGCGGTGGCGTGCGGGGCGTGCTGGTTCTGCCGGCAGGGGCTGCCGGCCTGCTGCGACAACGGCACGAGCGGCGTGACGGCCGAGCCGGAGTGGGGGCAGCCGTCCGCCGGCGGCTACGGACGGCCGGCCCGGCTCGGTGGCTTCGCCGGTGGCCACGCCGAGTACGTGCGGGTGCCGTACGCCGACATGGGCGCGTTCGCCGTGCCGGAGTCGGTGAGCGACGACCGGGCGGTGTTCGCCGCGGACGCCGCGCCGGCCGGCTGGTACGGCGCCGAGCTGGGCGAGGTCGCCCCCGGTGACGTCGTGGCGGTGTGGGGCGCGGGAGCGGTCGGCCAGCTCACCGCCGGTGCTGCGGTGGCCCGGGGCGCGCACCGGGTGATCGTGGTCGACGACCGGGACGACCGGCTGCGGATGGTCGCCGGGCACGAGGGCGTGGAGGCGCTCAACCACAGGTACGTGGACGTGCTCGCCGAGCTGCGCGAACGCAGCGGCGGCCGGGGCCCGGACGTGTGCGTCGACGCCTCCGGGGTGGCGACCGTACCGGTCCGGTGGCCGGTGGCCGAGCCGGACGGCGGGGCGGCGCTGCGCGAGGCGGTGCACGCCTGCCGCAAGGGCGGCGTGGTGGTGGTGCTCGACGCCCGGCCCGGGTTCGTGGACCGGTTCCCGCTCGGCGCGCTCGCGGACAAGGGGCTCGCCGTCCGTGCCGCCCGCCGCCGGGGCGGGGCCGCGATCCCGGCGCTGCTGGCGCGGATGGCCCGCGACGAGCTGGTCACCGAGCACCTGGCCACGCATCGGATGCCGCTGGAGCGCGGCGCCGAGGGGTACGCGTTGTTCCGGGACCGGACCGACGGCTGCGTCCGGGTGGTCTTCACGCCGTGAAGGTGAGCGTCATCGGTGGCACACTCGGCGGATGCGCGCAGACCGTCCGTACGACCTCGTCCTGTTCGGCGCCACCGGCTTCACCGGCGGGCTGACCGCCGAGTACCTGGCCCGGCACGCGCCGGACCGGCTGCGCTGGGCGCTGGCCGGGCGTAACCCGGAGAAGCTGGCCGCCGTACGGGACCGGCTGGCCGCGATCGACCCGGCCCTGGCCGAGCTGCCGCTGCTCACCGCCGACGTGACGGACACGGCGTCGCTGCGCGCGGTGGCGGAGTGCGCCCGGGTGGTGGCCACCACCGTCGGCCCGTACGTGCACCACGGCGAGCCGCTGGTGGCCGCCTGCGCCGCGGCCGGCACCGACTACCTGGACATCACCGGTGAGCCGGAGTTCGTGGACCGGATGTACGTGCGGCACCACGCCGAGGCGGTGCGCACCGGGGCACGCCTGGTGCACGCCTGCGGCTTCGACTCGATTCCGCACGACCTGGGCGTCTGGTACACGGTCAAGCAACTGCCCGCCGACGGGCCGGTCGCCGTGGACGGGTACGTGCGGGCCGGTGGCCGGTTCTCCGCCGGGACGTACCACTCGGCGCTCACCGCGTTCTCCCGTACCGGTGAGATGAGCCGCGCGGCGCGGGCCCGCCGGGCGATGGAGCCCGGCCCGGACGGGCGCCGGGTCCGCGCGGTGCCGGGCAAGGTCGGCCGGGTACGCGAGTTCGGCCAGTGGGCGGTGCCGCTGCCCACCATCGACCCGCAGGTGGTCCGCCGATCGGCGGCGGCCCGACCGGAGTACGGCCCGGACTTCCGCTACCGGCACTTCGCGGCGATGAAGCGGCTGCCCACTGTGCTCGTCGCGGGTGTCGGGCTGGCCGGCGTGATGGGGCTGGTGAAGGTGGCGCCGACGCGGCGCTGGCTGCTCGGGCGGCTCGCCTCCGGGCAGGGGCCGACCGCCGAGCAGCGGGCGAAGTCGTGGTTCCAGGTGCGGTTCGTGGGCACCGGCGGCGGCCGGCGGGTGGTGACCGAGGTGTCCGGCGGCGACCCGGGTTACGACGAGACGGCCAAGATGCTCGCCGAGTCGGCGCTGTGCCTGGCCTTCGACGACCTGCCGGAGACCGCCGGGCAGGTCACGCCGGTCGCGGCGATGGGCGACGCGCTGCTGGACCGGCTGGTACGCGCGGGCATCACGTTCCGCACGCTGTCGGCGTGAGGTTGACCCTCGACCCGCTTGAGGTCACAGGATGACGGCCGTGGAGAGCGAGCTTCGCAGCATCGGCGAACTGGCCCGGGCCAGCGGGTTGACGGTCAGCGCACTGCGTTTCTACGACCGTTCCGGCGTGCTGGCGCCGGCCCGGGTCGACCCGGTGACCGGCTACCGCTGGTACACCGAGGAGCAGGTGGGACCGGCCCGCCTGGTGGCCGGGCTACGCCGGGTCGGGATGCCGCTGACCGGCATCGCCGAGGCGCTGCGGCACCGGCACCGGCCGGCCGAGGTGCACCGGCTGCTGGACGCGCACCTGCGCCGCCTGGAGGACGGCCTGGCCGACGCGCGTCGCGAACTCTCCCGGATCCGCAGCCTGATCGACCCGGAGGAGACCATCGTGACCACCCGACTCGTGCTGTCCCGCACCGACCTCGCCGCCGCCTTCGACGCCGTACGTTTCGCCGTCGGCGCCGACCCCGGCCTGCCGGTCCTGTCCGGTGTGCTGCTGGAGGTGGCCCCGGACGGGGTGCACCTGTTCGCCACCGACCGGTTCCGGCTGGCCGTGGCCCGGGCCGGCGGCACCGTCGACGGCCCGCCGGTGAGCGCGCTGCTGCCGGTGGCCGCCGTCGACGAGCTGCGGGCGCTGCTCGGAGCCGACGGCGCGGGGGACGCCGAAGTCGTCGTCGCCCCCGACCGGGTGACTGTCACGGTGGCGGGCCGGCCGCTGACCGCCGCCCCGCTGCCGTACGACTTCCCCGACTACCGGCGGCTGCTGCGGGCGCAGCTCGGCGACGCGCCCGCGTACCGGATCCCGTTCGACGGCGCGGCGCTACGGGCGGCGCTCACCGCCGACGGCGTCCCGGTCTGCCGCCGCGCGCACGAGGGCGTCGAGCACGAGGTGGTGGCGCTCGGCCTGGACGGCCGCGGCGAGCTGCGCCTGGTCGACCCGAGCGGCGCGGGCGGCGTGGGCGGCGCGGGCGGCGCGGGCGGCGCGGGCGGCGCGGGCGGCGCGGATGCGCTTCGGGTGGCGGTGAACCGGGAGTACCTGCTGGACGCGCTGGGCTCCGGCGACGGCCAGCTCGTGCTGGAGCTGGACGGCCCGATCACCCCGCTGGCCGTGCGGCGGGCCGACGACGCGAGCGCCTTCTCCGTCCTGATGCCGGTACGCCTCTGAGGTTCCGCGCGCAGCGCCACCTTGCGACGCCGATCTGTGACCGTGCGTGACGCCGCCACTCTCCGGATGCTTCACCCCTTGCGCACTTTGCTCTGCAGCCATCCGCGCATCGCTTACGGTCCGTCGAACGTCGCGTCGATGGCTGCAGAGCAAAGTCGCCGGAGGGACATGCCCGTCGGGGAGCGGAGCCGCGAGATTGACCAGCTCAGGGCGCTCGTGAGCCGAAGCGGGGCGACGAGTGCATCAATGCGCCATCACGGAAAGTGAGCACCCTCCGCCGACGGCACCGTCACCACGCACAGTCACCGGAACGGGCCCCGCGACGGCGGGCTGCGCGGGCCGGGCCGGGGCGGCGGGGGCGCGACGGTAGCATCTGGAGGTCCCACCTGACTGCCTGGACGGAGGCGTACGAGCAGCATGCTCGACATGGAGTTGATCCGGAAGGATCGCGAGGCGGTGGCGACCGCGCTGGCGAAGCGTCTGGATCCCGCCGAGGTCACCCGGGCGCTGGACGATATCCAGCGGCTCGACCAGGAACGACGCGCCCTGATCACGGAGATCGACGCCGAGCGGCAGCGCCGCAAGGCCGAGGCGCGCGCGTACGCGGAGGCGAAACGGTCCGGCGGCACGCCGCAGCCGGTCGCCCCGGAGGCCGAGCGCAAGCAGCTCGCGGAGCTGGAGTCCCAGCTCGACGAGGTGCAGTCCCGGCTGCGCTCGGCGATGAGCGAGCTGCCGAACCTGCCCGCCGACGACGTGGTCCCCGGCGGCAAGGAGGCCAACCGGGTGGTGCGCACGTTCGGCGAGGTGCCGGCCATCGAGAAGGTACGCGACCACGTGGAGCTGAGCCGCGCGCTCGGCCTGGTCGACCACGAGCGGGGCGTGAAGCTCGGCGGCTCGGGCTTCTGGATGTACACCGGTCTGGGCGCCCGGCTGGAGTGGGCGCTGGTGAACTGGCTGATCGAGCAGAACATCCAGGCCGGGTACGAGTTCCTGCTCCCGCCGCACCTGCTGCTGGACAGCGCCGGTTTCGCCGCCGGCCAGTTCCCGAAGTTCCACGACGACGTCTACCACATCGACAAGCAGTCGTCCTCGCGCGGCCAGTTCCTGCTGCCCACGGCGGAGACGGCGATCCTCGGCGCGTACCAGGACGAGATCCTGGAGACGCCGAAGCTGCCGTTGAAGGCGTTCGCGTACACGCCGTGCTACCGGCGTGAGGCGGCCGGTTCGCACTCCGACGAGCGCGGCACCGTACGCGGCCACCAGTTCAACAAGGTGGAGATCTTCCAGTTCACGCTGCCGGAGCAGGCGGGCGAGGCGCTGGAGGCGATGGTCGGCCACGTCGAGGGCCTGGTCGGCAAGCTCGGCCTGCACTTCCAGACCAGCCTGCTGGCCGCCGGTGACGCGAGCGCCTCGATGAAGAAGACGCTCGACGTCGAGGTGTGGATGCCGAGCACCGGCAAGTACAAGGAGGTGTCGTCGGTCTCCTGGGCCGGCGACTACCAGGCGCGACGGGCGGCGATCCGCTACCGCGAGCCGGGCGCGAAGCAGACGCGTTTCGTGCACACGCTCAACGGTTCGGCGCTCGCCACCAGCCGCCTGTTCCCGGCCATCCTGGAGCAGTGCCAGCAGCCCGACGGCTCGGTGGTGGTCCCGGAGGTCCTCCGCGACAAGCTCGGCACCGACCGCCTCACCCCGCGCTGACCCGCTCCCCCGCACACGCCGCACACGCCTCTCCCCCGCGAT
The DNA here is from genome assembly GCF_040649715.1 of Micromonospora sp. NPDC048887. Taxonomy (NCBI): domain Bacteria; kingdom Bacillati; phylum Actinomycetota; class Actinomycetes; order Micromonosporales; family Micromonosporaceae; genus Micromonospora; species Micromonospora sp. NPDC048887. The sequence continues at coordinate 169,877 of NZ_JBEZGA010000002.1, read as the reverse complement.
CTTGCACTTGCAGCCCGCCAGAAGTCCGGTTCACCCCTTCCGCCGGGGCACCAAGTGCAAGATCGCGGGGGCGGGGGCGGAGGGCGGCTAGGAGCAGCGCGGTCAGGAGCAGCGCCGCCAGGACGGCGGGGCCCAGCGTGTTGACAGCGCTCACCAAGGACTGCTGGATAGCGGCTGCGGTGCGGATGACCGGGTCGGTGAAGGCGTCGTAGCGGCCCCGGGCGAGGCGTACCTCGTACCAGCCGTACCAGGCGACGTAGCCGCCCGCGACCACCAGCACCAGGCCGCTCAGCCGCGGCACCCACGCGCCCGCGCCGCGCAGCCGCGCCACCACCCGACCGCGCAGCAGCGCCACGGCGAGCGCGGCCACGCCGACCACGAGCGCCATGCCCAGCGCGTACGCCCCGAACAGCGCCAGCCCGCGCCACGGCGACCCGGCCCGCAGGCTGGTCACCACGATCGCCAGGAACGGCGCGATCGCGCAGGTCAGCGACGTGAGCGCGTACGCCGCGCCGAACAGCGCCATGGACGGCCAGGTGCGGGTGAGCCGGGGCGCGACGCGCAGCGGGCGCGGCGCGGGCAGCCGACGGCCGGCGAGCAGCCAGCACCCGGCCAGTGCCAGCAGCACGCCGAGCGTCACTGTGAGCCACGGCAGCCGGGGCCGCAGCCAGTCCGCCGCCGGTGCCAGGGCCAGCCCGAACGCGCCGAACACCAGCACGTACCCGAGGGTGAGCCCGGCCGTCGCGGTGAGCGCGCGGCCGACCGCGCCGCGCCCGCCGTCGGGGCCGGCGACGAGCAGCGAGAGGTACGCGGGCAGCATCGCGAAGCCGCACGGGTTGACCGCGCCGAGCATGCCGGCGGTCAGGGCGAGCAGCAGCGCGCCGGTCATCCCCGGGCCAGCGTCTCGACCTGCCGGGTCAGCGCCTCGCCGTCCAGGAATCCCTTGTGGACGACCCGGCCGGTGCGGTCCAGGACGACGAACGTGCTCTGCTCGGCCACCTTGAACCGGCGCCACAGCGCGCCCGCCCGGTCGTCGATCTGTGTCGTGCCGCCCAGGTCGAACTCGGTGACGAACGACCTCATGGCCTTCTGCTCGCCGAGCCCGGCGACGCCGACGATCGGGACCGTGTCGCGGTAGGTGGGGGCGATCTCGGCCACCGTCCACGCCTGGCTCGCGCAGGTGGCGCACCAGGGCGCCCAGAACCACAGCACGACGGGCCGCCCGGCCAGGGCGGCGGCGTCGAACGCCGTACCGTCGAGGGTCTTGCCGGTGAACGACAGCGCGGCCGGCACCGGGGCCGGTGACGCGGACGCCGGCGCGGCGGCCGGCGACCCGGTGGCCGGGGAAGCAGGAGCAGGGGACGCGGAGACGACCGCGCCCGCCGGTGCGCCGCCCTCGGGTCCGGCCGCGCAGGCGGTCACGGCGGCGAGCGTGGCGGCCAGCAGGGCGGCGGTGACACGAACGGGGGTACGCATCGGCGGCTCCTGGGTTCTACTCGGCCCGGACCAGCCGGAGCGCGAGTTCGGGACAGACCTTTACCGCCTTGAGCGCTCCCTCGCGCAGCCACGTCGGCACCGGGGTGGGCGGGAACGCCGGGTAGCCGTTGCCGTCGAGCCGGATGAAGTCCGGCACCACATGCGCGCACAGCCCGTGCCCGTCGCAGCGCGACCAGTCCAGGGTGAGCTTCTGCGGGTTGGCGTCGGGCGCGCCGGGCAGCCCCATCATGCCCTTGACCCGCTTGCCGCAGCCCTCGCCGGTGGCGTGCAGCCGCAGGTCGTCGGCGAACACCTCCATGGCCGACAACGCGAACCGGGCGGTGCCGTCCGGGTGGCTGCACGCGCCGCGGCCCTTGACGTCGCCGGCCGCGGCCCGGACCAGCTCGACCGGGGCGCTGCCGGAGACCGCGAGGTCGACCGAGCGGGCCAGGTCGGGCAGGCCCATCTTGCACGGGCCGCACTGCCCGGCGGACTCGCCCGCGAGGTACCGCACCACCTGCGCGGCCTCGCCCAGCGGGCAGGTGTCGGCGCCCAGCGGCACGATGATGCCGGCGCCGAGCGTGCCGCCGACGGCGGTGAGCCCCTTGCGGGACACCTCGGCCCGCTCCGCCGCCGCCGAGGTGATCCACTTGCCGTGGTAGCCGCCCATCAGGATGCCCGGGCCCGGCGGCACCTCGCACAGGTCGAGGATCTCCCGCAGCGGGGTGCCGGCGGCGCACTCCACCACGGCGGGGCGCTTCGCCGAGCCGGTGACGGTGAGCAGCACGGTGCCCGGCTCGTCGTCGGTGCCGAGCGCGGCGTACTCGTACGGGCCGATCCGGGCGGCGACGGCGAGCTGGGAGTACGTCTCGGCGTTCGACAGCAGCGTGGGCAGCCCGCCGACGCCGGAGTCGCTGGAGCGCTTCTTCGTGCCGGGCGGGATGTGCGGCAGGCCGTTGATGCCGTTGACGAGCGCGCCGCCCTCGCCGGAGATGAACCGGTGCGGCACCGTGACGATCGTGGTCGGCACCGGCATGCGCCGTTCCTGCAACGCCTCGGCCAGCGAGGGGCGGCCCACGTCGTCGTCGGCGACGCCGATCACGATCTCCTCGGCGTCGAGCGCGAACGCGGCGAGCGCGGCGCCGTCCAGGATGAGGTGCGGGGCGCGGGTGAGCAGCACCTTGTCCTTCCAGCTCGCCGGCTCCCCCTCGGTGGCGTTCACCACCACCACGGCGCCGAGGTCCTGCCGCTCGCAGGACTCCAGCACGGCGCGCAGTTTGCGGGCGAACGGGAAACCGGCGCCGCCCTTGCCCTTGAGGTCGATCGCCTCGGCGAGCCGCAGCAGCGCCGCCGGTTCCATCGGGCCGATCGGACCGTGCACCTCCTCGTGGGCCAGCAGGTCGAGCCGGCCGAACTCGGCGAAACCGGCGGTCAGGCGGGGCTCGCCGACACAGGCGACAGGTGGGATCGTCGCGCGCTTCACCGGGCCTCACCCCGCAGTCCGGCCCAGTACGCGCCGTCGACCGCTTCCGCGTCGGCCCGCTTGCGGCGGCCGGGCCGGCTCTCCTTGCCCGCGCGCATGGCGCGGCGAGAGGCGAGGTCGACGAGCGTCGGGGTGTCGTCGACGAACGCCTCGTCGGCGGCGTAGCGGGCCGGCGGGCGCCAGTAGTCGGGCTCCTCCGGCACGTCCTCCTCGTCCCGGTAGCGCCGGCCGGACCCGCTGAGCGGCTCCGCCGAGAGCGGGGTGCCGGAGATCGGGCCGGCCGAGATCGGCTCGCCGGAGACCGGGCGGGTCTCCCAGCGGCGCGGGCTGTCCCAGGGCTCCTCCGGCTCGTCGCCGGCGCGCGGCGGCGCGGAGTAGCGGGCCACCTCGGAGGCCGTGGCGTACCGGCCGCTGTCCGGGGGCGCGGAGTGGCGGCCACCGGTGTCCGGCGGCGCCGAGTGCCGGCCGCCGCTCTCCGGCGGCGCGGAGTACCGGGCGACCAGGTCCTCGTCGTCGCGGGAGCGGCGGGCCACCCGCTCCTCGGTCCGGGACCGGCGGGTCACACGCTCCTCGTCGTCGCGGCGACGGCGGCGGGCGGGCGCCTCCTGGGTGCGGGCCCGCCGGGTGGGCGCGTCCGGCTCGGCCTCGCGCCGCCGGGCGGCGGCCGCGCGGACCGGCTCGCGCAGGGATCCGGGTTCCGGCACCACGGGTACGGCGAACCGCTCCGGATCGCGCCGCCGGGCGGTGCCTGCCGGTGCGGTCCAGGTGGCGCTCGCCTCGGCCCAGCGGCCCCGGCCGGCTCCGCTGTCCTCCTTGTCGGCGGCCTTCTTGCGAGTGAGCGCGGCGAACACGCCGGTACGCTCCTCGCCCTTGCCGGCCATCGCCTTGTTCAGCGCGACGGCCTGGTGCTGCTCGCGGCTGCGCTTGCCGAGGTGGACCGAGACGCGCACCAGCAGCGCCATCACCACCAGCAGCACGCAGGCGAGGTAGCTCAGCACCACCCAGGCGGCGGCGGGCCGGCCGGCGTTGAGGCCGTGCACCAGCGCGAACGGCCAGGACACGTACGCCATCGAGTGCAGCGCGCGCCAGAACCACCTCGGACCGACTCCGGCGAACCGGACCCGGATCAGGCCGGTCCAGAGCACGCCCACCATCAGCAGCGCGGCGACGGTGCCCAGTCCGATGTAGAGGCCGCTGCCGCTGAGGAACGGCACCACCGCGTCGGTCGGCCCGGCCCGGCCGATCGCCACCTTGGTGATGACGTGGAAGACGAGCCCGGCGACGCCGAGCACGCCGGTGGCGCGGTGCGCCGACTGGAGCAGCACGCGGTGCCGGATGAGCAGCACCAGGCGGTCGGTGGCGAGCAGGCCCAGCATCACTGTGATGCTGAGCGAGACCAGGGCGACCACCCCGGCGAAGAACTCGGTGAAGAAGAATCCGTACGAGTACATGACGCCGCCGGCGCCGGCCAGTTCCACACCGGCCCACGCGAGGCCGAGCGCGGAGGCGGTCAGTGCCACCATCGCGGACTTCGACATCGTCCGGGCACCACGGCTGGTGGTGGTGGTCCGGACGGTCGTCGCCTTCTCGTTCTGCTGTGCCCGGGCCATCTGCTCCTCGATCGTCTCGCGGCGGCGCCCCCACCGGCCGACCCTGCTCCCACCTCAGGTACGGAGGGACGGCGCGCACGGATCACCTCCGGTGGCGAATTTCTCGGCCGGATTCTCGAACCGTCCGGACCGGACGCGCGTGTAGCGACCGACGCAGCGACGGATGCCCATACGTTGACAGCTCTTGCAACATTCTCGTAACCTTGCCGCAAACTTTCAGGTCGGCTGCAAGAACCCGGCACTGATACAGGCTCCACTCCCCCGCATCCCCCGCAACCCGCAGGAGTCCTGATGCATCGACGCCGATGCCGCGCCGCAGCGCTCGCCCTGAGCCTGGCCGCGAGCCTGCTCGTCCCCCTCACCGCGGCGGCACCCCCGGCCGCCGCCGCCACCCCGGGCACCAAGAAGGTGATCGTCCAGCTCTTCGAGTGGAACTGGACCTCGGTGGCCGCCGAGTGCACCAGCACGCTGGGCCCGAAGGGCTACGGCTACGTGCAGGTGTCCCCACCCCAGGAGCACGTCAACAGCAGCCCGTGGTGGGTGTCGTACCAGCCGGTCAGCTACCGGATCGAGTCCCGCAAGGGCACCCGCGCGCAGTTCCAGTCCATGGTGAACACCTGCCACGCGGCGGGCGTCAAGGTGATCGTCGACGCCGTGGTCAACCACATGTCCGGCCAGGAGAACGGCGGCACCGGCTGGGCCGGCTCGTCGTACGGGCACTACAACTACCCGGGCGTCTACTCGGCGCAGGACTTCCACTACTGCGGCCGCAACGGCAACAACGACATCGCCAACTACAACGACCGGTACGAGGTGCAGAACTGCGAGCTGGTCAACCTCGCCGACCTCAAGACCGAGTCGGAGTACGTGCGCGGCAGGCTGGCCGCGTACCTCAACGACCTGCTCTCGCTCGGCGTCGACGGCTTCCGCCTCGACGGCAGCAAGCACATGCCGGCCGCCGACATCGCCGCGATCAAGGCCAAGCTGAACCGCGGCGCGTACCTGGTGCAGGAGGTCATCTACGGCGCGGGTGAGCCGATCCAGCCCACCGAGTACACCGGCAACGGCGACGTGCACGAGTTCCGGTACGGCAAGGACCTGGCCCGGATGTTCAACAACGAGCGCCTGGCGTACCTGCGGAACTTCGGCGAGTCCTGGGGCTACCTGTCGAGCGCCAAGGCGGTGGTCTTCACCGACAACCACGACACCCAGCGCGAGGGTGGCGTGCTCACCTACCGCAACCGTGGCACGTACGCGCTCGCCAACGCGTTCATGCTGGCCTGGCCGTACGGCACCCCGGCGGTGATGTCGAGCTTCACCTACAGCGGCCGGGACCAGGGCCCGCCCTCCGACGGCAGCAACCGGATCACCAACGTCACCTGCTATTCGGGCTGGGAGTGCGAGCACCGCTGGCCGGTCATCGCCAACATGGTCGGCTTCCGCAACGCCACCGAGGGCGCCGGGGTCTCCAACTGGTACGACAACGGCTACCAGCACATCGCGTTCAGCCGTACCGGCAAGGGCTACCTGACGATCAACGACGAGGACAGCGCGGTGAACGGCCGGTCGTACTACACCGGGCTGCCGGCGGGCCGCTACTGCGACGTCGTCCACGGCACGTTCAGTAACGGCTCGTGCAGCGGCCCGGTGATCACCGTGGACTCGTCCGGCTGGTTCGCCGCGAACGTGGCCGCGCACGACGCGATCGCCATCCACGTCGGCGCGAAGCTGAGCTGAGCCGATCCGGCGCGGAAGCCCTCGTACCCGCAGTACCGGGTATGAGGGCTTCCGTTCCGTTACAGTCGGTTTCGTGCTGTTCGACCGGTTTGCCACGCGCCGGCCTCCCGGCTGGCTGATCGCCGCGCTCGCCGTACCGCTGCTGCTCGTCACCGCGCTGCTGGTCGGCCGCGCGCTCACCGTCACGCCCGAGCGCCAGGCGGCGCCGCCCGCCGCCGCGCCCCCGGCCACGACCGCCGCTCCGAGCCCGTCGCCGCTGGAGTCGGTGCCGCCCGCCGCGCCGGCACCGGACGACCTGCCGGTGGTCACCTACGACCCGGCCCCGCGCGGCTTCCCGCCCGACCCGGACCCGGCCGACACCCGCCCGCTCAGCGAAGGGCTGCGCCCGAACCGGAACGTGGCCGCGTACGACGCGCCGGGCGGGCGTCCGCTGGCGTTCCTCGCGCCGACCATCAGCGGCGTACGGCTGACGGTGCCGATCGTCGACCGCCGCGCCGGCTGGACCGCGGTGCTGCTCCCGTCGGCCAACCGCACCATCGCGTGGCTGCCGTCCGGCGGCTGGACCACTGTGGCGCTGCGCGACCAGATCGTGGTGGAGCGGCGCACCCACCGCCTCACCTGGAGCCGGGACGGGCGCGCGATGCGCACCTGGCCGGTCAGCCTCGGCATGTCCGGGCAGCTCACCCCGCTCGGGCGCACGTTCGTGCTGGGCCGCACGCCACCCCCGCAGGCCGTCTACGGCGGTGTCGACATCTTCGCCCTCGGCGCGATCCCCGACGACCCGGACGCGGTGCCGACCGGCCTGCGCGGGGCCCACATCGGACTGCACAGCTGGTACAACGACGACACGCTCGGCAAGAACGTCACGAACGGCTGCATCCGGCTGACCCGCAGCGCCCAGCGCCTGCTGCTGACCGAGGTCGAGCCGGGCACCGCCTTCGTGGTCGTGGACCGCCTGCCCTGACCGGGCTCAGCCCAGCAGCCACCCGTCGGCCCGGATCCGCTCAGGCCGTCGCGCCGCCGTCGATCGCTATCGACGCGCCGGTGATGTGCCGTCCGCCGGCACCCACCAGGTGACTGACAGTCGCCGCCACGTCTTCCGGCTCCGCGTACCGGCCGAGGGCGATGTGCGACCGCTGCCCGTCCGCGCCCGCGCTGTCCGCCGGGTTCATGTCGGTGTCGGTCGAGCCGGGCAGGATCAGGTTGACGGTGATCCCGCGCGGACCGAGTTCCCGGGCGAGCGCCCGGGTCAGCCCGTTCACGGCGCTCTTGGTCATCGCGTACGCGCTCACCCCGGGAGCCGGGACACGGCTGGCGAAGCTGCTGCCGATGTTGACGATCCGCCCACCCGCACCCATGTGGCGTACCGCCGCCTGGGTGACGAGGTAGACCCCGCGCACGTTCACCGCGATCGCCCGGTCCAGGGCGTCGAGGCTGACCGACTCGATCGGCCCACCCGCGAACACCCCGGCGTTGTTGACCAGGATGTCCAACCGCCCCAACTCGGCGACGGTCCGCTCCACAGCGTCGACCACGGCCGTCGCGTCGGTGCTGTCCGCGTTGATCGCCAGGCCGGTCCGGCCGTACGCCTCGATCTCGGCCACCACGGACTTCGCGCTGTCCTCCGCGGTGCGGTAGGTGAACGCGACGTGGATGCCGTCCTCGGCCAGCCGACGCACGACGGCGGCGCCGATGCCACGGCTCCCGCCCGTCACCAGGGCAACCCTGTCGGCAGGTCTGACCGTCATGCCGTCATCCTGACAGTCGCCTCAGGACGCTGACCATCCGGGTCACCCGTCCGTTTCCGTCCGTTCGATCAGACAGGATTGTCAGCACCCAGGCCGGGTACGCGCGGGCCGTCCAGCGGCGAACGGGGAGACTAGACATGAGCGCACCGACGGGACGGGTCGACACGATCGTGCTCATCCACGGGCTCTGGATGACCTCGCGGAGCTGGGAGCACTGGGCGCAGCGGTACGCCGCGCGCGGCTTCCAGGTGCTCACGCCCGCCTGGCCCGGCATGGACCGCGAGGTGGAGGAGCTGCGGGCCGACCCGGCCCCGATCGCCGCGCAGCGCATCGCCGACATCGCCGACCACTACGAGGCGATCATCCGGGACCTGCCGCGCCCGCCGATCATCATGGGCCACTCGTTCGGCGGCCTGATCGCCCAGTTGCTGGCGGACCGGCGCCTCGGCGCCGCCGTGGTCGCCGTGCACCCCGCGCCGGTACGGGGCGTGCTCAAGCTGCCGCCGAGCACGCTGCGCTCCGGGTACTCCATCCTGCACAACCCGGCCAACCGGCACCGCGCGGTGCCGTTCACCCCGGAGGACTTCCGGTACGCCTTCGGCAACACCATCAGCCAGGAGCAGTCCGACGCGGCATGGCAGCGGTACGCCGTACCGGGCGCCGGGCACGTGCTGTTCGAGGCCGCGTTCGCCAACCTGGACCCGAACTCCGCCACCGAGATTGACAAGAAGCGCAGCGACCGCGCCCCGCTGCTGATCACCGCGGGCGGCGAGGACCACGTGGTGCCCGCGTCGCTGGCCAGCAGCATCGCCAACCTCTACCGGAGCTCCACGGCGCTCACCGGCTACCGGGAGTTCCCCGGCCGGTCGCACTTCGTCGGCGGCGAACCGGGCTGGGAGGAGGAAGCGGACTTCGCGCTGGAGTGGGCGGTCGAGGCGGCGAACGAGTTCTCCCCGACCGTGGTCGCCGAGGCCCCTCGACGGCGCTGACCACGCCGGAACCATCGCTCGCTTGCGTAGATATCAAAATCTGCCCAACTTGATATCATCGACTCGTTCGACTGGCCGGACGAGGAGGCGCAGCGTGTCCCGAACCATCCTTGACGTCGATGACGAACTCCTGGCCGAGGCCGCCGAGATCCTCGGCACCGGCACCAAGAAGGCCACCGTCAACGCCGCGCTTCAGGCAGTGGTCAACCGGGAGAAGCGCCGGGAGTTCGCCGAATGGCTCAAGAGCGGCGGCCTGCCAGACCTCACCGACCCGCAGCAGGCGTCGAAGCCCGAAGCGGCATGACGCGGGAGCGCTACCTTCTCGACAAGTCCGCGCTGGCCAGGTGGCCGAAACCTGCCGTGGCAGCCGTCCTGGACGAGTTGTCCGAGCGCGGCCTGCTGGCGGTCTGCGGCGCAATCGAGATCGATGTTGTGCACAGCGCCCGCTCGGCCAAGGACGCGAAGCGCGCGCGATGGCTGCTCCGCGGCTTCGACTGGCTCGCCATGCCCGACGACATCTGGGATCGGGCGATCGACGTGCAGGTGCAGGCGCTGCACAAGGGCAACCACCGCGCGCTCTCGATGGCCGATCTGCTGATCGCCGCGACGGCCGAACGGCATGGCGTGACCGTTCTGCACTACGACGGCGACTTCGATCTGATCACCGCGATCACCGGCCAGCCGACCACGTGGGTCGTCCCGGCCGGAAAGGCCGACTGACCGACTCCGGCCCTCACTCCCACGAGTCGGAGATGTCGAGGACTTCGAGATCGGGTGGGGCCGCTGCCGCCACCGTCTCGGCGTCCCGCGTCACCAGGTAGCAGCGGTAGAGCACGGCGGTGGCGACCGCATGGGCCACGTCGAGCGGCACCTTCCGGCTCGCCGCGATCCGGGCCACCCGCCGGCTGGTCGGGCCGTCGTAGACCGCGATCCGGATGTCCCGGTCCGTGTCGAGGAGCAGATCGAGCAGGTCGGCGGCCGGAGTGCCCGCGACCTGAAGCTGCGCCTGCCCGAGGCAGAGCGCCGGGATCCACACCTCCTGCTCGGGATCCTCCTGCGCGAGGGTCAGCAACGCGCCCGGTTCGACGCTGTCGCCCGCGGCGTACGCGAGCAGTGCGGACGTGTCCAGGACGAGCCCGTTCACGCGGCGGCCGCCCCGTCACCGTCCCCGAACTGGCGCAGCCACTCCATGTTCCGTTCGTGCTGCTCGTCGCTGATCGGTGGCTGTTGGGCCAGCCTCCGGCGGGCCCGCTCGACGTCCTCGTCGGTCACCACGTAGCCGTGCTCGGCCCATCGAGCCCGCAGGCCGTCCGCGCGCATCTTGCGACGGAGCACGTCGGCGATGAAGCCGGACGTCGTGCCGTGCGACCGCTCGACGTACTCGGCCACGTCGTCGGGCAAACTGATCGTGATGCGCCGCGTCATACTCTCACCATAGCTCGTGCATACTCCGCTTGCGGTGCGGCACGCGGGTGTCGTCCGACCCTGCTCCGGCGCATGCTCATCGCGGCCGGAACCGCCGGGAACACTCACCGTCGTGTCCGGGCCGGAGCAGACACCGCTGCCCACCGGGCAGCAACCGGTCGCAGAACACCCAGTGGCGGACGTTCTGGTCGTCCTCCGCCGAGACGGTGGTGCCGCCCGGCTCGGTCTGCGGCAGGACATACGTCCAGTGCGCCACCACCCGCGCCAGCCGCTGAGCGGAGAGCAGGTCGTTGACGACGACCGGCAGGTGGATCACCCATCGCTCGGTCACCTGTCGTACCCCCGTTCGTTGCGGGCCCGAGCCTGCTCCGACTGCCAGCGACGCAGCGCGTTCTTGATTCGGTCTGTCTCCCGGCGGCTCTGCGCCAGCGCGTCGTAGACGGCGGCCAGGTCACCGGCGACGCGGTCGAGGAACTCCCGCACCTCCTGCGGGTCGAGCCCGCGCCGGCCCAGTTGGGTCGTCCGGAAGCTCCGCTCACGGACCTGCCACGGGCGCAGGGGTTGGTAGGCGGACGAGCGGTAGCAGGTCGATCCGAGGACCGATCGCCGGCGACGCCGGACACGCCGGAGGAAGACGCGCATGACAGGACCTGCCCCTCACCGTCGAGATCGAACCGTGGAAGGGCGGGCCCACCGGCCCGCCCCGCACCGGCGGACCCACCCCGGGCACCTGCCACCGCAGCCTTCGACCAGCAGTACGTCAGCAGGGCTCACATGGCCATTGAGCAGGAGAACTCCACAGTGGCCGCAGGGGAAGTGAAGCACCGCATCTAGTCAAATGCAACGTCTAACAGAGAGCGTCCTACTAGAGCCACATGCATTTAGTAGAACTCAGCGTGACGTGTCTATTGTTTCTGATACATCAGCGGCGTTTAATTGAACGGAGGCGCGTCAACTATGACCTGACCATCGGAGGCAGGGGTGTCACAGGCCGTAACGGGATCGACCATGCTTCGGCGACAGCTGGGCAGGAAACTCGAATCCCTCCGCAAGGCTGCCGGGCTGACGATGGAGAAGGCCGCCGAGGAACTGGACCGGGCGAGGGCAACCCTCTATCGCATCGAGAGCGGCGCCGAGAACGTCCGGTTCCGCGCGGCGGACGTCAAGGAGATGCTCAAGCTCTACGGCGCTTCGGAGGAGGACGGCGAACTGGTTCTCGCCATGGCATCGGCCACGCGAGAAAACAAGAACTGGTGGCACGACTACATCGGCTCGGGCCTTCCGCGCTGGTTCCAGCTCTACATCGGCCTTGAAGCAGCGGCGTCCAGCATCCGGCAGTACCAAGCCGAGTTGGTTCCCGGCCTACTCCAGACGCGCGCCTACGCCGAGCAGCTCTTCCGGATGCCCGGCGGCGCCATCGAGGCAGGTGACCGCGAGGGCCAAGAGCGAGCCATCCAGCTCCGCGTGGAGCGGCAGGCACTTCTCACCCGCTTCTCCGCCCCACAACTCAGCGTGATAGTCAACGAGGCGGTGTTGCGGCGTCCGGTTGGTGGAGCGACCATCATGACCGAGCAGCTACATCAGATCCTGAAGGCCGCAGAGCTACCCAACGTAACCGTGCAGGTTCTAGCTTTTTCTTCCGGGCTGCACGCCGGAGCGATGGCCGGGGCTTTCTCGATCCTGGAATTTCCGCGAGACAGCAGCGGCAAGGAGGTGGAACCGCCGGTGACATACCTGGAAGCCGCTACCGGTGCCATCTACCTCGACAAGCCACACGAGACCGACGCCTACAACACCATCTGGACTGACATAGCGAGCCGCGCGCTGAGCGAGTCCAAGTCGAAGAGCCTGATCCAGCATGTCGCAGAGGAGTACTCCCGTGCCTGACCTGACCGGCGCCGTCTGGCGCAAGTCGACCCGCAGCAACAACGGCGGGGAGTGCGTGGAGGTGGCCGACAATCTCCCCGACGTGGTCGGCCTGCGCGACAGCAAGAACCCCGCTGGCCCGGCCCTCGCTTTCCCGCCGGGCACTTGGGCCGCCTTCATCCGGGCCGTCAAGAGCGAGACGCTGAGCCGCTGACCGTTGCCCGCGCCGACACCGGAGCGGCGGCATCATGATCTCACCGGAGTCAGGCTCAGAGCGTGTCATAGACATCGCCACGATGGCCGAGGTGAACCACGAGGACGATCAGTTCACGATCGCGGACGGTGTAGATAATGCGGTAGTCACCGACCCGGATGCGCAGTAGACCGGGATGCCCGGCTAGCGCCTTCACCCCGGCCGGACGGGGCTCGATGGCCAGCGAGGCGACGGCGTCGACAAGGCGGGCCTGCACGGGTCTATCGAGCTTGCGCAGCAGCTTGGCAGCGGCTCGATCGACCCGGACGGCGAAGACCGGCTCCGGTGGCAGCGTCACAGGCCGAGCTCGTCGCGCAGGTCGGCCAGCGGGACGGGGGTGTCGCCGGCGTCGATACGGGCCAGGGCATCGCGGGCCGCCGAGACATCTGCGGCGTCCTCGGCTCGCTCGATCGCTTCGGCAAGCTCGGCGGGGACGATGGCCGCCAAGCGCTGCCCCCGGCGGGTCACGTAAGTGATCCGCCCGGCGTAGTGGGCACGTGACACGACATCCGCGAGGCTGTCTCGGGCATCGGAGATCGGCAGTTCGGCGGCGGGCTCGCTCATATCCCGATTGTACAACTCGTACGACTCGTACGAGTGCAAAGTGCCGCCTGCTGGCTCTGGTGTGCGGGTGGGTGCGCCGGGTATGACGGAAACATGAGGGCGAGTTTCCGGCTGGGCCGGATTGCGGGTGTACCGGTCGGCGTCAACTGGAGTGTCCTGGTCATCTTCGTCCTGATCGCGTGGGCGCTGTCGGCGAGCCTGTTCCCCGCCTCGTACCCCGGTCACTCCCCCGTCGCCTACATCGCGGCCGGCCTGGCCGCCGCCGTCGTCTTCTTCGTCGGCCTGCTCGCCCACGAGGTGGCGCACGCGGTCGTCGCCAAGCGCAACGGCATCGAGGTCGAGGGGATCACGCTGTGGCTGTTCGGCGGTGTCGCCGAGCTGAAGGGCGAGGCGAAGGACCCGGGCGCAGAGCTGCGGATCGCCGGAGTCGGGCCGCTGGTCAGCCTGATCCTCGGCGTGTTCTTCGCGGCGATCGCGGTGGCGGTCGCCGCCGCCGGCGGGCACGGCCTGCTGCTCGGCGCGCTGGCGTGGCTGGCGGGCATCAACGTGCTGCTGGCGATCTTCAACGTGCTTCCCGCCGCCCCGCTGGACGGCGGGCGGCTGCTGCGCGCGGCGGTCTGGAAGTTCACCGGCGACCGGACCAAGGCGTCGGTGGTGGCGGCCCGCGCGGGCTGGGTGCTCGGCGTCGTGCTGATCGGGCTCGGGCTGTGGCGGTTCTTCACCGGCGCCGGGTTCGGCGGGCTGTGGCTGGCGCTGATCGGCTGGTTCCTGCTCGGCGCCGCCGGCCAGGAGGAGCGTGCCGCCCGGATGGGCGACGCGCTGCGCGGCATCCGGGTCGGCGACGTGATGACGCCGCAGCCGCAGACCGCGTCCGGCGACCTCACAGTTGCCGACTTCGTCGACCACTACCTGTTCGCGTACCGGCACTCGGCACTCCCGCTCACCGTCGACGGCAGGCCGGTCGGTCTGGTCACGCTCGATCGGGTACGCGGCATCGCGGCGGACCGCCGCGCCTCGACCACGCTGGCCGAGGTGTCCTGCCGCGCCGACGAACTGGTGCTCGCCCGCCCGGACGAGCAGCTCACCGACCTGCTGCCCCGCCTCAACGAGTGCACCGACGGCCGGGCGCTCGTGGTGATCGACGACCAGCTTGTCGGCATCGTCTCGCCCAGCGACATCAGCCGGGCCGTGCAGCGCGGCAGCCTGCGCCAGCAGGTACCGGCCGGGCGCTGACCTCAGTCCCGGGGGAAGTAGCGGTCCATCTCGGCGGTGCGGAACTTCCCCTTCGGGTCGAACTCGCGCAGCAGCGCGGCGAAGTCGGCGTGCCGGGGGTACGCGGCGGCCGGATCGCGCTCGAACAGCTTGCCCCAGTGCGGGCGCGGCGCGAACGGGGCGAGCCGCTCCTCCACCTCGGCCAGCACCGGCGCCACAGCCACCGGGTCGCCGATCCAGGTGAAGTGCAGCGCCAGCGAGTCGCGCCGGAAGTTCGGGCTCAGCCACAGCTCGTCGGCGGCGACCGTACGCAGCTCACAGATCTGGAGCACGGCGGCGATGCGGTCGGCGACCGGATCGAGCGCGGCGAGCGCCGCCGAGGCGTCGGCGCGGGCCACGTGCCACTCGGACTGCAACTCGTCGCCGCTGCTCGGGGTGAAGCCGAGCCGGAAGTGCGGCAGCCGCTCGTGCCACGGCCCCGGCTCACCGAGCTGAGCGGTGCAGTGCTCCGGTGACATGCCGGGCACCGGGTGCCGGGGCGAGTCGGCGGCCACCGTGTCCAGCCAGTCGGCCGGCGGCGGCGGCTCGTCGGCGTGCTGCTTGACCCACACCTGGTCGAAGCGCTCCGAGCGCCACGAGGTGAAGACGCTGACGCTGTACGCGGCGTCGAGCGCCTCGTCCAGCGCCGCGCGGGGCAGGCCGAGGCGGACGTGCTGGCGCACCGCGTACGTGGGCACCACGTCGAGCGTGAGCCGGGTGACCACACCCAGCGCGCCCAGATTGACCACCATCCCGGCGAAGCGCGGGTCACTACGGTCGACGGTGATCAGGTCGCCGTCGGCGGTGACCAGTTCCAGCGCGGCGACGGCGGCGGCGAGGTTGCGATTGCGCGCGCCGGAACCGTGGGTGGCGGTGGCGACCGAGCCGGCCACCGAGATGTGCGGCAGCGAGGCGAGGTTCGCCAGCGCGTACCCCTGAGCCTGGAGCGCGGTGGCCAGGTCGCCGTAGCGCAGGCCGGCCGCGACGGTGACGGCGCCGCGGTCGGGGTCGAGCGCGACGGTGGGCGGCAGGCCGTCCAGCGTGATCTGGGTGCCGGTGGTGTCGCCGAGCCGGTTGAACGAGTGGCCGGTGCCGACGGCCCGGACCAGGTCGGCCTCCGCGACCAGCCGCCGCAGCTCGTCGGTCGAGGTCGGCCGCGATCGGGTACGCGCCGACCAGCTGACGTTTCCGGCCCAGTTGGTCTCCGTCATGCGCTGCATCATCCGCCATCATGCGCCGGCAGGGTTGCCCCGGCCACTCGGCGGGAATCCTGGCGGGATGAGCAGCTACCGCGACCCGAGCCTCCGCGGCGACGTGTACCCGTCGGAGGAGGAGATCGACCCGACCGGCGTGGACCCCGACGCTGCGGAGATGCCGCCCGCCGGTGTGGGGCCCGCCGCTGCGGAGATGCCGCCTGCCGCTGTGGGGGTGGTGCCCGCCGCGACCGCGCCGGTGCCGGGGCCCACGCCGGAGCCCGAGCCGGTCCCGGTGCCCCACCCGGGGCCGCCGCCACGCCAGGCCTCCGGCCGGTCGATCGTGACCCGGCACCTGGACGGCTCCGTCGAGGTGGTGACCGACCTGGACGGCGACGGCGTGGCCGACGTGGTGCAGGTCGACCTGGACGGGGACGGTGTGCCCGACGTGACGTACCTGGACAGCGACCGCGACGGCCGCCTCGACACCGTCCGCCGCGCCACAACAAGCTGACCCGCCCGAAACTCACGCGACTCGGCGACGATCTTGGAGTTCTGGCGCGGGAGCGCCTCCCGTAAAGCGAGATTGTTGTTCCGCAAGGTGGGATAGATGGAGATCTTGGCATGAAAGGGCCCCTATGGGGCCGTTTGGTACCAAGATCTCGACGGGGGGCGGGCAGGGGCCGGGTCAGAGCTGGGGCATGACCTCGGCGGCCACCAGCTCCAGGTGGTCCAGGTCGGTCAGGTCCAGCACCTGGAGGTAGGCGCGCGAGCTGCCCGCCTCGGCGTACCGGCTGAGCGTCTCGACCACCTCGGCGGGCGTGCCGGCGGCGCCGTTCGCGCGCAGCTCCGCCGGGTCGCGCCCGATCGCCTCGGCGCGACGCTTCACCTCGGCCTCGTTCCGGCCGCAGCAGAGCACGAGCGCGTTCGACCAGATCATCGTCGACGGGTCCCGGTCGATCGCGGCGCAGGCGTCGCGTACCCGCCCGAACTGCGTGACGGTGTCCTCGACCGAGACGAACGGCAGGTTGAACTCGTCGGCGTACCGGGCGGCCAGGCGGGGCGTGCGCTTCGGTCCCATGCCGCCGAGCAGGATCGGCGGGCGGGGGCGCTGCACCGGCTTGGGCAGCGCGGGCGAGTCGCTGACCGGGTAGTACGTGCCGGGGAAGTCGAACGTGGCGCCGTCCGGGGTGGACCAGAGCCCGGTGATGACCGCGAGCTGTTCCTCCAGCCGGTCGAACCGCTCCCCCAGCGGCGGGAACGGGATGCCGTACGCGGTGTGCTCCTCGGCGTACCAGCCGGTGCCGATGCCCAGCTCGACCCGGCCGCCGCTCATCTGGTCGACCTGCGCCACGGTGATCGCCAGCGGGCCGGGCAGCCGGAACGTGGCGGCTGTCATCAGCGTGCCGAGCCGGATCCGGGTGGTGTCGCGGGCCAGGCCGGCGAGCGTCGTCCAGGCGTCGGTCGGGCCGGGATCACCGCTCACCGAACCCATCTTCAGGTAGTGGTCGGAGCGGAAGAACGCGGCGAAGCCGGTCTCCTCCGCGCGGCGGGCCACGGCGAGGAGCTGGTCGTATGTGGCGCCCTGCTGGGGCTCGGTGAAGATCCGCAGTTCCATCCCCCGAGCATAGGGAGCCGGCCGGCGCGGGGCAGCGCCACCTTTGATTCCTTGCCGGGCATATAACGGATGCGGCATATTGAAGTCGTGACCGTCGACGCCTTCGCCGTGCTGGCCGAGCCCGCCCGGCGCCGCATCCTGGACCGGCTGCGCCGGGCGGAGAGCAGCGTCGGCGAGCTGGTGGACGCGCTGGGCATGAGCCAGCCGGCGGTCTCCAAGCACCTGCGCGTGCTCCGCGACGCCGGCCTGGTCACCTGCCGCACGGCCGCGCAGCGGCGGATCTACCGGGTCGACGTGGCGCCGCTGCGGGCAGTGGACGACTGGCTCGGGCCGTACCGGTCGATGTGGACCGCGCATCTCGACGCCCTGGAAAGCCATCTCGACAGTCAGGAGTGACAGATGGACCGCGACTCGTTCCGTCCCGGCCCGCTCGCCCGGGTGGCGCTGACCCCCGAAAACGAACTGATCTTCGTCCGCGCCCTGCGGCACCCGCCGGAGAAGGTGTGGGCCGCGCTCACCGACCCGGAGCAACTTGCCGGGTGGGCGCCGTTCCTGGCCGACCGCGGCCTGGGCCGCACCGGCGACGCCGTGCTCAGCACCGTCGACGGCGAGCAGACCCACCCGGCGCCGGCCCGGGTGCTGCGCGCGGACCGGCCGAACCTGCTGGAGTACACCTGGGGCGACGACCTGCTCCGCTGGGAGCTGACCGCGACAGGCGACGGCACCACGCTGACGTTGCGGCACCGGGTCGCCCGGCCCGACCTGGCCCCGTCGATGGCCGCCGGCTGGCATCTGTGCCTGGACGTCGCCGCCCATCTGCTCGACGGTGACCCGGTCGGCCCGATCCGGGGCGCGGAGGCGAAGGACTTCGGCTGGGCGGAGCTGCGCGACGCGTACGCCGAACGCCTGGACCGCGACTGACGCACTCCCGCGCGGCTCGTCCTACCCGTCGAGGTGGTCGGCGGGGGCGGTCTGCAGCAGCCACGCGAGCGGCATCCGGGCGTGCTCGGCGTACCGGCCGTCGCCGGTGAGCTCCTGGAGCGTGACGGTCTGCGCGCCGTCCCGCTCCACGACCCAGTAACGCGGGATGCCGGCCGAGGCGTACTCCCGGGCCTTGGTCGCCGAGTCCATGGTCTCCGAGCCGGGCGAGACGATCTCGACCACCAGCACGAGGTCGGCCACGGCCGACCAGACTCGACGGGCGGGCGGCTTCCGCCACACCGTGATGTCGGGAATCCGGCCACCGTCACCGCTGGGCCCGGGCACCCGAACGCCGACGGCCTGGAGCACCTGCTCGGCAGGCCAGCCTGCCATGATCAGCCAGGCGAAGATCCGGCTCGCGATGATGGCGTGCTCCGAGTCGGGCGGCGGCATGACCGACAGAACCCCCTCGGGGCTGGTCTCGTAGCGGTGACCGTTCGGGTCGACGGCGTTCATCTTCGCGACGTCGTCGAGCGTCACGACGGCGGGCATGTGCATGCCGACTGCCTCAGCGCTCATGACGCCATCCTATGGCAGCAGCCGGCATCACCGCGGCATCCAGCCCGTCACGCGGTCCGGCGGCGCAGCCACCCGGCGGCGCCGCCGACCAGCGTCGTGCCGATGGTGGTGCCGATGGCCACCAGCGCCGCACCGACCGCCCACAGGCCGGTGTCGTCTGTCGAGGCGGCGTGCACCGCCCACGGGACGGTGAACGCCACTGTCATCACCGTCGCCACCAGCCAGACGTTCAGCCACCAGCCGCCGACAGCGGCCAGCGCGCACAGGGTCAGCACCGCGGCGGCGACCTGCCAGACCGCGTACGGCCCGCTCATGTCGCCCGTCTCCGGGTCCGTGGTCCAGCCTGATTCCCAGCTCAGCCAAGCCGCCCAGGCACCGGCCGTGGCGAGCGCCAGGAACAGACCGCCGAGCAGCGTACGTCTCCTTGTCACGCCTCCGATCCTGCCCGGTCGGCGGCCCGCGCGAATGAGCACGCGTACTCGATTCCGGCAGCGCACACGGCCGTGTGCGCGGCGTGTGCGCCGGGTGCCAGCGGCCCCGGTCATCGTCGGCGTCATGAGTTACGCATTCGAAGCGGAGGGCCTGGTCAAGCGGTTCGGTACGACCACCGCGCTGGCCGGGATCGACCTCGCCGCACGCCGGGGAACCGTGCTGGGGGTGCTGGGGCCCAACGGCGCCGGCAAGACCACTGCGGTACGGATCCTCGCCACACTGCTGCGCCCGGACGGGGGACGCGCCACCGTCGGCGGCCACGACGTGGTCACCGACGCCGCCCGGGTACGCCGGCTGATCGGGCTGACCGGCCAGTACGCCTCGGTCGACGAGGACCTGACCGGCACCCAGAACCTGGCGCTGATCGGCCGCCTGCTCGACCTGAGCCGCCGCGAGGCACGGGCGCGGGCGGCGGAACTGCTCGCCTGGTTCGGCCTGACCGACGCGGCCGGGCGACCGGCCAAGACGTACTCCGGTGGCATGCGCCGTCGCCTGGACCTGGCCGCGAGCCTGGTCGGCCGGCCGGAGGTGATCTACCTGGACGAGCCGACGACCGGCCTGGACCCGGCGAAGCGGGAGGAGATGTGGGGCGTGGTCCGTTCGCTCGTCGACGACGGGTCGACGGTGCTGCTCACCACGCAGTACCTGGACGAGGCCGACGCGCTCGCCGACGAGATCTCGGTGATCGACCACGGGCGGGTGATCGCGCACGGCACGCCCGGCGAGCTGAAGCGGATCGCCGGCAGTCAGACGATCGTGGTCCGGCCGACCGATCCGGGCCGGATCGGCGCTGTCGCCGAGATCCTGCGCGTCAGCACCGGGGCCGATCCCGAGCTGCCCCGGCCGGGCCTGCTCACCGTGCCGGTGGACAGCGACGCCACGTTCCCGACTGTGGTGCGCCGTCTCGACGAGTCCGGCATCGGGGTGGCGGAGCTGGCGCTGCGGCTGCCCAGCCTCGACGAGGTGTTCTTCACGTTGACCGGCCACGGTGCCGAGGAGTCCACGGAGGTGGCGGCATGACCACGACGACCCGCGCGGCGGCGACGCCGTCCCGGACCGGCACCGCCCACGTCGCCGGCCGCCCGTTCGGGCTGTTCCGGCACAGTCTGGCGCTGGCCGGCCGCAGCCTGGTCAAGACGGTACGCACCCCGGAGCAACTGCTGGACGTCACGCTCCAGCCGATCGTCTTCGTGCTGATCTTCGTCTACCTGCTCGGCGGCGCGGTCGCCGGCTCACAGCACGAGTACCTCCAGCTCCTGCTTCCCGCGATCATGGTGCAGACCGTGCTGTTCGCGTCCATCGCGACCGGCGTCAGCCTCAACACCGACGTCGAGAAGGGCGTCTTCGACAGGTTCCGCAGCCTGCCCATCGCCCGGTCCGCGCCGCTCGTCGGCTCGGTGGTCGGCGACCTGGTCCGGTTCGTGGTCTCCATCGTGGTGCTGCTGGGCTTCGGGTACGCGCTCGGCTTCCGGGTCGGCACCGATCCGCTGTCCGCGCTCGCCGCCTGCCTGCTGACCATCGGGTTCGCGTTCGCGGTCAGTTGGATCGGTGTGCTGCTCGGCGTGGTGATGCGCAGCCCGGGCGCCGTGCAGGGCACCGCCTTCCTGCTGCTGTTCCCGCTGACCTTCGGCACCAACATGATGGTGCCGACGGACACGCTGCCCGGCTGGTTGCAGTGGTGGGTCGGGGTCAACCCGGTGGCCGACGTAATGGAGGCGACCCGGGGCCTGATGATCGGTGGTCCGGTGGCCGGGCCGGTGAGCCGGACGCTGCTCTGGACCGTGGCGATCATCGCGGTGTTCGCGCCGCTCGCCGTCCGCGCCTACCGCCGCCGCGCCTGAGCAGACCGCACCGGCCCGGACCGGGCCGCACGATCACCGAGCCGGGTCGCCGCCCACGAACGTGAGGGCGTCGGCCCGGCTCCGGCCGCTGCCCCGGGCGTACGCGGCGGCGTATCCGTCCTCGCCCAGCTCGGCGCGCAGCCGCTCGGTGAGCCGCTGCGCGTCCGGGTTGGACCGGTCCGGCCGGCCGCGCAGCGAGTCGGATACGCCGAGCAGCTCGGCCGCCCGCTCGTACCGGCCCTCCGCCGAGGACAACGCCGCCCAGCCGACCGCGATGATCGCGACCACCGGCATGTCCCGGGCGGCGAGGCTGCGCGTGGTCGCCTCGTCGAGGCACCGGCGTGCCCCCGGCAGGTCACCGCGGGCCAGCGCCAGGTGACTCGTCTCGGTCAGCAGCAGGGCGTGGAACTGCGGGGCGGGAAGCGGCGTCTCCGCCTGGTGGCGCGTCGCCTCGGCGAGGCACTCCCGCGCCTCGTCCAGCGAGCCGTCGGAGCGGGCGATGCTGCCGAGCATCATCAGCCCGAACGCCGCGTCCCGCCCGTCCCGGCCGGTCACGAACCGGCGCAGTTCGGCCTTGGCGCCGGTCACGTCGCCGGCGCGGGCGCGGATGGCCGCGAGCCAGATCAACTGGAAGCCCGGCTCCGAGGCCGGGTTGAGTTCCCGGGCCAGCCGCACCGACTCCTCCAGAGCCTCGGTCGCCGCCGCGAAGTCGCCGCGTTTGGTGAGCGCGTCCGCGTACTCGCTGAGCACGTGCGACAGGCTCATCCGCTCACCGACCGCGCGCAGCTCCCCGGCGGCGTCGGTCAGGTCGCGCAGCGTGCCCTCGGCGTCGCCGTCGTTCTCCTTGAACTTGCCGCGGATCGCCAGCAGCGTGCCGTCGGTCCACGGATCGGGGTGCCCCCGCGCCCGGTCGATCGCGGCGATCCCGGCCGCTGTGTCCTCGCCGAAGATCGACAACATCGGCGCCAGCAGCCCCACGATCGGGTGCCCGGTCCCCTCCGCCGCCCGCAGCGCCGCCGTCAGCTCCGCGATCTGCTCCGGCGACGGCCCCCGCTCCCCGTTCGCCAGCTCCGCGCCGATGCGGATGGCGAGCACCACCGCCCGCTCCTCCGCCGGCGCCGGGCCGGGCAGCGCCAGCGCGCGGGCCAGCACGTCGCCGCCGATGCCGCCGGTGTCGCCCCAGATCACCAGCGGCAACGCGAGCCCCGCACCGATCCGCAGCGCGGTGTCGGCGTCACCGGCGTCGCAGGCGTAGTGCAGCGCGCCGACGATGTTCTCCCGTTCCGCCTCCAGCAGGCGCAGCCACGGCAGTTGACCGGCGGTGCGCAGGTGCGGCTCCGCGGTCCGGACCAGGTCCCGGAAGTACGCCGCGTGGGCGGCGCGCGCCCCGGCCGTCGCCCCGGCGGCGGCGAGCCGTTCCAGCCCGTACTCCCGGATGGTCTCCAGCATCCGGAACCGCCCGTCGCCGACCACCTGGAGCAGCGACTTGTCGACGAGCGCGTCGAGCAGCGCGGCGGCGGCCGGGCCGGCGACGCCGGCCGCCGAGTCGGCGGTGACCGACGCCGGGAAGACGGCGAGCCGTTCGGCGAGCCGGCGCTCGTCGTCGGTGAGCAGCCCCCAGCTCCAGTCCACCACCGCCCGCAGCGTGCGGTGCCGGGGCAGCGCGGTGCGGCTGCCGCCGGTCAGCAGCCGGAATCGGTCGTCCAGACCGGCCGCGACCTGCCGCGGCGACAGCGTCCGCAGCCGCGCCGCGGCGAGTTCGATGGCCAGCGGCAGGCCGTCGAGCCGCCGGCAGATCTCCACCACGTCCGCCACGTTGTCGCCGGTCACCCCGAACCCGGCCCGCACCGCTGCGGCCCGGTCGCGCAGCAACTGCACCGACGGGTACGCGAGCGCGTCGCCCGGCGCCGCGTCCGCCGGTGGCAGCCGCAACGGGGGTACGGGGTCCAGCGCCTCACCGACGATGCCCAGCGGCTCCCGCGAGGTGGCCAGCACGCGCAGTCCCGGGCAGTGCCCGAGCAGTTCCTCGGCGAGCCGGGCGGCGGCCTCGACGACGTGTTCGCAGTTGTCCAGCACGATCAGCGTCTCGTCGGCGGCGATCGTCTCCACCAGGCGGCCGAGCGTGTCGCGGGCCGGCTGGCGTGCCGGTTCCAGCGTCCGGTCCCGCCGGCCGAGCGTGTCGAGCACGGCCCGTGGCACGTCCGCCGGGTCGGTGATCGGCGCCAGCTCGACCAGCCAGGCCCCGCCGGGTACGCCGTCCGCCAGCTCGCCCGCCGCCACGCTGGCCAGCCGCGTCTTGCCCGCTCCACCCGGCCCGAGCAGGGTGACCAGCCGGTTGCCGGCGAGCAGCCCGGTGAGCCGGCGCAGGTCCTCGTCGCGCCCGACGAACGTGGTGAGCGCGGCCCGCAGGTTGCCCCGCCGCGCCACGGGCGCCGGCCGCGGCAGGGCCGCCTCGCCGCGCAGCAGCTCCAGGTGCGCGGCCCGCAACTGCGGCGACGGGTCGACGCCCAGCTCGTCGGCGAGCCGCTGCCGGATCCGCTCGTACGCGCCCAGCGCCTCGGCGGGCCGCCCGGCGGCGGCGAGAGTCCGCAGGTGCAGTTCGGCCAGCCGTTCCCGCAACGGATGCGCGGCGGTCAGCTCCTCCAGCTCGGCGACCAGCAGCTCCGGCCGCCCGGTACGCAGTTCCGCCTCGATCCGGTCCTCCTGCGCGGTGAGCCGCAGTTCCGCCAGCCGCGCCACGGCCGCCGCCGCGTACGGGACGTCGGCGACCTCGGCCAGCGCCGGCCCCCGCCACAGCGCGAGCGCGTCGCCCAACGTCGTACGCGCCGTCGCCGGGTCCCCGTCGCGAAGCGCCGCCCGCCCCTGCCGGGTCAGCCGTTCGAACCGCCCGGCGTCCACGTCGTCCGGGTCGAGATCCAGCCGGTAGCCGGCCGGGCCGCTGCGTACGCCGAGCCCGGGCACCGCCCGGCGCAGCCGCGACACCAGCGTCTGCACCGCGTTCGCGGTGTCGGTCGGCGGCTCGTCACCCCAGAGCGCCTCGGCCAGCGCGGACACGCTCACCGGCCGGCCTGGGTCGAGGGCGAGACGGATCAGCAGCGCCCGCAGCCGCGCCCCGGCGACGCCGACCGGCCGATCGCCGTCGCGGACCTCAAGCGGCCCGAGGATCCCCACCTGCACCGTGCCACTCTCTCATTCCCCGCAGACCCGATGCTGGCAAGATCGCGGGCGTGACGAGTGTGTCCCGCCCGCTGCCCCGGCTCGTACCGGCCGAGGCGTTCGCGGACGTCCCCGCCGACCGGCTCCTGGCGGTGCTGGAGGCGGTCACGATGGTCCTCACGCTCCCCCACCGCGCCGCCGAGCGGGTGGACGCGCTCGTGGTGCCCACCGGCCAGGGCGAGGACTGGCGTCTCACCGACGCGATCCGCGCCTGGGAGACCGGCCCGGCAGTGCGGCACCTGCTGGTGGCGAACACCGATCCGGCCGAGCGGACCTACCACCCGCTGACGCTGGACCGGCTGCGGGGACTGGGCCTGCGCCGGGTCGACGGGGTGGTGCTCCAGGCCGAGCCGGTCACCGGCACCGGCCGGCAGGCCGTGTGGATCGTGGAGCGGGTACGGGCGCTGGGCATCGGCAGCGTCGCGCTCGTCGTCTCGCCGTACCACCTGGTCCGGGTCTACCTCACCGTGCTGCGGGCCTGCGACGACGCCGGCCTGCGGATCCCGATCGTCCCGCTGCCCGTGGCTGTCGCACCGGACGCCCCGGTGCCGGAGACCGGCGCGGCCGGGTACGACCTGGTGGCCGGCGAAGTCAGCCGGCTGCTCCGCTATCCCGGCGAGGGTTGGATCGCCAGCCCGGAACGGCTGCGCGACTACCTGCGCTGGCTCTGGTCCGAGCACCGCCTTCTGCTCACCGGCGCCTGAGGGTTCACCGCCGCGGGAGCGCGTCGACGGCCGGCGGGCTACGCGTCGGGGATCCGGACCGTGAGCACCCGGGTGAGGACGTGGAAGCCGGCGGCGTCGTACATCCGGCGGGCCGGGTTGCCGTCGACCACCGACAGGCCGGCCGACGGCAGTCCCGCCTCGCGTGCGCCGCGCAACGCGTGCACGAGCAGCGCGCGGCCGAACCCCCGGCGCTGCGCGCGAGGAGCGACGCCCAGGTTGAGGATCCAGGCGCAGTCGTCGTCGGTCCACGGCACCGGCCCGGCACACAGCACGTGCCCGGCGCTGCGGCCGTCCGGGTCGATCAGCCGGGCCGAGGCGGGCACCAGCGGCGGCACCGGCTCGCCGGTGTCGAACATGGCCCGTACCTCCTCGGTGTCGCCGGGCTGCCAGCGGCCGTCCGGGTGGTCCGGGCCGTACGCGGCGTCCAGCCCTTCGGCGAGGTCGTCGTCCCAGCCGGGGGCGCCGAGCGACCAGCCGTCCGGCAGCACCACCGGCTCGGGTACGTCGGCCAGGGCGTGCCGCATGTCCGTGGCGGCCCGCTCCAGGCGCAGGCCGTCGGCGATCAGCGCGGCGGCCAGTGCGTCGTCGGGTGTCTCCAGCCGGTGCCCGGCGAGGTCACGCCGCACCTGCGCGACGAGCCCGGCGAGCGGTGCCCCGGGCAGTGGCCGGACCTCGGCCGCGACAGGCGTGCCGTCGTCGTCCCGCAGCCGCATCCGGGCCAGCTCGGTGTCGTCGTCACCGAGCAGCAGCGAGTCTTCCGGGGCGTCGCGGTGCGGTCCTACCGGCATTCGCGGGAGCGTACCGTCCCCCTGCCGTGGGGCCTGGGCCTAGGGTTGGGGGGTGGGCAGGGTCGATCGGGGTGGACGGACGATCGCCGCGAGCCGGGCGGCGGTGTACGACGCGCTCGTCGACCGGGCCGCCCTGGAGGCGTGGCTGCCGCCGGACGGGATGCGCGGACGCATCGAACACTGGGATCCGCGCCCGGGCGGCGGGTTCCGGATGGTGCTCACCTACCTCGACCCGGCCGGCGCCCCCGGCAAGACGTCGGACGCCACCGACGTGGTCGACGTCGGGTTCGCCGAACTCGTACCGGGGCGGCGGGTGGTGCAGACCGCCGTGTTCCAGGCCGACGACCCGGCGTACGCGGGCACCATGACCATGACCTGGCACCTCGGCGCGGCGGGCGGCGGCACCGAGGTGACTGTCACCGCGACCGGCGTGCCGCCGGGTATCGACCAGACGGCCCACGAGGAGGGCATCGCGTCCTCGCTGGCGCACCTGGCCGCGTACCTCGAACCAGGCGCCTGACCACGACGGAGGCGGCCGGGCGGTCGTGGCCCGTCAGTCGTCGCCGCGGACCCGGGCGTGCAGATGCATGTCGTGCCGCCCGTCGTCGTGGACGGCGGCGCTGCGGGTGGTGCCCTCCAGCCGGAACCCGGCCTTGACCGCGACGCGGCACGACGCGAGGTTGTGGGTGGAGTGGTCCAGCCAGAGCCGGTGCAGCCGGCCCTCGGCGAGCGCCCACGCGCTCAGCGCCCGCAGCGCCCGCGAAGCCACGCCCGCGCCCCTGGCGGCCGGGACCACCCAGTACGCGCACGCGGCCACGCCGTCGGCGAGGTCGACGCCGCCCATGGCGATGCGGCCCACCACCTCGCCGCCGCCGCGCGTCACCGCCCAGCCCGCGCCCGCCTCCTGCTGCCAGGCCCGGTGGAGGTGGGCGAACCAGTCGAGCACCTGCTCCTCCGACGCGGGCCGGCGGGTGTGCCAGCGGCGGATCTCTGGATCCTGGTACGCGGCCAGGACAGCGGGCGCGTCGGCCGGCTCCCACGGGCGCAGGATCAGGCCATCATCGGCGGGCAGCGTCGGTTGCGGGCCTGCGGCGAGGCTGCCGGCGGGGACGGCGGGCGGTGTCGACAGGGGAAAGCGCATGCCTCACCTTCCACTACGGACCGTCGGCTTACCACCCGCCCGCGTGAGCGTGGGCGGGCCTGCTGCGTCACTCTCGTCTCCTCGTTCACCGGCAACAGACGCCGGACGGCACCGCAGCTATCCCGGAACCGGAGAAACGATCCACCGGCACCGTCACCGGCCGCCTACACTGCGCCGCGTGGACCAGGCCGCGCCGCACACCGTCAGCTCCCTCGCGTACGACCTGCGCGCGCTCGGCGTCGCCCCAGGTGACGTCCTGCTGCTGCACTCGTCGTTCCGGAGTCTCGGGTTCGTCGCCGGCGGCACCGAGGCGGTGGTGCGGGCGCTCCTCGACGCGCTCGGGTCGGGCGGCACCCTGGTCGTGCCGACGCACACACCGGAGAACACGGACCCGGCGCAGTGGCGGCATCCGCCCGTACCAGAGGCGTGGTGGCCGGTCATCCGCGAGCAGACGCCCGGCTTCGACCCGTCGTGCACGCCGAGCCGGTGGATGGGCGCCGTCGCCGAGACGGTACGCACCTGGCCGGGCGCCCGGCGCAGCGACCACCCGCAGGTGTCCTTCGCCGCGCTCGGCGCGCACGCCGCCGACATCGTGGACGGACACCGCCTCGACGACGCGCTGGGCGAGCACTCACCGCTGGGCGCGGTGTACCGGCTCGACGGCACGGTGCTGCTACTCGGCTGCGACCACAGCTCGAACACCTCGCTGCACCTGGCGGAGTGGCGCCAGGCGTCGCCGCCGCGGGCGGTGACGGGCTCGGCGGTACGCATGCCGGACGGCACGAGCCGGTGGACCACCTGGACCGACGTCGTCACCGACGAGGACGACTTCGACCGGCTGGGCGCCGACTTCGAGGCGACAGGCGACGCGACGACCGGCCGGGTCGGCAGCGCGCCGGCCCGGCTGATGCGCCAGCGCGCACTGGTCGACTTCGCAACCGCCTGGATGGCCGCGAACCGCACACCCTGACCCGCCCGCCGCGCCCGCCGCGCCCGCTCCGTCGATCTTGGACTTATGGTGCCTCGGATGTCCCGCTAGTGGCGTTTGCGAGGTGCCACAACTCCAAGATCGATAACGGGTGGACGCTCGGACGGGACGGGGCGAAGGGGTTACGGTGGGCCGCTAGACTCCCCGGCTCACCAGCAGGACGTGGGAGCGTACGTGATCAGACTGTTCCGGAGCAGGAAGCCGGCGTGCCGCTGCCGTCCCCAGTGGCCGGCCCTCGTCACGGAGATGAACGGCTACCTCATGCCGTGCCTGCCGTCCGAACACGGCAGCCCGTTCACCACGATGATGGAGCTGTCAGCCCGGTGTGCCGAGTGCTCCGCGGCGTACCCGGGCAACTTCGTCATCGATCCCGACACGCCACCCCCGTTCGACTGGGCACACGAGCCGGAGAACACCGTGTGCTCCTGCGAGCCCCGATCGCCGAAGCTGATGGTCAAGTTGCGGGGTCAGTGGTTTCTCGGCCACCCGGGCACAGATGGCGGGTCAACGGCGAAGCCGGCCATGCGACGTGGTCGATGGCGAGCCACGGAGCGGCGGCCACGGCCGTGGGCGTGAGCCCGGTGATCGCGGTGACGTCGCGGTGGAGGTGGGACTGGTCGGCGTACCCGCTCTCGGCGGCGACGCCGGCCGGGGTGCGGTCGGCCGCGAGCAGGTGGGCGGCGTGGTCGAACCGCACCAGCCGGGCGGCGCGTTTGGGTGTGATGCCGAGCTGGGACCGGAAGCGGGACCACAGACGCTTACGGCTCCAGCCCACCTCGTCCGCCAGGCCGTCGACCCGCAGGCGCCCTCGGCTGGTCAGCGTCCGCCGCCATGCGTGGGCGACCTCGGGATCGATCCTGCGGAGTGCGGGCCGCCGGCCGAGGATCTCCGCCACGATCGCGAACCGCTCGTCCCAGGACGTGGCGGCGCGCAGCCTGTCCTCGGCTCGCCCGGCGTCGCGGCCCCAGATCTCCTCAAGCGGCACGACCACCCCGGTGAGCTCGGCCGACGCGTGGAGAACGGTGGCCGCCACGGCGGGCTCCAGCCGAATCTGGAGGCAGTCGACCCGCGATCGGCCGGCTGCCCGGAACCCGCCGGGAAGCAGCCCGACGGCGACGCTGCCGCGATGGTCCCGGCCGTGGGCGTCGTAGACGGTGTAGTCGCCCTTGCCCAGGTCGAGCAACAGGGTGACGGCTGGATGCGCCACCATCGCGATCTCCCACGGCACGCCCGCACGTCGGCGGAACCCGGCCATGCTGATCCCCGGCAGCCGACATGACTGGCGCGGGACCGCGACGTCCACGTCCGACCACGCCCAGTCGGATGAGGGCCCACTTGACGGCACGTGACCAGCCTATGCCTGAGGGGTGACGGGCGGGGTGCCGCCGCTACTCGCCGCCGCGAAGTCCAGCAGCAGTTCGCCGGTGGTCGCGGGCGCTTCGAGGACGGACATGTGCCCGACGCCGGGCAGCAGCTCGACCCGCGCGTTCGGCACCGCGTCGTACCGGTGCACCGACGCCGGATCCCAGCGCGGGTCGGCAGCGCCGAAGATCACCAGCACCGGCACTTCGAGCGCGGCGATCCGCTCGGGCACGCCGCGCTCGGCGATGTACTCGGCGTTGTGGCGGAGAACCGTCCTCATCGTGCGGTAGGTGAGGCCGCGTACCTCGGCCACCATCTCGTCCGGGATGTCCACCGGGCGAGCGGCCGTCGCACCGATGCCCCTGCGGATCCACCCGTCCGGCCGGATCGACCAGATGAGCGGACCGAGCAGCGGCCCCAGCAGTACGCGGAGGACGACCGGCTGCGGAAGGAGCACGTCAAGGCTCGGACCGGTGCTGATCAGGGCGAGCGACGCCACCAGGTCGGGGCGCTGTTCGGCGAGCGCGGTCCCGACGTAGCCGCCGCTGGAATGTCCGGCCACCGCCGCCCGGCGAACGCCGAGGTCGTCGAGGACCGCTGCCACCCGGTTCGCCTGGGCGACCACGTCGTACGACGGCGCGGGCGCGGACCGGCCGCACCCCGGGAGGTCGACCCGAATGACGTGATGGTGGGCGGCCAGTGCCGGGACCATCAGGCCCCAGGAGGCGCTCGCGGCACCCGAGCCGTGGATGAGTACCAGCGGCGGCGCCTGCCGCGGGCCGTCGTGGACGACATGTATGCCGTGCGGGTGCTCGACGTCGTGCTGGGTCATGTAGGCGATGGTGCGCGGGGCATCGGGTGCTCGTCTTGGACAAATGTCTGAGTCGGTCGCCGGCCCGTCGACCTGGCCCGGCGCGATCATTCATCCGGACAACGCGCCGTCACAGCGGGTCGCCGAGGCTCATCCGCCCCGGCCGGTCTCTGGCGAGGCGTGGCTCGGGACAGAGCCCTGGGATCGCCGAGGTCCTGCCGACCGGCGCCCGGTCCAGCCGGCCCATGGTCGGCACTGCGTCCGCCATGTATCGTCGCGCTTCCGCAAGATCGAGAGACAGGAATAAGACGTGACGGTACGACGGCTCGGGCTCTGCGTGGCGGTCGCCGCGATGCTGCTCACCGCTTCGGCGTGTGGCAGCGCCGACGAGATGCCGAGCACGCCCACCGTGGCGGCGAGCACATCCACGGAGTTCCCCCTCGCGACGCCCGCGGCGCCGACTGCGACACCGAGCCTCGCACCCGAGCCCTCGTCGACCCCCCGGCCCTCGGAGACCCCACGGACTGCGGGGACCTCCAGGTCCTCGACGGCCCCTGCGGCGCCGCCCACGACCAGGAAGGCCACTCAAGTGGCCACCGCCAGCAACAAGGCGGCCTGCACCGCCCTCAAGGGCCCGTTGGAGAAGGCCATCGCCGGCCTGATCACCCTGGCCGGGGTCGCCGCCGCCTCGACAGTGGAGGCCGAGATCGTCAACGCTCGGGCGGAAGCGCTCGACCGGTTGCGCAACCTCGAGGTGGTGACGAACCGGGTGGCCGGCGAGCAGGCGGACCGCACGCTGCGGAGCAAATTCGCGCCGCTCATGATGGCCGCAGGCCGGAAGGCCGCCGAGATCCGCTCGATCAAGCCGACCCAGGTGGAAGGGCTCGTGAAGGTAGCGAGCGACACGGCTGCCCTGGAGGCTGCGGTCGACAAGCTCGAGCCGACCTGCGGCAGGTACTGGTAGCTCGGCTGAGCAGGAGGTTTCGCGTGGTGAGGCGGGCGGGGTTCGAACCCGCGACCGAGGGATTATGAGATCAAACTGCCCGTCCCGCCGACCTCGTCGGACGGCGGTCTAGCAGCGGAAACGCCTCTCGACATCTCACACCACTCCTCCGCTGTCGATCGACCTCTTGCGGACCAGATGCGGACCGCGGGCGAGCCGCCCGAACCGTCAGTTTGGAAGAGCGACCTCAACCGGTTCTGATGCCTGAAACGCCTGCGACCGGTGGCTGATCCGGGTACGCCTCGTGCCCGCTCGTGACCGCTCAGCCTCTGGCTACGGGCCCGTGGATGGCCCATCGGATTCAGCCTGACCCTCGGCTTGCCAGATGGCGTGCCGCTTCAGCAGGTATCCGGTCCAGTAGATCCCGAACAGGATCAGGAAGCACGTGAAGAACACCCCCGAGACGATGCTCGCGATGATGATTGCGTTGTCAGCCAGTCCATGTGCGCAGAATGCGGCGAGGCCCAGGAAGAAGAAGATGACCATGTAGATGGGCAGTGCTGGGCTGTCGGCTGGGTGGGGGACGCGAGGCAGCTGCGGGGTGTGAGGGTTTTTGCTGGTCACGTCGCGAGTATCGGGGACACTGGCCGGTAAGGCTAGCGGATCTCCTCGTCGGGCAGTCGCCAGACCGTCCAGCCTCCCCGGACCGCAACAAGGTGGAGCGCGTCCCGCTTTCGGCAGTCACGCATGCCGACGTTGGCGAGTGGGTACGCCGCATGACGCAGGCCGGTCTTGCGCCATCCACCGTTCGGCAGGCTCACCGGGTGTTCTCGCTGCTGCTGGCCCTCGCGGTGCGGGATGGTCGGCTGACTAGCAACGTCGCGTCAGGTGTGCGGCTCCCCCGCGTCGGGCGCGCGGAGAAAGTGTTCCTGACGCACGGCCAGGTGGGCGAGCTGGCGGCGGCGGCAGAGCCGTACGGGCTGATCATCCGGGTGCTGGCCTACACCGGGTTGCGCTGGGACGAGCTGGCCGCGCTGCGCGTGCGGGCGGGTGGACCTGGTGAAGCGCCGGCTACTGGTGGCGGAGTCGGTGACCGAGGTCAACGGTCGGGCGGTGTTCGGCACGCCGAAGACGTACCAACGCCGGTCGGTGCCGCTCCCCCGCTTCCTGGTCGAGCCGATCGCCGCGCAGATCGCCGGCCGTTCCGGTGACGAGCTGGTGTTCACGTCGCCTGCCGGGGAGGTGTTGCGTAACAACAACTTCCGTCGTCGGGTCTTCGACCGGGCTGCTGTGTTGGTCGGGCTTGCGGGCCTGACGCCGCACGAGCTGCGGCACACTGCGGCCAGTCTTGCGGTGGCTGAGGGCGCCAACGTGAAGGCGGTGCAGCGGATGCTCGGGCACGCTTCGGCGGCCATGACGTTGGACGTGTACGCGGACCTGTTCGAGGACGACCTGAACCAGGTGGCGGATCGCCTCGACCGGGCGGCGGGTCGTGCTGCTGCGGACTCAGTGCGGACTGAGGGCGTGGGACCGGACCTCGACGCGATCGGTCCGGGTCGTCGGCAGCATGGTTGAGCTGGGAAAACGGCTGGTGGGGCGGGCGGGGTTCGAACCCGCGACCGAGGGATTATGAGTCCCCTGCTCTAACCGGCTGAGCTACCGCCCCGTGACCGCGCCGGATCGTAACCCGCCGATCGTTGCCCGGACCACCACCCACCGGGCGGAAGTCTGCCGCGACAGCACGATGGGCAACGCGAGGATAACAACGCGCAACCCGCCCACCAACGCGTCACGCGCCCCGCAGGTCGGCCACCACGGCACCGGCCGTACGCCATCCGCTGGCGAGCGCGCCCTGGATGGACGGGCTGTCGCGGTGGTCCCCGGCCACGTACTGGCCGTCGCCGAGCGCGACCGGCTTGCGCAGCCGGCCCTGCGGTGGCGGGGCGGCGGGGAGCGCGTCCGGCACGGCGACTGTGGTGAGGTGGGTCCAGTCGGCGGTGGAGCGGCCGTAGAGGCGGTCCAGTTCGCGCCGGATCACCGGTTCGGGCGGGGCCTGCGGGCCGACCACCGACGTGGCGATGAGGTGCCGGCCGTCCGGCGCGTACGTGGGCGCGGCCCGGCTCACCACCACCGTGTTGGCGATCATTTCGCGCCGGTCGCCGTCGAGCAGCAGGATCGGCTCGTCCAGGGGCGCCGTGCCGGTGCTGTGGTAGTAGGTGGTGTAGGCGTGCATGCGTACCCGAGGAAGACCTGGCAGCAGCGTGGCCGCCGCCGGTGGGTCGACGGCGACCACGACGGCGCGGGCGGTGATCTCGCCGGACGGGGTGCGGACCCGGCCGGGGCCGACCTGGGTGACCGGGGTGTTCAGCTCGATCAGTTCGGCGGGCAGCGGCGCGGCGAGCGCCCTGGGCAGCGCCTGCATCCCGTCCGCCGGGAGGCCGATCCTCCCTCGGGCGAAGGAGCGCATGACGACCGCGAGGACGTGGCTGGAGGTGGCCAGCTCACGGTCGAGCAGCACGCCGGACAGGAACGGCCGGAGCAGTTCCTCGATGATCGCGTCGGAGAGCCCGGCCCGGCGCAGCGCCTTCTCGGCGGTGGTCTCGGGCGTGCCGAGCAGCCGCCCGACCGGCACCGTCGCGTAGCCGGCGGCGAGCGCGGCGAACCGCAACCTGTCGGTCAGCGACCCGATTCCGGCGGTGAGCGTGCCGGGCGCGCCGCTGGGTTCGCGCAACGGGTTGACCAGGCGTTCCAGCCGGTCGCCGCGACGCACCAGCACCCCGGAGGTGAACCAGCCCAGGTCGAGCGCGTCGAGGTCGACCAGGCCGCCGAGCCGCGGGTACGCGGTGTTGAGCACCTGGAAGCCCCGGTCCAGCAGGAACCCGTCGACGCGGTCGGTGGCGACCCGCCCGCCGAGCCGGTCGCCCGCCTCCAGCAGCCGCCACGGCACACCGGCGCGGTGCAGCCGCCGGGCGGCGGCGAGACCGGCCAGGCCGCCGCCGACGACCACCACGTCCGTGTCAGGCACGGTCCACCCCCGCCCCGGCGCGGTCGCCCTCACGGTGCGACCGCGACAACCGGCCCGGCCACCAGACCTTCGGCCCGATGTCGTACGCGAGCGCGGGCACCAGCAGCGAGCGGACCACGATGGTGTCCAGGAGTACGCCGACGGCCACCGCCACGCCCAGCTCGACGAGTACTACGAGCGGCAGGACGGCGAGCGCGGAGAACGTGGCGGCGAGCACGATGCCGGCGGAGGTGATGACGCCCCCGGTGACGGCCAGTCCGGCGAGCACTCCGGCGCGGGTGCCGCGGCGTACCGACTCCTCGCGGACCCGGCTCATCAGGAAGATGTTGTAGTCGATGCCGAGCGCGACCAGGAACACGAACGCGAACAGCGGGAACGACTGGTCGACGCCGGGGAAGTCGAAGACGTACCGGAACAGCAGCGCGCACAGGCCGAGCGTGGCCAGGAACGACAGCACCACTGTGGCGATCAGCAGCACCGGGGCGACCAGGGCGCGCAGCAGCAGGGCCAGGATGACCGCGATGACCAGCAGCACCACCGGGATGATGACGTCGCGGTCGCGTACCGAGGCGTCGGCGGTGTCCACGTTGATCGCGGTGAAGCCGCCGACCACGGCGTCGGCGCCGGGTACCCGGTGCACCGCCTCGCGCAGGTCGCGGATGGTGCGTTCGGCGCCGTTGCTGTCCGGCGGGTCGGCGAGCGTGACGTCGAGCTGCACCCGGCCGTCGACCACCTTGGGGGGCGCGTTCGGGTCGGGCGGCGCGTTCTCGCCCCGCTCGCCGAGCGGCAGCACCGAGGCGACTCCCGGTACGCCCTGCGCCACCTGGGCGACCTGCCGGGCGGTGGCCTGGGTGGTGAAGATGAGGGCGGGGCTGCCGGTGCCGGCCGGGAAGTGCCTGTCGATGACCTCCTGCCCGGCCACCGAGTCGGTGCGCTGGGTGAACAGCTGGGACTGGCCGAGCGTGGTGGCGCCGAGCTGGGTCACCCCGATCGCGAGGGCGGCGAGCACCACGGCGGTGACGGCCCAGACGGTACGCGCGCGGCGCGCCACGAACCCGGCGATCCGCCCCCAGATGCCGTGCTCGGTGCGCGGGTCGGCCTGGTCGTAGCGGGGTCGCCGGGGCCAGAACGCCCACCGGCCGCCGAGGACGAGCAGCGCGGGCAGGAACGTGAGCATCACCAGCAGCGTGGCGGCGATGCCGACGGCGCTGACCGGGCCGAGCGCCCGGTTGGAGTTGAGGCTGGACAGCAGCAGGCAGAGCAGGCTGACGATGACTGTGGCGCCGGAGGCGATGACGGCCGGGGCGGCGCCCTTCCAGGCGGCCCGCATCGCGTCCCAGGGCCGCTCGTACCGGTGCAGTTCCTCCCGGTAGCGGGCGATGAGCAGCAGCGCGTAGTCGGTGCCGGCGCCGAAGACGAGCACGGTGAGGATGCCCTGCGCCTGCCCGTTGAGCTTGACGATGTCGTGGTCGGCGAGCAGGTAGACGAAGACGGCGGCGAGCGAGTACGACATCCCGGCGGCCAGCAGCGGGAAGATCCAGAGGACCGGGCTGCGGTAGACGACGAGCAGGATGACAAGCACCACTGTCAGCGTGACGAGCAGCAGCGGCCCGTCGATCGCGCTGAACACCTCGATCAGGTCGCCGAGCAGCCCGGCGGGTCCGGCCACGTCGACGGTGAGCCCGTCGCGGTCCGGGCCGGCGATGTCGCGCAGGCGTTGCACCACGGACCGGATCTGTTCGCCCTCGGCGCTGTCGATCGGCACGATCACCTGGGCGGCCTGCTTGTCCTGGCTGACGACCGGTGGCGGCAGCGGGCCGACCACGCCGGGCACCTCGGCGAAGCGGTCCGCATCGGCCTGGATGCGCTGCTGGTCGGCCGGGGTGAGGCCGCCGGGTCGTTCGTAGACCACGAGTGCCGGGGTGGTCTCGCGGTCGACGAATCCGCCGGCCAGGTCCTGCGCCCGGGTGGCCTCGGCGTCGGCCGGCAGGAAGGAGGCGTTGTCGTTTGTGGAGACCTCGCCGAGCTTGCCGGAGTAGGGGCCGGCGATGCCGCCGACGATCAGCCACCCGAGCACCACCGCCACCGCGATCAGCGTCGCGGTCCAGCGACTGCGTCCTGCGGCCATCTCCACCGTCCTCGAATCGACGCATCAATCGACGCAGCGGGAGTCTAAGTCGACGCTGAACATCCTGCCGGGCGAACGAGGACTCGGGGGCGGAAACCGGGCAGCCGGGCATCGCCGGGGCCACCGGAACGACGAACGCCCGTCGGCGATGCCGACGGGCGTGACGTGGAGCGAAGCTCCCCCGATTGGACTCGAACCAATAACCTGCCGGTTAACAGCCGGCTGCTCTGCCAATTGAGCTACAGGGGACCGTGCACCGCTCGGTGCGGATCTCTCCGCTCCGTGCGACGGGGACAAGAGTACAGGACATCGGGGGGTGGTACGCCAGGGGGTTACCGGAGGAGGACCCGACCGGGCGGACGCGCCAGGATTCCGGACAAATCGTCATCTCGGCACAGGGAGGCATGAGCGGAGAGCAGGATGGGTAGTTAGCCGTCGACAGAGAACGCAGGCGCGAGACGGTCGTTCCGCCGAGCTGGCGGGAAACCGGCGAGAGCGTCAGGTACGGAAGGAGCCGCCATGCGCGGAAAGATCATGTTTCTTGGCGGGCTGGCTGCGGGATTCGTCCTGGGCGCCCGTGCCGGCCGGGAGAAGTACGAGGAGCTGGTGGTCCGCGGGCGCAAGGTGCTCGACCACCCGACCGTCCAGGAGGCGGCCGGGGTCGCGCAGGCCCAGGCGAACCGGCTCTACTCGGAGGGCAAGGACAAGCTGGGACAGACCAAGATCGGTGAGAAGCTCGCCACCGGCAACGGCGGCAAGCCGGGCATGACCGACGCCGACAAGCCGTTCGCCGGCACGCCGGCCTCGGTCGGCAGCCGCAGCGCCAACGGCACGGCCTCGACCAGCACGTCCGGCTCGACCAGCACGACCGGCACGAGCACCAAGCCGTCCAGCACCGGCAACACGCTCTGACAACAGCGGACAGCGGGCCGGTCACCTCCGGGTGACCGGCCCGCTTCCGTGCGCCTGGGCCCGGGTGTGGCACATTCTCGGTGGGGAGGTGGCCGCATGCCGATGGTCGGACCGGAGACGGTGGATCAGGCGCGGCTGCTGCGCCTGCTGCGCGACGACGGTCCACGCTCCCGGGTCGAGCTGGCCGACCTGCTCGGCCTGCCCCGGGCCCGGTTCGCCGCCGAGGTGGAGCGGCTGACCGCGCTCGGCCTGGTGGAGGGCGCCGGACCGGCCGCGTCGCGGGGCGGCCGCCGCTCGTCGCTGCTGCGCGTCGGCGCGCAGGTCCGGTTCGGCGCGGTACTCGTCGGCGGCGGCGTCCTGCGGGTCGCGCTCACCGACGGCGAACTGAACCCGCTCGCCCGGCACGACGAACCGGTGGACGTGCGGCTCGGCCCGGACGTGGTGGTCGGGCGCGTCGCCGAACTGCTCGGCAAGCTTCGCGTCGAGGCGGGACTGACGTCACTCACCGGCGTCGGCGTCGCGCTGCCCGCGCCGGTCGAGGTCCGCGACGGCACGCCGGTGTCCGCGCCGGCCCTGCCCGGCTGGCACCGCTTCCCGGTACGCGACACGCTCGCCGCCGAGCTGGGCTGCCCGGTGCAGGTGGACAACGACGCCAACGCGATGGCCCTCGGCGAACGGCACGCCGGCACCGGCCGCCCGTTCGACGACTTCCTCTACGTCAAGCTGGGTGAGGCGGTCGGCTGCGGGCTGGTGCTCGCCGGGTCGCTCTACCGGGGCGCGGCCAGCGGGGCCGGCGACATCGGCCATCTCCAGCTCACCGAGGACGGGCCGCTCTGCGGCTGCGGCAACAACGGGTGCGTCGAGGCGTACTGCGGGGATGCCGCACTGGTGCGGGAGGCGGTGACGGCCGCGCGGGCGGGGCGCTCGACGGCGCTGGCGGACCGGCTCGCGGCGGCCGGGACGCTGTCGGTGGCCGACGTGGCGTCGGCGGCCACCGAGGGCGACGCGGCGGCACAGACACTCGTCCGCGACGCCGCGCGCCGGCTCGGCCGGGTGCTGGTCGGGCTGGTCAGCTTCGTCAACCCGGCCATCGTCATCATCGGCGGGGCGCCGGCCGGGACCGGGCCGGTCCTGCTCGCGGAGATCCGGAGCGTGGTCTACCGGCGCTCCACACCGCTGGCCACCGGCAGCATGCCGATCGTCCTGTCCGACCTCGGCGACACCGCCGGCCTGCTCGGCGCAGCCCACCTGGCCAGCAGCCACACCTACACCGCCCGCTGACCCACCCCACCCCACCCTCTTCGCCCCGCCGATCTTGCAGTTGCGGCCCCTGTGATGCCGCTTATTCCCGTTTCGGGAGGGCCGCAACTGCAAGATCGCGGGCGCTAGAGGACGGAGGGCGGGGCGGGAGGGTGGGTGGGGTGGGTCAGTCGCGGCTGGTGAAGGCGGCGTCGAAGGCCGCGGACGGGGCGTCGAAGGCCAGGCGGCGGACGAACTGGAGTGCCTCCGGCGCGCCGACCAGGCGGTCCATGCCGGCGTCCTCCCACTCGACCGAGATCGGGCCGTCGTAGCCGATCGCGTTCAGCGCCCGGAAGCAGTCCTCCCACGGCACGTCGCCGTGGCCGGTGGAGACGAAGTCCCAGCCGCGCCGCATGTCGGCCCAGGGCAGGTGGGAGGAGAGCCGTCCGCGCCGCCCGTCCCCGGTACGGACCTTCGCGTCCTTGCAGTCGACGTGGTAGATCCGGTCGGCGAAGTCGAAGATGAAGTTCACCGGGTCCAGCTCCTGCCAGACGAAGTGCGACGGATCCCAGTTCAGCCCGAACGCCTCCCGGTGCCCGATCGCCTCCAGCGTGCGCTTCGTGGTCCAGTAGTCGTACGCGATCTCGCTGGGGTGCACCTCGTGCGCGAACCGCACGCCCACCTCGTCGAAGACGTCAAGGATCGGGTTCCACCTGTCGGCGAAGTCCTGGTAGCCGCGCTCGATCATGGCTGGTGGCACCGGCGGGAACATCGCCACGGTGTGCCAGATGGACGAACCGGTGAAGCCGACGACGGTGCGTACGCCGAACTTCGCCGCCGCCCGCGCGGTGTCCTTGATCTCCTCGGCGGCCCGCTGCCGCACCCCCTCCGGATCGCCGTCGCCCCAGATCCGGGCCGGGAGGATGTCCTGGTGCCGCTCGTCGATCGGGTGGTCGCAGACCGCCTGCCCGACCAGGTGGTTGGAGACGGCGAACACCTGGAGGTTGTGCCTGGCGAGGGTGTCCCGTTTGCGCTCCACGTACGAGTCGTCGGCGAGTGCCTTGTCCACCTCGAAGTGGTCGCCCCAGCAGGCGATCTCCAGCCCGTCGTAGCCCCACTCGGCGGCAAGCCGGCAGACCTCGTCGAACGGCAGATCGGCCCACTGGCCGGTGAAGAGCGTGATGGGTCGCGCCATTGTCCTTCTCCCCTGCGGTGATGGGGGATTCCGTCGCGGACCGGGGCGAGGACGACCGGAGGCGGCACGTGGGCACCGGTGGACGCCGCGGCGTCTGCTCCCGGGCGGGTTGCGCCTCCCGCCGGGTCACCGGCCACCTCGCGGTCGCCCGCCGGCGCGGCCGGGGAATCCCGGTCCGGCCCCACCGGCGGGCCGTGCTGGTCGTGCCGGCGGACTCCGGCGGCACGCTCGCCGGCGCCGGCCTCGTCCCACCGCGGGGCGCAACCGCGGCGGGCCCTCGCCGGCCGGTGCCGGTGAGTGTCGGCGGACCGCACGGGGCCCGCCTCGGGTCAGGCGGAGGCGTCGGCCAGAGCGGGCTCCACCTCCGTCCAGGCGGCCCGCTCGGCCGAGCGGGTGACCGCGTCGAGCACGAGCTGGACCTGCAACGCGTCGGCGAACGACGGGGCCGGGTCGGCGCCGGTGGCGACCGCCTCGACGAAGTCGCGCGCCTGGTGGGTGAAGGAGTGCTCGTAGCCGATGATGTGGCCGGGCGGCCACCACGCACCCAGGTACGGGTGCTCCGGCTCGGTCACCAGGATCCGGCTGAAGCCCTGTTCGGCGCTGGGTCGGGTGGCGTCCAGGAACTCCAGCTCGTTGAGGCGTTCCAGGTCGAACACGACGCTGCCGCACGAGCCGTTGATCTCGACCCGCAGCGCGTTCTTACGGCCGGTGGCGAAGCGGGTCGCCTCGTACGTGGCCAGCGCTCCCCCGTCCAGCCGGGCCACGAACACCGCCGCGTCGTCCACTGTCACCTGCCCCATCGCGCTGCCGTTGCCGTCGGCCCGCGCGGCCAGGCCGCTCGACCCGGCCACGAGGGGCCGCTGGCGGACGAACGTCTCGGTCAGCGCGCTGACCCCGGTGATGAGCTGACCGGCGACGTACTGGGTCAGGTCGATGATGTGCGCGCCGATGTCACCGAGCGCGCCGGAGCCCGCCCTGTCCTTCTGCAACCGCCACACCAGCGGGAACTGCGGATCGACGATCCAGTCCTGGAGATAGGTCGCCCGGACGTGCCGGATCTCGCCGATCCGCCCGTCCGCCACCAGTTGCCGCATCAGGGCGACAGCCGGCACCCGCCGGTAGTTGAAACCGCACATGGCACGTACCCCGGACTCGCGTGCCCGGGCCGCGGCCCCGGTCATCTCGCGGGCCTCGGCCACGCTGTTCGCCAGCGGCTTCTCGCACAGCACGTGCTTGCCCGCGGCGAGCGCGGCGAGCGCGATCTCGCGGTGGCTGTCCCCCGGCGTGCAGATGTCGACCACGTCGATCTCGTCGGACTCGACGAGCCGCCGCCAGTCGGTGGTGTAGCCGTCCCAGCCGAGCCGGTCGGCGGCCTCGGCCACCTTCGGTTCGTCCCGGCCGCAGACGAGCGCCATCCGCACCCGCGCCGGCAGGTCGAACACCCGGTTCACGGTGCGCCACGCCTGGGAGTGCGCGGCGCCCATGAACGCGTAGCCGACCATGCCGACGCGCAGGATGCTGTCGTGACTGGACAAGGTGGGTCTCCCCCCGTGTGTCAGAACCCGAGCTTCAGGTAGTCGCCCGCGTTCTCCTTGGTGATCGTCTCGGAGGCGAGCACGATCTCCTTCGGTACCTGGAGTTCGACCAGGTCGGACATGCCCTTGCCCTGGCCGATCAGGCGGGCCAGGGAGATGGCCGAGGAGGCCATCGACGGGCTGTAGGTGACTGTGGCCTTGAGGACCGTGTTGTCGGCGGCGATGTCCTCCATCGCCTTCTTCGAGCCGGCGCCGCCGACCATGATGAATTCCTTGCGGTTGGCCTGGTTGACCGCCGCGAGCACGCCGATGCCCTGGTCGTCGTCGTGGTTCCAGACCGCGTCGAGCTTCGGCAGAGCCTGGAACAGGCCGGTGGCCGCCTGCTGCCCGGAGTCGACTGTGAACTCGGCCGGCCGCCGGTTGGCGACCTTGAATCCGTACGAGGCGAGCGTGTCGGCGAACCCCTTCGACCGTTCCTGGGTCAGCTCCAGCGACTCGATGCCGGGGATCTCGCCGATCACCGGGTTGCTCACGCCCTTG
Source organism: Micromonospora sp. NPDC048887 (assembly GCF_040649715.1). Lineage (NCBI taxonomy): Bacteria > Bacillati > Actinomycetota > Actinomycetes > Micromonosporales > Micromonosporaceae > Micromonospora > Micromonospora sp. NPDC048887. Next base: position 128,283 of record NZ_JBEZGA010000002.1, on the reverse strand, counting down.
GCCTTCAGCTGCTCGGCGATGTAGGTGGCGGCGGCCACCCCCATGCCGTAGTTGTCGCCCTTGATCTGGCACCGGTAGGCGCGCGCGTCCGGGAAGGCCCGGTCCAGGTTCACCACCGGGATGTCGGCCTTCATCGCCTCCAGCCCGAACGCGTTGAGTTCCTTGCCGTCGTGCGGCAGCAGCACGATCACGTCCGGCTTCTGCGAGATCAGCGTGGACAGCGCCGCGCGCTGGGCCGCCGCGTCCGCGCCGGCCTCGACCGACTTCAGCTCCACGTCCTGGTACGCCCCGGCCTGCGCCTTGGCGTTGTTGGTGATGGCGGCGATCCAGCCGTGGTCGGCGGCCGGGGCGGAGAAGCCGATGCTCACCTTCTTGCCCGGCTCGGTGCCGGCGCCGGAACCGGCCGCCTTGGTCTGCGCCTCGGTCGGGCTCTGCTCGTTGCTGGTGCAGCCGGCGAGCAGCACCCCGGCGGAGACGGCGGCCCCGCCGAAGAGCAGCCGGCGGCGGGACAGGTCATGGCGCGGTGTTCTCATGACGCCTCCTGGGATGAGGTGGTGGGGTGGTTGCGGGTGTGGCGGGCCGGACCACCGTCGGTACGACGGCAGCCGGGTGTGCGCGGGTGGGGTCAGGTGGTGGTGGCCCGGTTGCGGGCGAGGAACTGGGTGAGACTGCCGAACTGCACCTGCTGGACCAGGACGGCGGCGACGATGATGCCGCCCTTGACCATGTTCTGGGCCTCGGCGGAGAGGTTGTTGATGGCGAACAGGTTGGTGATGGTGGAGAAGATGATCACCCCGAGCAGGGAGCCGATGATCGTGCCCCGCCCGCCGCTGAGCAGCGTGCCGCCGATGATCGCGGCGGCGATCGCGTCCAGCTCGTAGAGGTTGGCCATCGCCGCCTGCGCGGAGGTGGCCTGCGCGGTCAGCATGACCGCGGCGATGCCGCAGCACAGGCCGGACAGCGCGTAGAGCAGCACTGTGTGCCGGCGGACGTTGATGCCGGCGAGCCGGGCCGCCTCCGGGTTGCCGCCGACCGCCACCGTACGGCGGCCGAACGTGGTGCGGTTCAACAGCACCCAGCCCGCCGCCACCACCGCCACCAGGATGTAGACCAGCAGCGGGATGCCGAGCACGTTCGTGCTGGCGATGCCGTTGATGAACGTGTTGCCCGACACCTGGGTCTGCTTGTCGGAGATCTCCGCCGCCAGCCCCCGGGCGGCGACGAGCATGGCCAGCGTGGCGATGAACGGCACCAGCCGCCCGTACGAGACGAGCAGCCCGTTCACCACGCCGACGGCGAGCCCGACGGTCAGCGCGGTGAAGATCATGCCGCCCGCACCGTAGCTCTGCGTGGCCACAGTGGTGCACCACACTCCTGCGAGCGCGACGATCGCGCCCACCGACAGGTCGATGCCGCCGCCGATGATCACGAAGGTCATACCGACGGTGACCACGCCGACCACCGAGGCGAGCTTGAGGATGGTGAGCGTGTTGCCCCACACCCAGTTCGGGTCGCCGTAGAGGTCGGGGCGGGTCAGGACGCCGATGACCACCAGCACGACGAGCGTGGCGAGCAGGCCGAGGTTGCGCTTGGCGCCCTCACCGCCGTCGCCGCGCCACCAGGAGAGCTTCGCCGGCGCGTCGGCCTTCGCGGTCTCCGCCCGCTCCACCGGCGGCGACTGCGCGGGCAGGGCGGATTCGGTCACGTCGCTCATGCCGGCGCCCCGCTTCGCGCGGCGCCGCCACGAGACTCTCCGGCGCCGTGTCGATGATTCGCTCGCTGTCGCTCGCTCATGCCGGCGCCCCGCTTCGCGCGGCGCCGCCACGAGACTCTCCGGCGCCGTGTCGATGATTCGCTCGCTGTCGCTCGCTCATGCCGGCGC